>NZ_JBFPFS010000003.1:0-293279 GCF_047978125.1 Burkholderia sp. LFS061 | reverse complement strand
GTGCCTTTCTCGGCGGCCAGCTGCTTGAGCCGGATCGCCGCCGACAGCCCGGCGGGGCCGCCGCCGACGATCACGACGTCGTATTCCATCGATTCGCGCGGGCCGTATTGCTCGATGAGGCTTGCGGGGGTCATTGGCGTTCCTCTAACCGTTAGAATGCTTTTATTCGGGAGCGTATTGTCTGCGAAACGAAACGCTTGCCGCAACAGCATGCGTCTAGATTAGCACGATCGTTCTATTTTTGTGCTAGGGTTATGCCGCCCGGGCCGTGTTGCCCGGGCTGGCGAAATGACATCGAAAGGGGATGTGCAAATGGGTCGATCGATCAATCTGGAAGGCAAGGTTGCGCTGGTCACGGGCGCGTCGAGCGGCCTCGGGCAGCGTTTTGCGCAGGTGCTGTCGCAGGCCGGCGCGAAGGTCGTGCTCGCGAGCCGCCGCGTCGAGCGCCTGAAGGAGCTGCGCGCGGAGATCGAGGCGGCAGGCGGTGCCGCGCACGTCGTGTCGCTCGACGTCACCGACGTCCAGAGCATCAAGGCGGCGGTCGCGCACGCGGAGACGGAAGCCGGCACGATCGACATCCTCGTGAACAATTCCGGCGTGTCGACGATGCAGAAGCTCGTCGACGTGACGCCGGCCGATTTCGAGTTCGTGTTCGATACCAACACGCGCGGCGCGTTTTTCGTCGCGCAGGAAGTCGCGAAGCGGATGATCATGCGCGCGAACGGCAACGGTAACGGCAAGCCGCCGTGCCGGATCATCAACATCGCGTCGGTGGCCGGCCTGCGCGTGTTTCCGCAGATCGGGCTGTACGCGATGAGCAAGGCCGCGGTCGTGCAGATGACGCGCGCGATGGCACTCGAATGGGGGCGCCACGGGATCAACGTCAACGCGATCTGTCCGGGTTATATCGATACCGAAATCAATCATTACCTGTGGGAAACCGAGCAGGGCCAGAAGCTGCAGTCGATGCTGCCGCGCCGGCGCGTCGGCAAGCCGCAGGATCTCGACGGGCTGTTGTTGCTGCTCGCGGCCGACGAGTCGCAGTTCATCAATGGCTCGATCATCTCCGCCGACGACGGCTTCGGCCTCGCCTGAGCGGATGACATTCAGCAACAAAGAAGACTGCAATGAGCGCAACAAGCGATTACTCACCCGTTTTTGAGATGTCGATGCCGATCCGCTGGGGCGACATGGACGCGTTCGGCCACGTGAACAACACGGTCTATTTCCGCTACATGGAGCAGGCGCGGATCTCGTGGTTCGAGGAACTCGGCATCGCCGGCGGCAACGGCGAGGGGCAGGGGCCCGTCATCGTCACGGCGTCGATGGAATTCCTCAAGCAACTGCACTATCCGGGCGACGTGATCGCGAAGATGTCGGCCGCGAAACCCGGCCGAAGCAGCTTCGACACCGGTTTCGAGCTCACGCGTGCGGACGATCCGCAGCACGTCTATGCGCGCGGCAACGCGCGCTGCGTGTGGGTCGACTACGCGCTCGGCAAGTCGGTGCCGCTGCCGCAACTGCTGCGCGACACGATCGAGCGCGCGCTCGCGACGAAAATCGTCTGAGCGCCGATACGGCGAGGCCGGCGCCGGCGCGCCGGTGAGTCGCCATGCCTGTTGTTACCCGAATCGGCCGCCATGCGCGGCCGATTGTCATCCGGGCGCCGCCATTCACTGCCCGTTCACTGCCCGAGCAGGCGCTGCAGCAGCTCCGGCGTGTTGTTCGTCCCGTACTTGCGCATCAGCCGTGCGCGGTAGATGTCGACCGTGCGCGAACTGATGTCGAGCATGCGCCCGATCTGCTTGCTGGTCTTGCCGGTCGCGAGTTGCGCGGCGATCTCGCGTTCGCGCGGAGTCAGTTCGACCGCGACGCGGCGCGTCGCGCTCAAGTCCTCGAAGGTCCAGACGCCGGCCGCGAGCGGCGCGGTGCGGTCGAGCGCGCGGCCCGTCACGTGGCACCAGAACAGCTCGCCGTCGGCCCGTTTCATGATTCTGTCGTCCGAGTAGATGCCGTTCGCGACCATCACGCGCGAGATGCGCTCGCCGATTCGCTGGAATTCGTCCGTCGACGGGTAGAGCACCTCGTACGATTTTCCGATCAGGTCGGCCCGCGCGCAGCGGAAGATCGACGCGAGCGCGTCGTTGCAGTCCTCGATTACGCGGTCGCGCGACATCACGAGGCCGAGCGGCGCGAGGTGGAAGGCAGTCTGGTAATCGAGAGCGGGCATGGCGCAGGCAAGCGGAGGCAAACGCTTATGTATTTTTGCGTATTGTGCCGCATCCGCGCCGCATCGTACCCTTTCAGGCATCTCGCGGCAGTTCGCCGCGATATAAAAACAGCGCGCCTCGACGCACGCATCGCCGCGCATGCATAGAATGATGCGGCGGGCTTGCGGTCCACATGGGCGCGTGAACCGGTTTCGCTGGTTTCCATAGAGGAAGGGACAACAGATGAACAAAGTCTATCCAAGCGCGGCTGCCGCGCTGGAAGGGATCGTCCGCGACGGACAGACCTTCGCGGTGGGCGGCTTCGGCCTGTGCGGGATTCCCGAGGCGCTGATCGGCGCGTTGCGCGATACGGGCGTCAAGGGCATCACCTGCATCAGCAACAATGCGGGTGTCGACGGCTTCGGTCTCGGCCTGCTGCTGGAAACGCGCCAGATCAAGAAGATGATCTCGTCGTATGTCGGCGAGAACAAGGAGTTCGAGCGCCAGTACCTGGCCGGCGAACTCGAGCTCGAATTCACGCCGCAAGGCACGCTCGCCGAAAAGCTGCGCGCGGGCGGCGCGGGCATCCCCGCGTTCTTCACCAATACCGGCTACGGCACCGTAATCGCGGAAGGCAAGGAAACGCGCCAGTTCGGCGATCGCCACTACGTGCTCGAGCCGTCGCTGACGGCCGATGTCGCGCTCGTGAAGGCCTGGAAGGCCGACAAGTCCGGCAACCTGATCTATCGCCGCACCGCGCGCAACTTCAACCCGATGTGCGCGATGGCCGGCAAGATCACCGTGGTGGAAGTCGAGGAGATCGTCGAGAACGGCGCACTCGATCCGGACCAGGTCCATACGCCGGGGATTTTCGTGCAGCGCATCGTGCTGAACGCGACGCCGGAAAAACGCATCGAACAACGCGTCGTACGCGCGAAAGGAGACTGACATGGCCTGGAATCGTGACCAGATGGCCGCGCGCGCGGCGCAGGAACTGCAGGACGGCTTCTACGTGAACCTCGGCATCGGCCTGCCGACGCTCGTCGCGAACCACGTGCCGGAAGGCGTCGAGGTGTGGCTGCAGTCGGAGAACGGGCTGCTCGGCATCGGCCCGTCGCCGACCGAGGACGAAGTCGACGCCGATCTCATCAACGCCGGCAAGCAGACCGTCACGACGCTGCCGGGTTCGTCGATCTTCTCGTCGGCCGACTCGTTCGCAATGATCCGCGGCGGCCACATCAACCTCGCGATCCTCGGTGCGATGCAGGTCAGCAAGCAGGGCGACCTCGCGAACTGGATGATCCCGGGCAAGATGATCAAGGGGATGGGCGGCGCGATGGACCTCGTCGCGGGCGTGAAGCGCGTCGTCGTGCTGATGGAGCATGTCGCGAAGGGCGACCAGCACAAGATCCTCGACGAGTGCAACCTGCCGTTGACGGGTGTCGGGGTGGTCGACCTGATCATCACCGATCTCGGCGTGATCGAAGTGACGCCGGCCGGTCTGAAGGTTCTCGAGCTCGCCGACGGCGTGAGCGCCGACGAGATCCAGGCGAAGACGGGCGCGCCGCTCGACGTGAGCGCGGTCGCGTAAGCCGACGGAGCCTGGCGCCGCGCGCCGTTGCGCGGCTACGGCGCCCCGCATGCTTCGATGCATGCGGGGCGCTGTCTTTTTGCGCGCGGGAATGCGCGTTTCCATGGCGATCGCGCCCGTGTCGCGGACCTTTCTCGACGTACTACGCGATTGCGCCGCCGCCGTCGACGAGCACGGTCGAACCGGTCGAGTACGGCGTCGCCGCCAGATAGACGATCGCGTTCGCGACATCCTCGGGCCGGCCCACGCGGCGCGTCGGCAACCGCTGCGCGGCGCCGGCGAACATGGCGTCGCGCGCGTCGGTCGCGAGCTTGTCCCACAGCGGCGTGGCGATCAGGCCGGGCGACACCGTGTTGACGCGTACGGGGGCCAGTTCGAGCGCCAGGCCGCGGGCCAGTGCATCGAGTGCCGCATTGATGGCGCCCTGCAGCACCGACGATGCACTCGGTCGCACGCCGAGAAACCCCGACACGAACGTCAGCGAGCCGCCCGGGGCGATGTCGATTGCACGCGCGATGCGATACGCGCCCCAGAACTTGCTGTCCATCGCGGCCTGCGCGGCGTCGAATGCGAGCGAACGGACCGGGCCCGTTGCGGTCTGGGCTGCGGAAATCACGACGTGGTCGAACTGGCCGGCGCGTGCGCAGAATGCGTCGACTTCGTCGGTTCGCGTGATGTCGAGCGGCGCGAAGCGCGTGCCGCGGCCGATTGCGGCTGCGATCGCCTCGCCCTTGCGTGCGTCGCGCGAAGCGATCGTCACGCGTGCGCCGCGTTGCGCGAATGCCTGCGCGGCGGCCGCGCCGATCCCGGAGCTCCCGCCGACCACGAGCACCGCGTTGCCATTGAATGAATCGTTCATGATGGTTCGTTTCCGTTGAGAAGAAAGAAATCCGGTCAGATCGTCTCGGTTTCGCGCAGTGTCGCCGCGCTGCCGAGCGCGTAACGCGCGATCTCGTCCTTGCGCATGAACGCGACACCCGGATGCGCTCGCGCGTAGCGCAGGAATTCGTCCCACGCACGGACCATCTGCGGCGTGCCGCTGATCCGGTCGTGTGCGCTGATCGACATCAGCCTGCGTCGCTGCCCGGCCTCCGCGTAGAGCTGGTCGAAATCGAGCTTGATCTGCTCCAGGAACATCGTCGGCGAGTAATTGCGGCCTTCGATCAGCAGGATGTCGTTGTTGCGCAGCGTGTACGGGACGACCACGAAGTCGCGGCCGCCGACGGTCTCGATGAACGGCTCGTCGCGGCTGACGTCGTCGATGTGATAGACGTAGCCGAGTTCCTGCAGCAACGACAGCGTATTTGGCCCGCGCCGCAACCAGTTGCAGTTGTAGCCGATCGGCCTCGTGCCGGTCGCCGCCTCGACCATGTCGCGCGCTTCGGTCAGGAAGCGTCGCTCGTCGTCGCGGCTCATCGCGAATTGCGCGCGCCAGGTCGGGCCGTGCGCGGCCGCTTCGTGGCCGCGCGCGACGATCTCGCGGGCCAGTTCGGGATGGCGGCGCGCGGCTTCCCCGATCATGTGCGACGTGACTTTCACGTCGTGGCGGTCCCACAGGTCGAGAAGGCGCGGAATCCCTTCCCGGTAGCCGTAAGCGAACCAGGTGGCTGACGCGAGATCGACCGGCACGGACGGTGGAAACGCGACGGGCGGGAAGGGGCTGTCCGCGCCCTTGGGCGGTTGCCCGCCGGCTTCGAACTGCATCGAGATCGAGATCGCCAGGCGGATGTCGTCCGGCCAGAACTTGCCGTGTGCGGCGGTCGGCTCGGCGAGCGGCCCGGCCGTTGCGGCGCTTGCGCCCCGCGCCGCGCTGCCGAGTACCGCGCCGGCGGCGGCCAGCCCGGCGCCCGCACCGGCCTGTGCGAGAAACGCGCGGCGGGCCGTGCGCATCGAAGGATCGAAGTTCGTCATCGGCCGAGCCCTCAGTTTGCGACGCCGAGTTGGCGCATCAGCGTCAGGTTGTCTTCGATGTGCCAGTTCTCGGCGATCCGGCCGGCCGCGATCCGGTAGATGTCGGTCGCGATGAAATCGACTGCCTGTCCATGACCGGTCGTGTTACCGAAGACCTCGGTGAAATGCCCGCGAAACCGCAGGTGAACGACGACGCGATCGCCGGCGACGATCATCTGCTCGATCTCGCAATGCAGGTCGGGAATCGCCGCGCGCATCGTTCGTGATGCCGCGAGCGGCCCCGGCAGGCCCTGGGCGCGTCCGGCCGGCAGTGTGCGATCCGTGAAGTCGGCAGCGAGTGCCGTGCGCGCAAGCGCCTCGTCTCCGGTGTCCCAGAACGTGGCGTAGCGGCGCGCCGCAAGGATCTGGCCGCGCGCCTGCGCGGCAGGCAGTCCGGCCGCGACCGTCAGGTGCAACGGAGCCGCGAGATCGGCCGCATTGGCGGTGACAGGCGGTAGCGCGACTGCGGCAAACGTCGTCGCGAGCGTGCCGGCAATCGAGCGGCGCAGGAATCGTTGCAAGGCAGACATCGGATTCTCCTTTTTCATGATGGTGCGCCTGGATGGCGCAGTGACGTCATGGTAGGTTTCCGAATTCGATATAAATACCAAAGGGAAGCGAATGGATTATTCGAAAAAAGGAAAGGGCGGCGGCTCGAGGATGCTCGAATGCTGATCGACGACCTGCCTGCGCTGGAAACCTTCTCGATCGTCGTCGCGGCGGGCAGCCTGTCGGCGGCGGCGCGGGAGCAGGACTTGTCGCTGTCTGTAATCAGCAAACGGCTTGCGCACCTGGAGGCTCGGCTCGGCGTGCGCCTGCTGCACCGGACGACTCGCCGGCAGACGTTGACCGACGAGGGCGCTCTGTTCCATGCACAGGTGCTGCGCATCCTCGCCGAAGTCGACCTGGCGGAAACGCTGATGCAGGATCGTCGCGGCACGGTGAGCGGCCTGCTGCGCGTGACCGCGCCGGGCGAGATCGGGCGACTGCGGATCGCGCCGCTCGTCGCCGAGTTCCGGCGCCGGCATCCGCAGGTGTGCGTGCAACTGATTCTGACCGACACGGTCGTCGATCTGCTCGCGCACGAGATCGACGTCGCGGTGCGGATCGGCAGTCTCGCCGATTCGTCGATGATTGCGCGTGAACTGGCACCGAACCGCCGTGTGCTGTGCGCGTCGCCGGCATACGTGGCCGAATGCGGCTTACCGGTGCATCCCGGCGAGCTGCGTGCGCACCGTTGCATCGTGATGGGCGAGCAACTGCAGGCCGAATGGCGGTTCGATGGCTTGGACGGCCCGATCGCGGTCGAGGTCGCGGCGGCGGTGCTGACCAACGACGGAGGCGCGGCGCGCATGCTTGCGCTCGACGGCGCGGGCATTGCGTTGAAGTCGATCTGGGACGTCGCGTCCGATCTCGAGGCGGGCCGGCTCGTGCGGGTGCTGCCTGCGTATGCGGCGCCAGCGGCGCCGCTGCATGCGGTCTATCCGGGCGGGCGGCATCTCGCGTTGCGCGTGCGGACGTTCGTCGACTTCATGCGCGAGCACTTGCAGGCGGCGTGGCGCTGGGACGAGAGCTGACGTTGCGCGCGATTGTGCGGATCGTTTCGTCGAAAGAGGGCGCACGGCGAACATCACGCGCGCAGCATTCCGCGGCACGGATGGCCGGCGGCGGACCGCGTCGGGCCGCGCCGCGCGACCGAAGCGGTTTACAATCGTCTTCATTGGGCCGCACCAGCGTTGCCTCGCTGCGCGCCCCCCGTTCGACAGGATGCCAACGATGCCAACGACCCCAGCGAATCCCCCGGTTCCTCGCCAGCGGCGCGTGCAGTGTGCGAGCGCTGCCGGCCTTCATCACGTCGCCTATACCGAATGGGGCAACCCCGCCAACCCGCGCGTGCTGGTCTGCGTGCATGGCCTGACCCGTTCCGGGCGCGATTTCGACCGGCTCGCCGCCGCGCTGTCCGATACCTATCGCGTCGTTTGCCCTGATGTCGTCGGGCGCGGCCGGTCTGACTGGCTCGCCGATCCGCGGCTCTATGCGATCCCGCAATACGTGGCCGACATGGTGACGCTGATCGCGCGGCTCGACGTCGAATCGGTCGACTGGTTCGGCACGTCGATGGGTGGCCTGATCGGTATCGCGTTCGCGGGGCTGCCCGGTTCGCCGCTGCGGCGGATGATCGTCAACGACGTCGGCCCGCGCATCGAACCCGATTCGCTGACGCGCATCGGCGAGTATCTCGGCGTGCAGCCGCGCTTTGCGACCGAGCAGGAGGGTGTCGACTATCTGACGTCGTTGTCGCTGCCGTTCGGCGCGCTGGCCGCCGACGAGTGGCGCGAAATCAACGGGCCGCTGCTGCGCGAGCTGCCCGAAGGCGGCTGGACGATGCGTTACGATCCGCGCATTGCCGAGCCGTTCAAGGCGACGACGCCCGAACTGGCCGCGCTCGGCGAGGCAGCGCTGTGGCGTGCCATCGAGACGACGGACGCGTCGCTGCTCGTCGTGCGCGGCGAGACGTCCGACCTGCTGTCGCGCGAGACGGTGGCCGACATGATGCATCGCGGCCGGCATGTGACGCAGGCCGAGATTCCCGGTGCGGGCCACGCGCCGGCGTTCATCGGCGCCGACCAGATTGCGCTCGCGCGGCGGTTTTTCGTCGAAGGCGACGCATAAACGCGTCATAATATGCGGTTCGGCGGCGCGCGGGCCGTGTCGTCGTCCGATTCTTCACCCACTCACGACCGGAACATTCCATGGCAGTCATTCGTCATCACGTCGGGGCCCGTCTCTCCGAAACCGCGATCCACAACGGTACCGTGTATCTGGCCGGCCAGATCGCCGAAGACACCGCGCAGGACATCAGGGGCCAGACGCGCGAAGTGCTCGGCCACATCGACCGCCTGCTCGCCGAAGCGAACAGCGACAAGGCGCATCTGCTGTCGGTACAGATCTACATCTCGGATCTGGCGAACTTCGAAGGCATGAATGCGGAGTGGGACGCATGGGTCGCGCAGGGCAACACGCCGCCGCGCGCCACCGTCGAGGCGAAGCTCGCGGATCCGGCGCTGCTCGTCGAGATCGTGGTCGTTGCCGCGCAGCGGAGCTGAGCAGGGTAGAGCTGAGCATCAACAGACGATGACCGCATTCCGTCAGGCCGTGCAATGACCGAGTCCGTTTCCACTTCTCCCGTCGCGGCACCGTCGTTCGACGACGTGCTCGTGTTCGTGCGCGAGCGGGCCGGCGACGCACGGCTGTCGTCCGGCGAACTGCTCGCCGATCACTCGGCGGGCACGGCGTCGATCATGCGCACGCTGAACGTCGATCCGTCCGCGATGCAGGCCGCCGCACTGTTCGTACTGACGCCGCACCTGAACGACCCGGAGCGCGAGCTCACCGAACGTTTCGGCGACGAAGTGGCGCGGCTCGTGTCGGACGTGCGCAAGCTGTTGCGGCTCGGCACCGTCAGCCTGCGCGCCGCGCAGAACGCGGTGCCCGACGCCGGGCGCGACGCGGCGGAAGAGCGGCGCACGCAGATCGAGGCGCTGCGCAAGATGCTGCTCGCGTTTGCGCAGGACATCCGCGTGGTGCTGATCCGGCTCGCGTCGCGGTTGCAGTCGCTGCGCTACTACGCGGCCGCGAAGATCGACCCGCCGCCCGACGTCGCGCGCGAGACGCTCGAGATCTATGCGCCGCTCGCGAACCGCCTCGGGATCTGGCAACTGAAGTGGGAGCTCGAGGATCTCGCGTTCCGCTTCGAGGATCCCGTCACCTACAAGCGGATCGCGAAGCTGCTCGACGAGAAGCGCATCGAGCGCGAGGCGTACGTCACGCAGGCGATCGGGCGGCTGCAGCACGAGCTGGCGGATGCGCACATCCAGGCCGACGTGAGCGGCCGGCCGAAGCACATCTACAGCATCTGGCGCAAGATGCGCGGCAAGGAGCTCGATTTCGCCGAGCTGTACGACGTGCGTGCGTTTCGCGTGATCGTGCCCGACATCAAGGATTGCTACGCGGTGCTTGGCATCGTGCATCACCTGTGGCAGCCGGTGCCGAAGGAGTTCGACGACTACATCTCGCGGCCGAAGCCGAACGGCTACAAGTCGCTGCATACGGTCGTAATCGGCGACGACGGCCGTGCGTTCGAAGTGCAGATCCGCACGCAGGAGATGCACCGCTTCGCGGAGTACGGCGTTGCCGCGCACTGGCGCTACAAGGAGGCCGGCGCGCGCGGCTACGGCGGCCAGTTCTCGGCGAGCGACAAGTACGACGAGAAGATCGCGTGGCTGCGTCAGTTGCTCGCATGGAAGGACGATGTCGAGGACGGCCCGGGGGTATCGGGCGACCAGGCGTGGGCGCAATTGCGCGAGACGTCGCTCGACGACGACCACATCTACGTGCTGACGCCGCAGGCGCGCGTGATCGCGCTGCCGCAGGGCGCGACGCCGGTCGATTTCGCGTACCACTTGCACAGCGAGCTCGGTCATCGTTGCCGCGGCGCGCGCGTCGACGGCGTGATGGTGCCGCTGAACACGCCGCTCGCGAACGGCCAGACGGTCGAGATCGTCGCGGTGAAGGAGGGCGGGCCGTCGCGCGACTGGCTGAACCTGCAGCTCGGTTACCTGAAGAGTTCGCGCGCGCGTCAGAAGGTGCGGGCGTGGTTCAACTCGATCGAGCAGGAAGAAAATGTTTCGCATGGCCGGGCGCTCGTCGAAAAGACGCTGCAGCGCGAGGGCAAGACGTCGGTCAACCTGGACAACCTCGCCGCGAAGCTCGGCTTCAAGTCGCCCGAGGAGTTGTTCTCGGTCGTCGGCAAGGAAGAATTCAGCCTGCGCAACGTCGAATATGCGCTGTCGGATGCGCCGCCGCCCGAGCCGGCGCCCGAGGCGCCAGCCGATTTCGAGAAGCGCAGCAGCGGCGCGAGCGTTGCGCACGGTGCGTCGACCGGCGTGCTGGTGGTGGGCGTCGACGCGCTGCTGACACAGCTCGCGCGTTGCTGCCGGCCGGCACCGCCCGATCCGATCAGCGGCTTCGTCACGCGCGGCAAGGGGATGTCGATCCACCGCAGCGATTGCCCGACGTTTCGCCGGATGGTCGAGCGCGCGCCGGAACGCGTGCTGCAGACGACCTGGTCGGCCGACGTGCTGGGCGGGCGCGGCGCGTCCGTCTATCCGGTCGACCTGATGATCGAGGCGAGCGACCGGCAAGGGTTGCTGCGCGACATCTCCGAAGTGTTCGCGCGCGAAAAGATGAACGTGGTGGGCGTGAAGACGCAGAGTCGCCGCAATGCGGCATTCATGCAGTTCACGGTCGAGGTGTCGAACTCGGCGCAAGTCCAGCGCGCCTGCACGCTGCTCGGTGAGGTGCAGGGTGTCGTACGGGCCGGTCGCAAGGCATGATGGGGCTCGAACCCCGTTATTTTGCTGCGACCGCATAAAAACGCTTGCCAAACCGACAGCGACTCCATATAATTTCAGCTTCTCTAGGCTCGTAGCTCAGCTGGTTAGAGCACCACCTTGACATGGTGGGGGTCGTTGGTTCGAGTCCAATCGAGCCTACCAACGAATTGAGAATGCCCGGTTTCCGGGTATTCGATGCAGTAAATAGCTCAACGCGAACAAGGCGAATACGGTTATGACACCGCGAACGTTGACCGAAACCACTTCGGAGCGACGCTAGTCGAGGAACGTTTTCGCCCTTTCAGTTTGAGTGAAGTATCGAATGCGGCCCCTCGAAAGCGGGGCCGCATTTTTTTTGTCGCGAAAATTCCGCGCGTGACTTTTACATCGCGTGCCTGGTCTGCCGCCCACTGTCGGCATCACGGAGATTGCTATGGTTTCGATACGCTTGCCTGACGGCTCAGTTCGACAATACGAGCATCCGGTGACAGTTGCCGAGGTTGCAGCCTCGATCGGTCCCGGCCTTGCGAAGGCTGCGCTTGGTGGCAAGCTCGACGGCGAGCTCGTCGATACGTCCGCGGTGATCGACCGCGACGCGTCGCTCGCCATCGTCACGGACAAGGATGCCGACGGCCTCGACATCATCCGTCATTCGACCGCGCACTTGCTCGCGTACGCGGTGAAGGACCTGTATCCGGATGCGCAGGTGACGATCGGCCCCGTGATCGACAACGGCTTCTATTACGACTTCTCGTACAACCGTCCGTTTACGCCGGAAGATCTGGAAAAGATCGAAAAGCGCATGCAGGAGCTCGCGAAGAAGGACGAGCCCGTGACGCGCCGTGTCGTGTCGCGCGACGAGGCTGCAGGTTACTTCCGCAGCCTCGGCGAGAAGTACAAGGCCGAGATCATCGAATCGATTCCGCAAAGCGACGAAATCAAGCTGTATTCGCACGGCGGCTTCACCGATCTGTGCCGCGGCCCGCACGTGCCGTCGACCGGCAAGCTGAAGGTTTTCAAGCTGATGAAGGTCGCGGGCGCGTACTGGCGCGGCGATTCGAAGAACGAGCAGTTGCAGCGCATCTACGGCACGGCCTGGACGAAGAAGGAAGACCAGGATCAGTACCTGCACATGCTCGAGGAAGCGGAAAAGCGCGACCACCGCAAGCTCGGCAAGCAGCTCGACCTGTTTCATATGCAGGAAGAGTCGCCGGGCATGGTGTTCTGGCATCCGAAGGGCTGGGCGCTGTGGCAGCAGGTCGAGCAATACATGCGCCGCCGCGTGAACGAAGCCGGCTACCTCGAGATCAAGACGCCGATGATCATGGACCGCTCGCTGTGGGAAGCGTCCGGCCACTGGCAGAACTACCGCGAGAACATGTTCACGACGGAGTCGGAGAAGCGCGACTACGCGATCAAGCCGATGAACTGTCCGGGGCACGTCCAGGTGTTCAAGCACGGCCTGCGTTCGTATCGCGACCTGCCGTTGCGTTACGCGGAATTCGGCTCGTGCCACCGCAACGAGGCGTCGGGCGCGCTGCATGGCCTGATGCGCGTGCGCGGCTTCGTGCAGGACGATGCGCACATCTTCTGTACGGAAGACCAGATCATTGCCGAGTCGATCGCGTTCAACAGGCTCGCGATGAGCGTGTATGGCGATTTTGGCTTCGACCACATCGACATCAAGCTGTCGCTGCGTCCGGAGCAGCGCATGGGTTCCGACGAAACGTGGGACCGTGCCGAGCAGGGCCTGCGTGAAGCGCTGACGGCGTGCGGCCTCCAGTGGGAAGAACTGCCGGGCGAGGGTGCATTCTATGGTCCGAAGATCGAGTACCACATCAAGGACGCGCTCGGCCGTTCGTGGCAGTGCGGCACGCTGCAGCTCGACATGATGCTGCCGGAACGTCTCGGCGCCGAGTACGTGGCGGAAGATAACAGCCGTCGCCGGCCCGTGATGCTGCACCGTGCGATCGTCGGTTCGATGGAGCGATTCCTCGGCATTTTGATCGAGCACCACGCTGGTGCGATGCCGGTCTGGCTCGCGCCGATGCAGGCTGTTGTGCTCAATATCGCCGAAAGTCAGGTCGAATATGCGCAATCTCTGGCCCAATCGTTGCAAAAACAAGGGGTTAGAGTGACGGCAGATTTGCGCAACGAGAAGATTAGCTATAAAATACGCGAGCACACGCTGGAAAAGGTACCTTATCTCCTCGTCGTGGGCGATAAGGAGCGTGATGCGCAAACGGTAGCCGTGCGTGCCCGTGGCGGCGTCGATCTTGGCGTGATGCCGGTCGATGCCTTCGTTGAGCGTCTGCAGGAAGACCTGCGCTCGTTCAAGTAACCACCCTGGCAGCGCGGCTCGTTTTTTTAATTTTTAGAGGAAACGTAACATCGCTACTGATAAGTCGTCGCATCGCATCAACGGTGAAATCACTGCGCCGGAAGTGCGTCTGGTCGGGATCGAGAACGAACCGCTCGGTATCGTAAAACTCGCTGATGCTTTCCGTAAATCGGAAGAACTGGATGTTGACCTGGTGGAAATCGCGCCGCAAGCGGTTCCCCCGGTTTGCCGTCTGATGGATTACGGCAAGTTCAAGTACCAGGAATCGAAGAAGCAGCACGAAGCGAAGCTGAAGCAGAAGGTCATCCAGGTCAAGGAAGTCAAGTTCCGCCCGGGTACCGATGACGGGGATTACAACGTCAAGCTTCGCAATCTCGTGCGCTTCCTCGAAGAGGGCGACAAGACGAAGATCACGTTGCGTTTCCGCGGCCGTGAAATGGCTCACCAGGAAATCGGTATGCGGATGCTTGAGCGTCTGCGCACGGATCTCGAGGAAGTCGGCCAGGTCGAGCAGATGCCGAAGATGGAAGGGCGCCAGATGATCATGGTGCTCTCGCCGAAGAAAAAGAAGTAACGGGCTCGCGCGCTTCGCGCGCAGGTTCGGAAGTGGTTCGGCGCGTTGCCCGGTCAGGGCGGCGCGCCAACAATGACGGCGGCTGCGCAAACGGTACGCCGTACACAAGTGGACTGGGTTTCGAAGGGCGGGTCAAGGGCGCAAGCCAACCGCACACCCATCGCCATCTAATAAACTGGAGTTGTTCGTCATGCCTAAGATGAAGACCAAGAAGAGCGCTGCAAAGCGCTTCGTGGTGCGTCCGGGCGGTACCGTCAAGCGCGGTCAAGCCTTCAAGCGCCACATCCTGACCAAGAAAACCACGAAGAACAAGCGCCATCTGCGCGGCGCAACGGCAGTTCATGATTCCGATCTGAACTCCGTCCGCGCGATGCTCCCGTTCGCGTAACCCCTCAATCGATACTCTAAGGAGAGAAACATGCCTCGAGTCAAACGTGGGGTAACCGCACGGGCCCGCCACAAGAAGATCATCAACCTGGCCAAGGGTTATCGCGGCCGCCGCAATAACGTCTACCGCATCGCCAAGCAGGCGGTGATGCGCGCTGGCCAGTACGCGTACCGCGATCGCCGCAACAAGAAGCGTGTGTTCCGCGCATTGTGGATCACGCGTATCAACGCGGCAGTTCGCCAGCACGACATGACCTACAGCGTGTTCATCAACGGCCTGAAGAAGGCGTCGATCGAACTCGACCGTAAGGTGCTGGCCGACATGGCGGTGTTCGACAAGGCTGCTTTTGCTGCGATCGTCAAGCAGGTGAAAGCCGCCGTTGCAGCCTAATTGCGAAATTAGCACTGCGTGGTTAGTTGCAGCGATGATCCGGTAGTTTCGGCCGCTGCAGCGAAAACGGGGCTCTTCCGAGCCCCTTTTTTTATCGGCCCTCGCTGGGCCGCCCCAAGAGGGCCGATCGCCCCTTCGGGGGGCAGCGAATGAAGAGAGCGTGGGGGCCGTTTTTTGTTGGCCGGGCGATTTCGCTCGCCAAGACCGAATGACGTTGGAAATGATGGGATCTATGGATCTGGACCAGATTGTCGCCGACGCGCAGCAGTCCTTCGAACAGGCTGCCGACATCACCACGCTCGAAAACGAGAAAGCACGATTTCTCGGCAAGTCGGGTGCGCTGACCGAGTTGCTGAAGGGCCTCGGCAAGCTCGATCCCGAAGCACGCAAGACCGAAGGCGCACGCATCAACGTCGTGAAGCAGCAGGTTGAAGCCGCGCTGACCGCACGTCGCCAGGCGCTGGCCGACGCGCTGTTGAACCAGCGCCTCGCCGCCGAGGCGATCGACGTGACGTTGCCGGGCCGCGGCGCCGGTGCAGGCAGCCTGCACCCCGTGATGCGCACGTGGGAGCGCGTCGAACAGATTTTCCGCTCGATCGGTTTCGACGTGGCCGACGGTCCCGAAATCGAGACCGACTGGTACAACTTCACGTCGCTGAACAGCCCGGAGAACCATCCGGCCCGTTCGATGCAGGACACCTTCTACGTCGAAGGCAAGGATGCCGACGGCCGCCAGCTGCTGCTGCGCACGCACACGAGCCCGATGCAGGTGCGTTACGCGCGCATGAACCGTCCGCCGATCAAGGTGATCGCGCCGGGCCGCACGTATCGCGTCGACAGCGATGCGACCCACTCGCCGATGTTCAATCAGGTCGAGGGGCTGTGGATCGACGAGAACATCAGCTTCGCCGATCTCAAGGGCGTCTATACCGACTTCCTGAAAAAATTCTTCGAGCGCGACGACATCCTCGTGCGCTTCCGGCCGTCGTATTTCCCGTTCACGGAACCGTCGGCCGAAATCGACATGATGTTCGAGCAAGGCAAGAACGCCGGCAAGTGGCTCGAGATCTCCGGCTCGGGGCAGGTGCATCCGACCGTGATTCGCAACATGGGCCTCGATCCCGAGCGTTACATCGGCTTCGCGTTCGGCAGCGGCCTCGAGCGCCTGACGATGCTGCGCTACGGCGTCCAGGATCTCCGGCTGTTCTTCGAGAACGACCTGCGTTTCCTGCGCCAGTTCGCATAACGCCGCTCGCCGCGCCGACCTGTGCCCGCGCACGCCCCGACGGACGATCCGATGGGGCCCCGGGCGTCGATCTAACCTGTTTCGAACGTAGACATCCATGCAATTCCCTGAATCCTGGTTGAGAACCTTTGTCGACCCGCAGCTCACGACCGACGAACTGTCGCACGCGCTGACGATGGCGGGGCTCGAAGTCGAATCGCTGAGCAAGGCTGCGCCGCCGACGTCGAAGATCGTCGTCGGCCGCGTGCTCGAAGTCGTCAAGCATCCGGATGCGGACAAGCTCAATGTCTGCCAGGTCGACGCCGGCACCGGTGCGACGCTGAATATCGTCTGCGGCGCGCCGAACGTGGCGCCCGGCATCAAGGTGCCGGTCGCGCTGGTCGGCGCGGAACTGCCGCCGGCAGAAGAGGGCGGCAAGCCGTTCGCGATCAAGCTGTCGAAGCTGCGCGGCGTGGAGAGCCAGGGGATGCTGTGCTCGGCGCGCGAGCTGAAGCTGTCCGAGGACCACAGCGGCCTGCTGATCCTGCCGGAAGACACGCCGGTCGGTCAGGACATCCGCGAGACGCTCAATCTCGACGACACGATCTTCGAAATCAAGCTGACGCCGAACAAGGCCGACTGCCTGTCCGTGTTCGGCATCGCGCGCGAGACGGCCGCGATCACCGGCGCACCGCTGACGCCGGTCGACATCCGCCCGGTGCGCGTCGAGCTCGACGAAACGCTGCCGGTGCGCATTGCCGCCCCCGATTTGTGCGGCCGCTTCTCGGGTCGCGTGATCCGCGGCGTGAACGCGCATGCGAAGACGCCGCAGTGGATGGTCGAGCGTCTCGAGCGTTCGGGCCAGCGAAGCGTGTCCGCGCTTGTCGACATCTCGAACTACGTGATGTTCGAGCTCGGCCGTCCGTCGCACGTGTTCGATCTCGACAAGATCCACGGCGGCATCGAGGTGCGCTGGGGCAAGCGCGGTGAATCGCTGAAGCTGCTCAACGGCAACACGGTCGAACTCGACGAAACGGTCGGCGTGATTTCGGACGACCGCCAGGTCGAAAGCCTGGCCGGCATCATGGGCGGCGACAGCACGGCCGTCACGCTCGACACGACCAACATCTACCTGGAAGCCGCGTTCTGGTGGCCGGACAGCATCCGCGGCCGCGCGCGCAAGTACAACTTCTCGACCGATGCGGCCCATCGCTTCGAGCGCGGCGTCGATTACGCGACGACCGTCGAGCACGTCGAGCGCATCACGCAGCTGATTCTCGAGATCTGCGGCGGCAAGGCCGGCCCGGTCGACGATCAGTCCGTGAACCTGCCGCAGCGCGCGCCGGTGAAGATGCGCGTGTCGCGCGCAAACCGCATCATCGGCGTGAAGATCGGCGCCGACGAGATCGCCAGCATCTTCACGCGCCTCGGCCTGCCGTTCGAGCGTGAAGACGACGCGTTCCTCGTGACGCCGCCGTCGCACCGCTTCGACATCGAGATCGAGGAAGACCTGATCGAGGAAGTGGCGCGTATCTACGGCTTCGAAAAGATCCCCGCGCGTCCGCCGGTCGCGACGAGCGAAATGCGTGCGACCAACGAGACGCGACGCTCGATCCACGACATCCGTCATGCGCTCGCCGCGCGCGACTATGCGGAAACCGTCAACTTCAGCTTCGTCGATGCGGAGTGGGAGCACGATTTCGCAGGCAACGACAACCCGATCCGGCTGCTGAACCCGATCGCGAGCCAGCTTTCGGTGATGCGCACGACGCTGTTCGGCAGCCTGATCGCCGTGCTGCGCCACAACCTGAATCGGCGCGCCGATCGCGTGCGCGTGTTCGAGTCGGGCCGCGTGTTCCTCGCCGATCCGTCGGTGAAGGCCGGCGAGCTGGCCGTCGAGGGGCATTCGCAGCCGAAGCGTGTCGGCGCGCTTGCGTACGGTCCGGCACTCGACGAACAGTGGGGCGTCGCGACCCGCGCGGTCGATTTCTTCGACGTGAAAGGCGATCTGGAGGCACTGCTCGCGCCTGCGGCCGCGCGTTTCGTGAAGGCAGAGCATCCGGCCCTCCATCCGGGCCGCAGCGCGCGGATCGAGGTCGATGGCCGCGCAGTCGGCTGGATCGGCGAACTGCACCCGCGCCTGATGCAGAAGTACGAGCTGCCGCATGCGCCCGTGATGTTCGAGATCGATGCGGACGCGTTGATTGCGCGTGCGCTGCCCGCGCCGACAGACGTGTCGAAATTCCCGCCGGTACGTCGCGATATCGCCGTTGTCGTCGATCAGGCGGTCGAGGTTCAGGCACTTTTCGACGAAATGAAGAAGGCGCTTGCCGAAGAAGCCTGCCGATTCGTTCAGAAGGTTGTACTCTTCGACGAATTTCGTGCAAAATCAAATACTTCCGGTGGTCTTGCCGCGCACGAGAAGAGCCTTGCTTTCCGCGTGACGCTGCAGGACGCGGCTGGCACGCTACAGGACGAGGTCGTCGATCAGGCGATCCAGACGCTGGTCGAGCGGATGGCTCGTGCCGGTGCGCGTCTGCGCGGCTAAGGAGAAGGCCCGCCCGCTTGCGGGCGGCTTTTTCCCATCGTAAGTTTTGATTCAACGCGCTGTATGGCAGATATGAACGACATGACCTCGAGTGAATTCGAAGCCCTCCTGACGGCGCAACGCAGCGCCATGAACCGCGACGCTTCAGCGCCGGCGTCCGCCGAGACGCCCACGCTGACGAAGGCGGAACTGGCAGAGCTGCTGTTCGACAGCGTCGGGCTGAACAAGCGTGAAGCGAAGGACATGGTCGAGGCGTTTTTCGAGGTGATCCGCGACGCGCTTGAAAACGGCGAAAGCGTCAAGCTGTCGGGGTTCGGCAATTTCCAGTTGCGCGACAAGCCGCAGCGTCCTGGCCGCAACCCGAAGACGGGCGAGGCGATTCCGATCGCGGCCCGCCGGGTGGTAACCTTCCACGCGAGCCAGAAGCTGAAGGCGCTGGTCGAAAACGGCGCGGAGTAAGCCCCGCGCGCTGACGTCTCCGCGCGGCCGCCGCGCACCCTTACCGACGGTTAACCGACGATGACCACCACGGTTGAGAAAGTCGTTTTGCCTCCGATTCCCGCGAAGCGCTACTTCACGATCGGCGAAGTCAGCGAACTGTGCGGGGTCAAGCCGCATGTGCTGCGTTATTGGGAACAGGAATTCACTCAGCTGCGGCCGGTGAAGCGGCGCGGCAATCGTCGGTATTACCAGCATCACGAAGTGCTGCTGATCCGGCGGATTCGCGAGTTGCTGTACGAGCAGGGGTTCACGATCAACGGTGCACGCAACCGGCTCGATTCGCCGAGCGGCGGGCGGGCTGCGGCGGAACCGGTCGAATCCGCCGAGATGCAGGCCGCCGACGCGCGTGCGGCCGGCAAGCCGGGCGCAACCGTCGACGTCATCGCGTTGCGGCAGGCGCTGCTCGACGTGATCGACGGACTGAAGCACGACTGAAGCGCGAAGTACGAAGGACGAAATGAAAAGCCCGGTTGGCGAAGCGCCACCGGGCTTTTTCATGCGCCTCGCGCACGCGGATCAGCGCGACGCGAGCGGATTCTTCTGCCCCATGTCGACGACCAGCGTGCCGTCCGGCAGCATTCTCACCGAGCCCTGCGCGACCTGGCTGCGGTAGTCGTACAGGTCGAAACGCATCGGGCCGGCCTCGGCCGAATTCCGGATCAGCGCGCGCACGTTCAGTTCGAGCACGTTGAACATCTTCATGTCGCCGCCCTCCATCCACATGTAGCTTGGCGCATCGATCTGCGGCCGCTTCGGCACGGGCGCGCCCGCGGCCCGCCGGAACGTGAGGCGCAGCCCGTCGCGCTCGACCGTTGCCTGCCCGAGCTTGCCGTTCAGCACCGGCGGCGGGAACACGGTGTACTGGTCGAGCACGAGCGTGTCGCCGCGCAGTTCCGCGCCGCGACGCTGCAGCGGCGTCAGCGAAGCGAGCTCGATACCGAGCGAGCGCAGCAGCTTCGCCTGCGGAATGCCGAGCACCGACACCTCGGATGGCTTGAACGCGAGGTGCCGGTCGTCGAGTACCGTCAGCGAGCCCTTCATGTCGGTCGGCAGCCAGACGCCCGGCACGTGATTCCACAGCTTGATGCCGCCCTGGACGCGCAGGTTCTGGCCGTCCGCACTGAGCTGCAGGTCGTTCAACGAACGTGGCGAGTAGTCGAGCAGGTAGTTGTTGAAGAGCGCTGACATCGCCTTCCATGACTCGACGACCGTGCCGCCGAGAATGCGGATGTCGTACTGGTTCGGATCGTCGAGGTCGACGGGCTCGACGGGCCGCTTCGACACGAGTTCGACGTCGAGATCCTCGACATGAAAGCCGATATCGCCGGACAGGTTGAAGTCGACGTTGTGCAGATGGATCGTCGGGTTGCGGTTCGACACGTGCCGCTCGTTGAACGGCGTGGTCGACGTGCGCCGCATCGCGACCTTCTGCATGCCGGGCCGCGCCGTGTCCGCCGCGAGCGCGTAGGCTTCCCAGTGCTGGCGCACCTCGCGCAGCGCATACTGCTGCGCGGCGAGGAAGCTGTCGTTCAGGCGTGCGGCCGCGTTGCCGAGCTGCGCGCCGCTGGCCGGGCCCGTGTACGAAGGCATCCGGATGGCCATCGCACCGCTTTCGTCGAAATTGAAGTAGCCAGCCGACACCTGGTCGCGATAGTGATACAGGTCGAACACGAAATTCCGGTCGCGCTTCGCCGGATCGACCGGACCGATCAGGATGTCGGCGTTCATCGGCATCGAGCGCATGAATTTCACGTCGCCGCCGCGAATGACCATCGCCTGCTGCGGCGCGTTCGCAGGCATCGCGAAGCCTGCATGCGTACCGTCGTCGAGCGTAAGGTCGAGGCCGGCCGGTGTCACGCGCAGCGCGGTGATCGTGAGCTTCAGGCGCGGCGGCGGCATCAGCTTGTCGACCGACATTACGAGATCGTCGCCGGCGAGCTGCGCGATCGGCGTCTGGACCTTCAGCAGGTCGGCCATCTTCACGTTGGCCGCGCGCATCACCGGCTGCGCGTTGATGCCCGACACGCGCACGCCGGTCGGGTGGAACACGAGCTGGCTGCCGTCGCGGATCGCGAGCGTGCCGGTCAGCGAGAACGGTACCCAGCCGTCGCGCTGCATTTCGCCCTGCAGGTGGATCACGCCGTCGCCGGCCGACACGGCGAGCTTGCGCAGCGGTGCGTTGCGGTAACCGAAGATATAGGTATTGAAGAGGGCGGTCAGCTTCGCGTTGTCGAGCGTGACCGTGCCTTCGTGCACGTCGATCTCGAAGCTCGTCGGATCGTCGAACACGATCGGCGCGCCGGCCTGCGTCGGCACGAGCGTGGCCGACAACCGATGGATGAAGAAGCCGAGGTTGTTGACGATGCGGAAATCGACGTCGCGCAGGAACGTCATCGCGCCGTTCTGGCCCGAGTCGCGCAGCGTGAACGGGCGCGGTTGCGTGAGGCCGATCGATGCGAGCGACGGCACGGTGCGCGCGATCTGCTGCTCGCGGGCGAGGCGTTCGGCTTTGGTGCGCTCGATCGTCGTCGACGCGACCGACGCGTTGCCGTCGCGCTGCGCGGACGATTCAGCACAACCGGTGCAGAGCAGCACGAGCGCCAGCGCGCCGCAGCCGAACACGCGGGCTGTCTTGTGCGAAACCGGGGCGGCCGCGCGTCGCGGGCCGGAAATCCAGTCGAAAATTGCCAAAGGCGAGCGATGGCCGCGCCGGACCGCATTCCGCATCGTCTGTCTCCATGTCTTGTCGTGATCGACGGTGGCGCGCGCCACTGTCCGGCGCGAGCGTCGATGCCGTGCAGTGTGTCATAGCGCGCTAGAGCGGCGTTACCAAACAACGGGCGCCCGGGCGCTGCGAGCCGACGGGCTGCGGGACAATGGATTCGGGGTAGCTGGGCGGCCGGATCAAACGGTCGTTTGGTTTGTGCAGACCCTCGGCCGACGTGTTTTTAGACGAATGGGCGAATCCGCTGCCAGCCTTGGCCGGCGCGGGTTTTCAGCGGATTCGCGACGCGTCGGTCGAGGCGGTCGAAGCAAGCGTGCGATCCTTCCCGGCCGTGCAGCGTCGACAGGTACGATCGGCGGCAACGGCGAGGTAAGATCAGCTTTATGGCTGTACGGATCAAAACACTTGGCCGTCACGGGGAAGCGTCATGGATCTGAAGGAAGTCGACGTATTGGGTGCGGGTGTGGGCGATCACTGGTACTACGCGTCGAAGGCGAGCGCGATCCGTCGGTTCCTGGGCGGGTCGGGCGCGAACCGGATACTCGACGTCGGTGCAGGCTCCGGCTTCTTCTCGAAGCACTTGCTCGAACGCACGCGGGCGACGGAAGCGTGGTGTGTCGATACGAGCTACGCCCACGATACCGACGAAGAGACGGCCGGCAAACCCATCCACTTTCGGCGGTCCGTCGAGCGATTCGATGCGGACCTCGTTCTGCTGATGGACGTGCTCGAGCATGTCGACGACGATGTCGGGCTGCTGGCGCAGTATGTGAAGGGGGCGCCTCCGGGCAGCCGGTTCCTGATCACGGTTCCCGCGTTCCAGTTCCTCTGGAGCGGCCATGACGATTTTCTCGAGCACAAGCGCAGGTACACGCTCGGCGGTCTCGAGGATGTGGTTCGCCGTGCGGGGCTCGACGTCGAGCGCGGCGCCTACTACTTCGGCCTCACGTTTCCGCTCGCGGCAGCGCTGCGGCTGGGCGAGCGGGCGCGTCGGCATCCACGCGAGCCGGCGTCGCAATTGCGTCGGCACCATCCGCTCGTCAACGGCTTGCTCAAGACGATCTGTCGCGTCGAGTTGCCGATGTTCCGGTTCAACCGCGTTGCCGGCCTGACGGTCATCTGCGTTGCGCGCAAGCGGTGAATGCGATGCGGCCGCCGTGCAATGGGAGCGCAGATCGCGCCAGCGTGCGCGGCTTCACTCGTATCGGCACCGGCACGCCAAAAAATTTCACAAGAACATTCACAAAATGCATGCGACCCGATTCTAAATCGGAAAAGTGTCTGTTATACTTTTCTTCTTTCGGGGCGTAGCGCAGCCTGGTAGCGTACCTGCATGGGGTGCAGGTGGTCGGAGGTTCAAATCCTCTCGCCCCGACCAGACAAGAACCCGCGTCAGTTCATGCTGACGCGGGTTTTTTCTTGCCGGTCGCTTTTTTGCACATCGCGGCGCGGCCCCGGTAAAATGCAAGGTTGATCCACGGAAAGCGCCGTGATTTAGCGGAAGAGGATTCCCCGAACATGACTGATCTTCGTCTTACCATGCGGTTCGCTGCAGTGCTCGCCACTGGCGCGCTCGTCGCCGGTTGCGGTACGTCGTCGCCCACGAAAGTGGACTACAAGAGCGATTCGAAATCGAAGGAAGCGTCGCTCGCAGTGCCGCCCAACATGCTCGACGAGACGGCCGATCAGCGTTCGCTGCCGCCCCAGGGCGGCGCGACTTCCCTGTCTGCGCTTCAGCAGGTCCAGCAGGCAGCGCCTGCGCTGGACACCGTCGCGCCAGCCGTGGCCGGCATGCATATCCAGCGCGACGGCACCGAGAGCTGGCTCGTGATCGACGGCAAGCAGCCGGCCGCCATCTGGCCGCAGGTGCGTCGTTTCTGGCAGGAGCAGGGCTTCCTGCTCGTCGTCGACCAGCGCGACAAGGGCGTGATGGAAACCGACTGGAACGAAACCCATCCGCAGATCAACGACGGCCTGATCCGCAGCGTGATCTCGAAGGCGATGGGCAACTCGTACGTGACGGCCGAGCGCAACAAGTACCGCACGCGTCTCGATTCGGCACCGAACGGCGGCACCTACGTGTTCATCAGCCAGAAGGGGATGCGTGAGGCGATCACCGGCGCGAACAACGATTCGAGCAAGTGGGAGCCGAAGCCGAACGATCCGGCGCTCGAGACCGAGTACCTGAAGCGGCTGATGGCCGTGCTCGCGCAGAACGAGCAGCGTGCGAAGAACGGCGAGCCGCCGATCGCGAACATCAAGGACAACGCGGTGCCGAAGGACAAGAAGGCCGACGCCGACGCATCGTCGAAGGCTGCCGCCGCGATCGCCGCGCAGAACGTCTCGCGCACGTCGGCGCAGGGTAACGATGCGGCCGACGCGGCGGTACCGTCCGAAGTCACGCTCGGCGAGCCGTACGACCGATCGTGGCTGCACGTCGGTCTCGCGCTCGATCGCGCGAACTTCACGGTCGACGATCGCGATCGCTCGAAGGGGTTGTATTTCGTGCGCTATGTCGATCCGAAGGACCTGAGCTCGGCTGAGCAGGGCTTCTGGAGCCAGCTGTTCCACGGCAAGAAGGAAAAGCAGGCGAAGCAGTACCGCGTCAACGTGAAGGCACTCACGGCCGACCAGACGCGCGTCGCGGTCGTCGACGATTCGGGTTCTATCGACATGTCGTCGCCGGCTCGTCAGATCATGGGGCTGCTCGTGAATCAGCTCCGCTGATCCCGACGTTTCCCCGCATCCGTGCAAAGCCCGCCATTCGGCGGGCTTTTTTTATGACCGCTCGCCGGCGTGCGGCTTGCGCGCGCATGTGCGAGAGGTTCGGTCCCCCATCGTGACGTTACGTAACATCCGTGCGTTACGGCGGCAGAACACGTGTCACATTGTTGTCGACCGAAAAATTGTCCTTATGAATCAAAGGTATGGCTGGTGTTCGATGCTTGGCACGCAAACTGCTTTATATGTTGGAATCTTTAGAGCAGGGAGGATGGCGTCAGATGCCGGGCGAGCATCGCGAGCGCTCGATCAACGGTCTCGACGTTTTCAAATGCCGGCACGACCAGTGCCGGCGCAACTGATGACGATCCGTGCGCCAGCGCGCGGATCTCGATGGCCCCGTCGCCTATCCTCGTAGGGCGACGGTTTCGCCCGCGCTTCTCCGAAGCGCGGGCTATTTTTTTGGCCGTCGTGTAGTGCGGCATCGGCGTGGCCGATGCATGATGCGTGATTCGCGTATTCTCGGAATTTTCTGGATGAAGGAGTCGGGAATGGCGGAAATTGCAGTCGTGGCGCTGATCGTCGCGAAGCCGGGCGCCGAGGACAAGCTGCGCACCGTGCTCGAAGGGATCGTCGCGCCGACCCGCAACGAAGCCGGTGCCTTGCAGTACGACCTGCACCGGGATCTGAAGGAGCCCGCTCGGTTCGTGTTCGTCGAGCGCTGGGAGAGCGAGGAGGCGCTGGCCGCCCATGCGCGTTCCGCGCACATTCTCGCTTATCGCGAAGCGGCCGCGGACTGGATCGAAAGTTCCGAAATCCGCGTGCTGTCGAAGCTCGTCTGAGCAGGGTGGGGCGACCGGACGTGTCCGGTCGCAGTAGCGCGTCAGTGCGACGTGCCGGGCACGTCGAGGATCAGGATGATCGTCCAGTCGGCGTCGCCGTCGTGATGATACTGGCGCTCGGCGACGATGAACGGTTGCTGCTTGCCTTGCGGGCCGAGGAAAAGCACGTCGCCCTCCATCGGCAGGCACTCGATCGGCGGCAGCGCGAGGAATGCGTCGGCCGAGCCGCGGGGCATCAGTTGCTTGATCTGGCGAGTGGCGGCTTCGGTCCACTCGATGTCGAGTTGAATGTTGCTCATGCTGTCCTCCGCACCGGGGTGCGCACGGGTGGAAAATTTCGGTGCGCGACTTTAGCACAGCGCGCGGGCACCGCAACCAAAAAAGCCGAACCCGGTCGCCCGGATTCGGCTTTTCGCTTGTGCGGTATCGCCGAACTTACTGGCTGGCAGCTTCTGCCGGAGCGGCCTTGGCAGCCTTCTTGCCGGCCTTCTTCGCAGCAGCCTTGTGGTGAGCAGCCTTCTTGCCGTGATGCTCTTCCTGCATCGCCGGCTGAGCGGCTTCAGCCGCTTGTTGCTGCTGCAGCGCCTGTGCGCGCTGCTCGATCTCGGAGATCTTGGCCGGATCGGTAATGGTCTTGATTTCCGTGCTCTCTTGCGCATACGCTGCGCCAGTCAGCGCCGACATCGCTACCAGGATAGCCAGGGACGTCTTCTTCATTGCTTTACCTCCGCTAAGTGGTGATGAACCCGAATGTTGCCGTTTTGTCTGGCGACTGCAAACGAGTGCGTGTCGAGTGTAACAAAAGTGACGGATCAATGTGCACCGGATCTTGGCGCGACGCAAGGCCGCGTTGAAGTCGCGCAACACTTCGCGCACTTCGTCACGCGCCTGCCATCCTGGGCAGTACTGCCATTCCGCTCCCCTTTCCGCGCAGTTGTCAGAACCACCCGAGCCATCGGTAGACGTGGAATTGCGCGATGCCGACCAACTCGTGCAGCGCCTGCTCGGCGTTGGCCACATTGCGCCAGCGTGGCAGCCAGCCCGTTTGCGCGCGCCGGCGATTTGCATAGACGGGCTGCGGATCGATGCCGAATCGGCGGAAATCGAGCAGGGCACGGCGCATCTGGTACGACGAGGTGACGAGAATGCGTGCGTCGTCATACTGTGGGCGTAGTATAGACGCAGTGAATTTCGCGTTTTCGTAGGTTGTGCGGCTGTTCGGTTCGAGAACGAGGTCGCCGGGGGCGATGCCCTCCGCGACGAGCTGGCGTCCGTATACGGCCGCCTCGGTTTCGCCATGATGCTGCGGGTCGCCGCCCGACATCAATACGGTGCAGCGCTCGGCCTGCTGCCGGCACACGCGATAAAGTGCCGCCACCTTGTGGATGCGCGCAATGCCATCGGGCGGCGGTTGCAGCCCGGAGTCGGTGCGGTGCGTGCCGGTGCCGATGAGAATCAGCGTGGTTCGCCCATGCATGTCCGGGTGCTCGACCGGCACGACGCCCGCCTCGCTCCACGCGATCAGCGGCGCGGTGAGCCAGCCTGTCGCGAGCAGCCAGAACAGCGCAACGGCGGCGATCGAGATGACTCGTCGCCGCTTGCGGCAGAGCATGAAACAGATGAAGAGAAGTACAAATGAATCGAACAGAATCAATTTGATTGGGGTATGGTGTCTTTTTATGGACGGCTGACGATCCGGCCCTGAAGCGACGCCGAACGTCGGCCTCCAGAATCGGTGGCGGTATCGGCGGGCGGAGACCCTGCCCGGCGCACCGCTTCGCATTGTCGCTGCACTTTAAGAAAGAATCGAGATGGCCACGTATTCCAACGAAGCGGTGCTCGACGCATTGAGACGAGTGCAGTACCGCCAGGTACCGTGGGCACGCCGCCCGGGCGTGTTCGAGTATCTCCGTTCGCTCGGGCTGATGGACACGGTCAGGCAGAAGACCGTTGCCCCGGCGCCGGGTTTTCACGCACCGGTGGACATCGCCGTGCTGACCGACAGTGGTCGAGCCGAATTTTCGCGCCTCGAGCGCGACGAGAAATTACTTTCCTGGACCGATCGCCGCATGGACGACTACGCATTGAGCGAAGCCAGCGCCGTGGCGATTCTCGAAAGCCGCCTGTAGCGGCGCAGACCATCCCGCCTCGGGCGTCGCCGCGCAAGCCGGCGACGTCAAAAAAAAGCCCGTATCGCGAGGATACGGGCGTACCGGATACTTTTGCTGTTGCCACGCTGTGCTCATGGCAACGATGTGACTCGTCGCATGCGGCGCAGTTCCCGAAGGCGGGCATTTTCTTCGACGATATCCTGAAATTGGCAGGACTACGGATGACGCGGCATGTCGGACGGCTGCGAGCCGATGCGCGCCCGCGCATTGCTGGCGATGTCGCCGCGCAGGTCGCCGCGCGGCACGGTTTGCCGGCCGGACGGGGCGGCAGACGGCGGCTGGCGGAGAGTATTGCGGTGATCCTGCTGGCGATGAGGCGGTTTCGCGCGATCGTCGGCGTGAACTGGAGCGGTCAGCGCCAGGGAAATGACAATGCCGCATGCGACGAGCAGTGACATTGGTTTCATGGCGGGGGCTCCCTTCAAGCCGTCGGCGCGGCCTGTTGATATTTCGCTAAGGTAAGCGTGGGAGTGCAGGCTTGCTGTAAATATTGGTAAATAGTTGTATCGCGGCACGACAACGGTATTCGACAGCAACGCAGGCGTCGCGAAAAGATCGCGTCGCGGAAAGAAACCGGGCGGCCGAAGCCGCCCGATCGAGCATTCGTTACGCCATCTTGACGGGGGCGCGCCAGGATTCCGGATTGGTCCAGAAGGCGCCGCGCAGCCGGTCGCGGCTCGGCGGTGCGGGCGGCTTCGCGGCGCTCGCGCCGATGCGCCCGCGCAGCGAGATCTGCCGGCCGCTCGTGCCGAGTCGCTTCACGATTTCGGCGAGCGTGCCGTCTGCCTGCCATTCGTCGAAGCGACGGCGGCAGGTCGGCGGCGACGGATAGCGGCCCGGCAGCTTCGACCAGCCTTCACCCGTCGACAGCACCCACAACACGGCGTTTACCACCGAGCGTGCTTCCACCCGGGGGCGGCCGCGCCGTTCACTCCGTGCGGGTTCCGAGCAAAACAGACCTTCGACCAGCGCCCACTCGTTATCTCTCAAATCGTCGAACAGCATCATGTCCTCACCTCAGCGAAGCTAACTCCGGTGCGCTGCCCTGCGCCGCGCACTCTTCAAGCACTCGATCGTCGAGTGCCGGGTGGGGGCGTCCGGTTGGCCGGCAGCGGCGTTTCTGCCTTTCCATCCGACGAAACCTACGCCCTGTGCGCCAGGTAATGCACGAAGCGTGCCACGTCGGAGGCGAATCCCTCGAGAGCCGCTTGGCAGCGAGCTAACGGCTAAGTCAGCTAGGGGCGTATAAGACGCCAAAATAACCCGCCAGCAAATCGGGACAATCACCAATCTTGTGCAGTTCGCCCGTGCTGCGTGCGTTTGCTTGTGTATTGCACCGCAGCGAAACATGTGCGGCCGGTGCCGGATTCGCGCATCGAAGTCGGTCGCGCATTAAAATCGTGCATCGATATCGACGATTGATGAGGTCAGGAGATGAACGTCACGCTGCGCCAGCTTCGCGTATTCATCGAGGTAGCGCGGCTCAAGAGCTTCAGTCGCGCGGGCGACGAAATCGGGCTCACGCAGTCCGCGGTCAGCCGCTGCGTGCGCGAGCTCGAGGCCGAGCTTGGGCTGAAGTTGATCGACCGCACGACGCGCGACGTGCAACTCACCGACGTCGGCGCGAACCTGATCGCGAGCGTGTCGCGTCTGATCGATGATCTCGACGACACGCTGCGCGAGATTCGCGAGATCGGTGAGCAGCGCCGCGGGCGCGTGATCGTCGCGGCGAGCCCGACGATCGCCTGCAGGCTGATGCCGCGCGTGGTTGCATCGTGCGAGCGCCAGTTTCCGTTCGTGACGCTTGGCCTGCGAGACGACGTGCAGAGCGACGTGCTGCGCAAGGTGAAGTCGAGCGAAGTCGATTTCGGCGTCGTGATCGGGCCGCTTACGGTCGCCGATCTCGTCTGCGAACCGTTGATGACCGATTCGTTTTGCCTCGTCACGCGTGCCGATCATCCGCTCGCGGCGCGTTCCGAGGTGCCGTGGACGGCGCTGGACGGCGAGCGCCTCGTGCTCCTCGATCACGCGTCGGGAAGCCGGCCGCTGATCGATGCCGCGCTGGCCGCCCATCATGTCAATGCGACGGTGATGCAGGAGCTCGGGCATTCGGCGACCGTGTTCGGGCTCGTCGAGGCCGGCGTCGGCGTGAGCGTGCAGCCGTGGCTGTCGCTGCCGCTGCCGGCCGGCTCGACACTCGTCGCGCGACCTCTCACGCCGCGCACCGAGCGCACGGTCGAACTGGTGCGTCGCCGCGACAGGTCGTTGTCGCCCGCGGCGCAGGCGATCTGGGAACTCGTGCGGCAGATGCCGGCGAGGGCGGAAGACCTCGACTGACGTGCGCGGAAGCGACGCGGCCCGGCTTGCGGGCCGGTACACTACGCGGATCGTGTTCCTGGGCGGTGGTTCTCGATGACGCATTCCGCAGGTTTTTCCCCGACAACCGATGAGCCGGCGGCGCGCGCCGCGGTGCACGCGCTGCGTCCGTCGCTGATCCGGGAGGTGGCGAACGCCGGCTTCGGCGTGCCCGACATGCTGCCGTTCTGGTTCGGTGAGTCCGATCGCGTGACGCCGGATTTCATCCGCGACGCCGCGGCAGCGGCGCTGCGCGACGGCGCGACCTTCTACACGCACAACCTCGGCACCGCGCCGTTGCGCGATGCGATTGCGGCCTACGTGAGCGCGCGTCATGGTGCGACGGCGGCCGACACGGTCGCCGTGACGAGTTCGGGCGTGAACGCGCTGATGCTGGCCGCGCAGATGCTGGTCGGCCCGGGCGAGCGTGTCGTCGCGGTTACGCCGCTGTGGCCGAATCTCGTCGAGATTCCGAAGATCCTCGGAGCGCAGGTCGAATGCGTGCCGCTCGGCTATGGCGACGCAGGCTGGCAGCTCGATGTCGAGCGGCTGCTCGCCGCGCTGACGCCCGATACGCGGATGCTGCTGGTCAACTCGCCGAACAATCCGACCGGCTGGACGATGTCGCGCGACGATCAGCGGGCCGTGCTTGCCCATTGTCGGCGTCACGGCATCTGGCTGGTCGCCGACGAGGTGTACGAACGGCTTGCGTTCGGCGACGGCGGCGCGCCGTCATTCCTCGATATCGCATCGCGCGACGAGCGGGTCGTTGTCGTGAATTCGTTCTCGAAGGCGTGGGCGATGACGGGCTGGCGGCTGGGATGGCTCATTGCGCCTGCATCGGTGATGGGCGATCTGTCGAAGCTCATCGAATACAACACGTCGTGCGCGCCGGGCTTCGTGCAGGCTGCGGGCGAGGTCGCGCTGCGGGACGGCGAGCCGTTCGTGCGGTCGTTCGTCGCGGCGCTGCGCGAAGCGCGCGATCACCTGGTCGCCGCGCTGCGGACGCTGCCGGGCGTCGAGGTGCCGCCTCCGCCGGGCGCGATGTACCTGTTCCTGCGCCTGCCGGGCGCGGCCGACAGTCTCGCGTTCTGCAAGACGCTGGTGCGCGATGCGGGGCTCGGCCTTGCGCCCGGGCGGGCATTCGGCCCGGAGGGGGAGGGATTCGTGCGCTGGTGCTACGCATGCGATCCGGCACGACTCGACGCAGGCGTCGAGCGGCTGCGCCGGTTCCTCGCGCGCGGCGCGGCTGCCCGCTGAAGCAGGGCCGGAGCGGGCGCGGCGCACTGGCGGCGGGCCAATCTGCTCATCTTTACGCACCGGGCAATTTTGCGTAATATGGCGCTCAGTCACGCGGTTCCGTCGTTGAGCCGTGCTGTTCCGTCCGGTTTGGGCCTGGCCTGAAGTTGGTTCGCCGCCCCCGGTTCGTGCTCCCATCAATATGACCGATCAGAATCGGGCGAGCGCGTCTTCCGTTCCTTTCGTCTGTTTGTTGATCCGGTTCGTTTGACCACAGGGTCTGGCCTAGCTGCATGAATACCCAAGAGGCGAAGATCGTCCTCGAGACTGCTTTGATCTGCGCGCAGGAACCGCTGAAGCTCGGCGATTTGCGCAAGCTCTTTGCCGACGGCGTGTCGGCTGACACGGTCCGCACGTTGCTCGAAGATCTGAAACAGGATTGGTCCGGCCGCGGCGTCGAACTGGTGGCGCTGGCGACCGGATGGCGCTTCCAGAGCAAGCCGGCGATGCGTCACTATCTGGACCGGCTGCATCCCGAGAAGCCGCCGAAATATTCGCGCGCGGTGCTCGAAACGCTCGCGATCATCGCGTACCGGCAGCCCGTCACGCGCGGCGACATCGAAGAGATTCGCGGCGTCACGGTCAATACGCAGGTGGTCAAGCAACTCGAGGATCGCGGCTGGATCGAGGTGATCGGTCATCGTGACGTGCCGGGGCGTCCGGCGCTGTATGCGACGACCAAGCAGTTCCTCGACGATCTCGGCCTGAAGGCGCTGGACGAGCTGCCAGCGCTCGAAGAGCCGGCCGCGAACATCGAGGCCGCGCTGCTCGCGCAGCACGCAATGGACTTCGACGGCGGCGTACCGGTTGCCGACGACACGGCGCAAGCCGGTGACGCAACAGACGATGTGCCGCAGGCGCAGGCGGATGAAGCGTCTACCGGCCAATTGGCCGAATTGCCGGGGGATGCCGCGACCGATGGCGCGTCGACGCAGGAAATGCCGAACCGCGATACGCTCGATGCTGATCGCCGGCAAACGGAACAAACGGAACAGGTTGGCGCCGAAGCAGTGCCGACCGATGTGCAGCCCGAGCCGTTGCGCGCGGATCGGAGCGAGGAAGATCGCAAGCCGGCCGCCGAAGCGGCTGCCGGAGACGGAGCGGAAGCGGCCGGCGACATGCCCGGCGAGGTTGGCCAGGCCGACGCCTCCCGTTCCCGTCCCGCGGACGGCGAGATGCTGGACGACACGTCCGACAGTCTCGCCGATGCCGTACGAAGCGCCAGTGCGCCCATCGGCGCCGACGCGCTGCCGGACGACGAAGCAGAACCCGAACAGCGTCGCGCCTGACCGCGGCCAACTTCTTGCCGCGCCCGCGCCGGGCGCGAGACCTGACATTTTGAGGTTGTTTTGACAGATATCCATGATATTGAATCGTCCGCGCCTGCCGTGCAGGCAGCGCGTGCAGACGATGCACCGGAGCAGGACGCTTCGGCCGCGGGTGGCGACGAGCGTCCCCGCCGCGGTCTGCGGCGAGGCCCGCGCAGCCTGATCGCGCGGCGTCGCGCGGCGGCCAAGTCGAAGGGCGCCGAAGGCGAGCCGCAGGGTGGCGAAGGCGCGGACGCGCAGCCGGCCGAGGCCGTCGAAGCGCAGCCCGCGCGCGTGCCGCGCAAGGAAGGCGCGGCCAAGGGCGGCCGCAAGCCGGCCGGCAAGCGCGAAGGTGCTGCCAAGGGCGGCCAGGGTGCACAAGGCGGCCAAGGCCGCCGTGGCGGCGCACCGAAGGCTGAAGGCGGCTCGGCCAAGGCGGAGGGTGATGCGTCCCAGGACGAACTGTTCGCATACGTGACGTCGCCCGCATTCGACGCGGACAACTCCGCGGGCGGCAGCGGCGTGCGTGCGCCGATGCTGCGTCGCGGCCGCAGCCAGCCGGCGAACAAGCGCGTGCTGTCGCCGGACGACGACGCGCCGAAGCTGCACAAGGTGCTGGCGGAAGCGGGCATGGGCTCGCGTCGCGAAATGGAAGAGCTGATCGTCGCCGGCCGCGTGTCGGTGAACGGCGAGCCCGCGCACATCGGTCAGCGCATCATGCCGACCGACCAGGTGCGGATCAACGGCAAGCCGGTCAAGCGCAAGCTGCCGAACAAGCCGCCGCGCGTGCTGCTGTACCACAAGCCGACGGGCGAAATCGTCAGCCATGCGGATCCGGAAGGCCGTCCGTCGGTATTCGACCGCCTGCCGCCGATGAAGACGGCGAAATGGCTTGCGGTGGGCCGCCTCGACTTCAATACCGAAGGTCTGCTGATGCTGACGACGTCGGGCGACCTCGCGAACCGCTTCATGCATCCGCGCTACAGCGTCGAGCGTGAGTACGCGGTGCGGGTGGTCGGCGAGCTCACCGAAGGCAACCGGCAGAAGCTGCTGCACGGCGTCGAGCTGGACGACGGCCCCGCCAATTTCCTGCGCATCCGCGATGGCGGCGGCGAAGGCACGAACCACTGGTATCACGTCGCGCTGGCCGAAGGCCGCAACCGCGAGGTGCGCCGGATGTTCGAGGCGGCCGGCCTGATGGTGAGCCGCCTGATTCGTACGCGTCACGGCCCGATCCCGCTGCCGCGCGGTCTGAAGCGCGGCCGCTGGGAGGAACTCGACGACGCGCAGGTGCGCAAGCTGATGGCGACCGTCGGCCTGAAGGCGCCGTCCGAGGAGAAAGGCAAGCGCGGCGGTGCCGGCCAGGCAGAGCGCCGCCAGCCCGATCCGATGCTGACGTCGATGGGCTTCATCAGTCGCGAGCCGGTGCTGACGACGCACGGGCAGCTCGACCAGCCGCGCCGTGGCGGTGGCCGTCGTGGCGGGCCGGGTCTGCCGGGCCTGAGCGGCTACGGCAGCCTGCCGGTTGCGCCGTCGGGCTACGGCAACCGTGCTGGCGGCGGCCGCGACGGTAACCGCTCGGGCGGTGGCCGAGATGGCAACCGCGCTGGCGGCGGCCGTGATGTCGACGGCAATCGCGCGTCGTACGGCGCGGGCCCCAAGCGTGAGGGCCCGGCGGGCGGCAAGCGAGGCGGCAGCAAGGGCGGCAATCGCAATCCGAACGGCAATCGTGCCGAAGGCGCCGGCAACAGCGGCGGCCCGCGTCCGCAGCGCAGCCGCACGCGCAGCCGCTAAGCGTCTCGCGGCATGCGGCGGCACAAAGCCGCCGACGTGCGGCAGGATCGGCATCCGTCCGGTTTTGTCGGCGCGACGCGTTGCGTTTTTTGATTGCGACTGTATATATACCGCGTGCCGCTGGATGGCGGCCGGCATGCCCGATCTCCGGTGCGGCCGGATTGCGCCGGTTGATCGGGTAGCCGGATTTCGCATTTTCGGTCCGTAAAGGCAGTCGAAACGCTGCTTTCACCGGCTGGCTTGGCGTTTGCGCCAAAAATCGCTATAATCGCGGAGTCGCTGGGCGTACGGATTCAATGTGCGGCTCAGGTGCGACCACCAGTAAGAAAGATGGGCGTTCCGCCCATTTTTTTTTGCTGAAACGGTTAGGCATCTCGGGTAGCGCTTCCTGCGCCGGCTAAGGCGCGCGCCCGCGGGTGAATCGCGAGCGGCGGGCGCGAACACCTGAGAGGACACTGTGCAACTGACGGAACTGATAGAAACCACGGTCACCGGGCTCGGCTACGAGCTGGTGGATCTCGAGCGCACCGGGCGCGGCATGCTTTGCATCTACATCGATCAGCCTGCCGGCATCTCGCTCGAAGATTGCGAAAAGGTCACGCGTCAGCTCCAGCACGTCTTGACGGTCGAAAACATCGATTACGAACGGCTCGAAGTCTCGTCCCCGGGGCTCGACCGCCCGTTGAAGAAGCTGGCCGACTTCGAGCGCTTCGCCGGCAGCGAAGTTTCCGTGACCTTGAAAAAGCCGCTGGACGGGCGCAAGACGTACCGGGGCATTCTGCACGCGCCGAATGGCGAAACGATCGGTTTGGAATTTGAAGGGAAGAAGGGCGAGGCGGCCATGCTGGATTTCACGCTGGCCGATATCGACAAAGCCCGCCTGATTCCGCAAGTTGACTTTAGGAGCCGCAAATAATGAGTCGCGAAGTGTTGATGCTGGTGGATGCGCTGGCGCGCGAGAAAAACGTCGACAAGGATGTGGTGCTGGGCGCCCTCGAGGCTGCGCTCGCGTCCGCTTCCAAGAAGCTGTTCGACGAAGGCGCCGAAATCCGCGTCCGTATCGATCGCGAAAGCGGCGAGCACGAAACCTTCCGTCGCTGGCTCGTCGTGCCCGACGAGGCAGGCTTGCAGGAGCCGGATCGCGAGATCCTGCTGTTCGAAGCACGTGAGCAGAAGCCCGACGTCGAAGTCGGCGAATATGTCGAGGAACCCGTACCGTCGATCGAGTTCGGTCGCATCGGTGCGCAGGCCGCGAAGCAGGTGATCCTGCAGAAGGTGCGCGACGCGGAGCGCGAGCAGATCCTGAACGATTACCTCGAGCGCGGCGAAAAGATCATGACGGGCACGGTGAAGCGCCTCGACAAGGGCAACTTCATCGTCGAATCGGGCCGTGTCGAAGCGCTGCTGCGCCGCGACCAGTTGATCCCGAAGGAAAACCTGCGCGTGGGCGACCGCGTGCGCGCGTACATCGCGAAGGTCGACCGCACCGCGCGCGGCCCGCAGATCGAGCTGTCGCGTACGGCGCCCGAGTTCCTGATGAAGCTGTTCGAGATGGAAGTGCCGGAAATCGAGCAGGGTCTGCTCGAGATCAAGGCGGCGGCCCGCGACCCGGGCGTGCGCGCAAAGATCGGCGTCATCGCGTACGACAAGCGGATCGATCCGATCGGCACCTGCGTCGGCATTCGCGGCTCGCGCGTGCAGGCCGTGCGCAACGAGCTCGGTGGCGAAAACATCGACATCGTGCTATGGTCGGAGGATCCCGCCCAGTTCGTGATCGGCGCGCTCGCGCCGGCAGCTGTCCAGTCGATCGTCGTCGATGAAGAAAAGCACTCGATGGACGTCGTCGTCGACGAGAACGAGCTGGCTGTCGCGATCGGCCGCAGCGGTCAGAACGTTCGCCTTGCCGGCGAGTTGACCGGCTGGCAGATCAACATCATGACGCCGGACGAATCCGCCCTGAAGCAGGGTGAAGAGCGCGACCGGCTGCGTGCGCTGTTCATGGCGCGTCTCGACGTCGACGAAGAAGTTGCCGACATCCTGATCGACGAAGGCTTCACGAGCCTCGAAGAGATCGCGTACGTGCCGCTCAACGAAATGCTCGAAATCGAGGCGTTCGACGAGGACACCGTGCACGAACTGCGCAACCGCGCACGCGACGCGCTGTTGACGATGGCCATCGCGAACGAAGAAAAGGTCGAGAACGCAGCGCTGGATCTGAAGAGCCTCGACGGCGTCACGCCGGAGCTGCTCGCGAAGCTGGCCGAACATGGTGTGCAGACGCGAGACGATCTCGCCGAGCTTGCAGTGGATGAACTGGTCGACCTGACCGGGATGGAAGAGGATGCCGCTAAGGCGTTGATCATGAAAGCACGTGAACACTGGTTCCAGTGAGAAATGACCATGGCGCACTGATTTGATGGCGGCCGTATGGCCTGACCCGATGCTAACAGCAAGGAATCGGTCCTTGCACTAAGAGGAATGAATGGCGAGTAACAACGTAGCCCAATTTGCCGCGGAACTGAAAATGCCTGCTGGTGTGCTGCTCGAACAGCTGCAGGCAGCGGGCGTCCAGAAAGCGAGTGAAGACGATGCGCTGTCCGAAGCGGACAAGGCGCGTCTGCTCGATCATTTGCGCAAGTCGCACGGCGCAACCGACGGCGACAAGCGCAAGATCACGCTGACCCGCAAGCATACGTCGGAGATCAAGCAATCTGACGCGACGGGCAAGGCTCGCACCATTCAGGTCGAGGTCCGCAAGAAGCGCACGTTCGTCAAGCGCGACGACGTGAGCGATGGCGCGGAACAGGGTCAGGCGCAGGCCGCCGAAGCGGACGACGATGCAGAACTGAAGCGTCGCGAGGAAGAAGCGCGCCGCGAGGCCGAGCTGCTCGAGAAGCAGGCTCAGGAACTGCGCGAGCGCCAGGAGCGCCTCGAGCGCGAGGAAGCCGAGCGCCGCGCTCGCGAGGAAGCGGCTGAAGCCGAGCGACGTCGCGCCGAGGAAGAAGCTGCGGCGAAGCGTGCCGCGGCCGAAGCCGCAGCGGCACAGCAGCAGGCGGCAGCGCAGCAGGCCGCCGCGGCCGAGCCGGAAGCACCGAGTGCGCAGTCCGCGCAGGACGAAGCGCGCGCGGCCGCCGAAGCCCGTGCGGCTGCCGAACGTGCGGCGCAGCGCGAAGCGGCGAAGAAGGCCGAGGATGCTGCTCGCGAGGCGGCGGACAAGGCGCGCGCCGAGCAGGAAGAGATCAGCAAGCGCCGTGCGGCCGCCGAGGCCGAAGCGCGCGCGATCCGCGAAATGATGAACACGCCGCGCAAGGCCGTGGTCAAGGCAGTCGAGCCGCCGAAGCCGGTCGAGCCGCCGAAGCCGGCCGAAGCGAAGGGCACGCTGCACAAGCCGGCGAAGCCTGAAGGCGCGCAGGCGCGTCCGGCAGTGAAGAAGCCGGCCGGCGCAGCACCGGCCACGACGCAGGCACCGGCAGGCGCGGGCGACCGCAACAAGAAGCCGGGCGCAGGCAAGGGCGGCTGGCAGGACGACGCGGCGAAGCGCCGCGGCATCAAGACGCGCGGCGATTCGAGCGGCGGCGTCGACCGCGGCTGGCGCGGCGGCCCGAAGGGCCGTGGCCGTCACCAGGACAGCGCATCGTCGTTCCAGGCGCCGACCGAGCCGATCGTGCGTGAAGTGCACGTGCCGGAAACCGTGTCGGTTGCCGATCTCGCGCACAAGATGTCGATCAAGGCCTCGGAAGTCATCAAGGTGATGATGAAGATGGGCCAGATGGTCACGATCAACCAGGTGCTGGACCAGGAAACGGCGATGATCGTCGTCGAGGAACTGGGCCACCGCGCGGTTGCCGCGAAGCTGGACGATCCGGAAGCGCTGCTCGTCGAAGGCGAAACGACTACCGATGCGGAGCAACTGCCGCGTCCGCCGGTCGTTACGGTGATGGGTCACGTCGACCACGGCAAGACCTCGCTGCTCGACCACATCCGCCGCGCGAAGGTTGCCGCGGGCGAAGCGGGCGGCATTACGCAGCACATCGGCGCATATCACGTCGATACGCCGCGCGGCGTCATCACGTTCCTCGATACGCCAGGTCACGAGGCGTTCACGGCAATGCGTGCACGCGGCGCGAAGGCGACCGACATCGTGGTGCTGGTGGTGGCGGCCGACGACGGCGTGATGCCGCAGACGAAGGAAGCAATCGCCCACGCGAAGGCGGGTGGCGTGCCGATCGTCGTCGCGATCAACAAGATCGACAAGCCGGATGCGAACCCCGAGCGCGTCAAGCAGGAGCTGGTCGCGGAAGGTGTCGTGCCGGAAGAGTACGGTGGCGATTCGCCGTTCGTGCCGGTGTCGGCGAAGACGGGTGCCGGCATCGACGATCTGCTCGAGAACGTGCTGCTTCAGGCCGAAGTGCTGGAACTGAAGGCACCGATCGAAGCGCCGGCCAAGGGCATCGTGATCGAAGCGAAGCTCGACAAGGGCAAGGGCCCGGTCGCGACGATCCTCGTGCAGTCCGGTACGCTGAACCGTGGCGACATCGTGCTGGCGGGTACGGCCTACGGCCGCGTGCGCGCGATGCTCGACGAGAACGGCAAGCCGACGAAGGAAGCCGGCCCGTCGATCCCGGTCGAAATCCAGGGTCTGTCGGAAGTGCCGGGTGCGGGCGAGGAAGTGATCGTGCTGCCGGACGAACGCAAGGCACGTGAAATCGCGCTGTTCCGTCAGGGCAAGTTCCGTGACGTGAAGCTCGCGAAGCAGCAGGCCGCGAAGCTGGAAAGCATGCTCGAGCAGATGGGCGAAGGCGAAGTACAGAACCTGCCGCTTATCATCAAGGCAGACGTGCAGGGTTCGCAGGAAGCGCTCGTGCAGTCGCTGCTCAAGCTGTCGACCGACGAAGTGCGCGTGCAGATCGTGCACAGCGCGGTGGGCGGCATCAGCGAAAACGACGTCAACCTCGCGACGGCATCGAAGGCGGTCATCATCGGCTTCAACACGCGTGCGGATGCACAGGCGCGCAAGCTGGCCGAGTCGAACGGCATCGACATCCGCTACTACAACATCATCTACGACGCAGTGGATGAGGTGAAGGCGGCAATGTCGGGCATGCTGGCGCCGGAGAAGCGCGAAGTCATCACCGGCATGGTCGAGGTGCGTCAGGTCTTCAAGGTACCGAAGGTCGGCACGGTCGCCGGCTGTATGGTGACGGACGGTATCGTCAAGCGCTCGTCGTCGGTTCGCGTGCTGCGCAACAACGTCGTGATCTTCACGGGCGAACTCGAATCGCTGAAGCGCTTCAAGGACGACGTGAAGGAAGTGAAGCAAGGCTTCGAGTGCGGTATGTCGGTGAAGAACTTCAACGACGTCATCGAAGGCGACCAGTTCGAAGTCTTCGAAGTGACCGAAGTCGCGCGTACGCTGTAACCGTCGCGCATCGGCTCATGGGCGGGGCAGGCTTGGGCCTGTCCCGCCCATTTTCATAGTGGCGCGCCAACAATGGCCCGCCGCTTCATCCTGATAAACGGATCACGGATCGATCATGTCCAGGAAACGGACTTCTCCCAATCGCAACGTTCAGATCGCCGACCAGATTCAGCGCGATCTGTCCGAACTCATCATGCGCGAGGTCAAAGACCCGCGCATCGGCATCGTCACCATCCAGAGCGTGGAGCTCACGCCGGACTACGCGCACGCGAAGGTCTACTTCACGGCGCTCACCGGCGATCCGGAAAAGACGCAGGAGGCGCTGAACCATGCGTCGGGGCACCTGCACAACCTGCTGTTCAAGCGTCTGCACATTCATACCGTGCCGACGCTGCACTTCCATTACGACCAGACGATCGAGAAGGCCGTGGAAATGTCGCGCCTGATCAAGGAAGCGAATTCGACGCGTGCGAAGGACGACGACGAAGCCGACGCGCCGACCAAGGACGACTGAACTCGACCGGCCTATGACGAATGCAGCATCCCAACGCCCGCGCGTGCCCCGGCGCGCGCTGGACGGTGTCCTCCTGCTCGACAAGCCGGTCGGCCTGTCGAGCAACGATGCGCTGATTCGCGCGAAGCGGCTGCTTCTCGCGAAGAAAGCCGGCCATACCGGCACGCTCGATCCGCTGGCTTCGGGCCTGCTGCCGCTGTGTTTCGGCGAGGCGACGAAGTTCTCGCAGGATCTGCTCGAGGCCGACAAGACCTACGAAGCGACGATGCGCCTCGGCCTGCGCACGGCCACCGGCGACGCGGAAGGCGAAGTGATCGACACGCGGCCGGTCGGATGCGACCGCGCAGCGGTGGAGGCCGCGCTCGCGCGCTTCACCGGCGAGATCGTGCAGGTGCCGCCGATGTATTCGGCACTCAAGCGTGATGGCAAGCCGCTGTACGAATATGCGCGCGCGGGTCAGACCGTCGAGCGCGAAGGCCGCAACGTGACGATCCATGCGCTCGACCTGCTTGCCTGCGAGATGCCCGACGTAACGTTTCGCGTGACCTGCAGCAAGGGCACTTATGTGCGCACGCTGGCAGAGGATATCGGCGAGGCGCTCGGTTGCGGCGCGCATCTGACGATGCTGCGTCGCACGGGCGTCGGCGCGCTGACGCTCGAGCATGCGGTGACGCTCGATGCGCTGTCGGACGCGGATGAATCGGCGCGCGATGCGTGGCTCCAGCCGGTCGATGCATTGTTGTCGACGTTTCCGTCCGTTCGTCTCGACGACGCGTGCGCGAAGCGGTTCCTGCATGGTCAGCGCCTGCCGCTGTCGGAGCTCGGGCCGATCGATGCGGCCGACGGCGAGCGCGTGCGCGTCTACGACGCAGCGCGGCTGCTCGGCGTGGCGCGCAAGGCGAATGGCGTGCTCGCACCGGAACGGCTCGTCGTGACGGCAGCCTGACGCAGCGGTGAGAGCGCGCCGTCGAAGCAACAAAAAGCCCGGTCGAAATCGACCGGGCTTTTTGTTTGGCGCGCGGTGGCGCGGTGTCGGGCGGCGCTCAGTGTGCCGCCGACGCTGCCGCACCGGCATCGCCGCCGCCCGCGCGTTCGGGCTTCGTGATCCAGATCAGCGCAATCAGCAGCACGAAGATCACGGCCGAGATGTAGAACAGGTCGTTCACGCCGAGCTGCGCGGCCTGTTGCGTGGCCTGGTTGTTGATGAGGCCCTGCGCCTGGTTCTGCGTCAGCCCGAGATTGCCCATCTGCGTGACGGCCTGGTTGAACGTCGGGTTGTACACGTTCGCCTGCTCGACCAGCTGCGCGTGATGGAAGTTGTTGCGGTGATCCCACGCGGTCTGGAAGATCGACGTGCCGATGCCGCCGCACATGATCCGCACGAAGTTCGACAGGCCGGAAGCCGCGGGAATGCGGTGGCCGGGCAGGCCGGACAACGTGATCGACACGAGCGGGATGAAGAAGCCGGCCATCGCGATGCCCTGCACGAGCGTCGGCAGCGTCAGCGACCATTCGTCGACGCCCGTCGTGTAGCGCGAGCGCATCCAGAAGCACAGTGCGAACGTGAGGAACGCGGCAGTCGCGATGTAGCGAGGATCGGTGCGCGGCAGATACTTCCCGGTGAGCGGGGACAGCAGGATGGCGAACAGCCCGACCGGCGCCATCACGAGACCGGCGTCGGTCGCGGTGTAGCCGATCTGCGTCTGCAGCCATAGCGGCAACAGCACGAGGTTGCCGAAGTACAGGCCGTACCCGATCGACAACGCAACCGTGCCGCCCGTGAAGTTGCGAATCCGGAACAGCGACAGGTCGACGACGGGGTGCTCGGCGGTCAGTTCCCAGATCACGAAGAACGCGAACGAGATGATCGCGATCAGCGCGAGCGCGACGATCGTCGTCGATGCGAACCAGTCGAGATCCTTGCCCTTGTCGAGCATGATCTGCAGCGAGCCGACCCACAGCACCAGCAGCGCGAGACCGACGCCGTCGATTGGGGCGCGGCGCACGGCCGACTCCCGATTGCGGTAGATCGCCCACGTCGCGGCGGCGGCAGCGATGCCGACCGGGATGTTGACGTAGAAGATCCACGGCCACGAGTAGTTGTCCGAGATCCAGCCGCCGAGAATCGGACCGGCAACGGGCGCGATCAGCGTCGTCATCGCCCATAACGCGAGCGCCATCGGCGCCTTCGCGCGCGGATAGCTCGACAGCAGCAGCGATTGCGACAGCGGAATCATCGGGCCCGCGACCGCACCCTGCAGCACGCGCGACGCGAGCAGGAACGGCAGCGTCGGCGCGAGGCCGCACATCCAGGACGAGATGACGAACAGGATGATCGACGCGAGGAACAGGCGGACCTGCCCGAAACGGTCGGTCAGCCAGCCCGTCAGCGGCACCGAGATCGCGTTCGCGACCGCGAACGACGTGATGACCCACGTGCCCTGGTCGGATGACACGCCAAGGTCGCCCGAGATGGTCGGGATCGCGACGTTCGCGATGGACGTGTCGAGCACGTTCATGAACACCGCGAGCGACACCGCGATCGTCCCGAGCACGAGTTGCCCGCCCTGCAAGGGCGGGTAGGAGACAGGAGCCTGTGCCATTTCGGTTGTTTTTCCGGAGTCGGAGCGTTACATCATCTTCGCGGCGCTGGCTTGCTTCGCCGCGGCCGGCGCCGACGCGTTGCCGCCCGCGTTCTCGGCGATGACGCGCGCGATTTCGGCATCGGCTTCGTCGCCGTACTTCGCGAACACGCTGGTCTCGTAGACAGTGTTCGGTGCGTTGACGAGCTGGTCGCCGCGTTCGTCCTTGATGTCCACGTCGACCTGCATCGACAGGCCGATGCGCAGCGGATGCTTGTCGAGATCCTTCGGATCGAGCTCGATACGCACCGGCAGGCGCTGCACGACCTTGATCCAGTTGCCGGTCGCGTTCTGCGCCGGCAGCAGCGAGAACGCCGAGCCCGTGCCGGCCGAGAAGCCGACGACCTTGCCGTGGTAGACGGCCGACGAGCCGTAGATGTCGGCCGTCAGCTCGACCGGCTGGCCGATGCGCATGTGCTTGAGCTGGACTTCCTTGAAGTTCGCGTCGACCCACACGGCATTCAGCGGCACCACCGACATCAGCGGCGTGCCCGGCGACACGCGCTGGCCGACCTGCACCGAGCGCTTCGCGACGTAGCCCGTCACAGGCGCCGGCAGCACGTTGCGCGCGTTCGCGAGATACGCGTCGCGAACCTTCGCTGCGGCGGCCATCACGTTCGGGTGCGACGCGATCGTGGTGTTCGCGGTCAGCGCGCGGTTCGATGCGAGCTGCTGCTGCGCGCTATCGAGCGACGCTTGCGCGGCTTTCACGGCGTCACGTGCGTGCGAGATCTCTTCCTGCGACACGGCGCCCGTCTGCGCGACGGCCACACGGCGGCGCAGATCGTCCTGGGCCTTCGACAGGTCGGACTGGCGCAGCGCGACCTGCGCGCGGTACTGGTCGTCGTTGACGAACAGGCCACGCACCTGGCGCACCGTCTGCGCGAGGTTGGCTTCCGCCTGTTGCAGCGCGACCTGCGAATCGGCCGGGTCGAGCACGACCAGCGGGTCGCCGGCCTTGACCGTCTGCGTATCGTCGGCCTTTACGGCGATCACGGTGCCGGTGACCTGCGGCGTGATCTGCACGACGTTGCCGTTCACGTACGCATCGTCGGTTCCTTCATGGAAGCGGGCAACGAGGAAGTAGTACAGGCCGTACGCGATGGCCGCGATCACGATGACCGCGACGAGCAGCGTCATCATCCGTTTGCGCTTCCCGCTGTTCTGCGACTGTGCGCTGGCGGCATTTTGTTGAGGGTCGCTCATGGCGATTTTCTCCGTCCGTTATTTCGAGTGTCTGCGTAGTGGTGGCGCCGGATCAGTTGGCGGCCTGTTTGGTCGGTTTGTCGGCGTCGGGTGCGGCGAGCGGCGTGCCGGTCGCGTCGAACCCGCCGCCGAGCGCCTTGATCAGCGCGAACTGCATGTCGCGGCGGCGCATCTTCAGGTTGGTCACCGTCTGCTCCGAGGCGAGGCGGTTGCTGTCCGCGGTCAGCACCTGCAGTTGCGGCGACAGGCCGGCCTTGTAGCGGATCACGGCGAGATCGTACGCGCGCGTCGACGCGTCGAGCGCGCGTTGCGCGTCGCCCATCTGGCGATCGACCGCGCGGATCGACGCGACTTGCGTCGCGACGTCGTTCAGCGCGCCGATCAGCGTCTGGTTGTAGTTCGCCACCGACAGGTCGAAGTCCGCATAGCGGCCCTTGAGCTGGGCGCGCAGCGCGCCGGCGTCGAAGATCGGCAGGTGGATCGCCGGGCCGAACTGCGCCTGGCGGCTCGCGAAGTTCAGGAATTTGCCCCAGCCGAACGCATCGAAGCCGAAGCCGGCCGCGAGGTTCACGTCGGGATAGAACTCGGCCTTCGCTTCCTTCACGTCGTGCATCGCAGCCTCGACCTGCCAGCGTGCGGCGACGATGTCGGGGCGGCGCGAGACGAGATCGGCCGGCAGGTTGCCGGGCAGTGCGACTTCGCCGCTCGGGTTCATCACGGGCGCCGCGATCTGCAGCCCGCGATCAGGCCCCTTGCCGAGCAGCGCGGCGAGCTGGTAGCGCACCGTCGTGATCTGGCCGTCGAGATCCGACAGCGAAGCCTGGGTCGTCGCGATATTGCCGCGGGCCGTCTGGTGTTCGACGTTGGTGTCGAGGCCGGCCGATACGCGGCCGTCGGTGATCTTGCCGACCGTCTCGCGGTTGGCGATCTCGCGTTGCGCGATGTCGCGCAGCGCGTAGAGCTGCGCGAGCGAGTTATAGGTGCGCGCGACCGATGACGCGAGCGTGATGCGTGCCTGCTGCATGTCGGCTTCGGCCGCTTTTTCCTGCGACACGGCGGTGTGCAGGCGTTCGCGGTTCTTGCCCCACAGGTCGAGTTCCCACGATGCGCTCGCGAGCGCGTTGTTCTCGCTGTACCACTGGCCGCCGTACGGGGGCGGGAACAGTGCGTTCGACGAATACAGCTCGCGCGTCCACGAGTAGCTGGCCTCGGCTTTCGGCAGCAGGTTCGAGCGCGACGATTCGATGTACGACGATGCCTTCGCGATACGCGCCTGCGCCTGCGCGATCGATGGATTGCCCTGAAGGGCCTCGTCGATCAGCTTCGGCAACTGCGGATCGCCGAACTGGCTGGCCCAGTCGAGCGCCGGCCACTGGCCGCCCTGGGCCGGCAGGCTCTGCGCGGATTCGAATTGCGACGCGGGGGCGATCTGCTTGTCGCTCTTGATGCCGATGTAATTCGCGCAGCCCGCCAGCGCCAGTGCGGCGACCGCGGCGGCGACGGCGGCGCGGCACGACCCGGCGCGCACGGACAACGGGGAGGATTTCATCGCGCTGACCCCTGACTCGGAATGAATGATGGACACTGCAAGGATTTCCTTACATTAATCTGTCAAAAGTAATTGTTATGGCAACTATTCCGTGATGCTGCCGCCGGCCGTCTCGCAATAGTTGCTGAGAATGCGGCGCAGCATGCTCTTCAGGAACCCGACTTCTTCCGGCGTAAATCCGTCCAGCACCTGGTCGAGCACGCTGCGGAAAATGGGCGGCAGCCGTTCGGCAAGCGCGCGGCCTTCGTCGGTCAGTTCGAGGCGCACGACGCGCCGATCCTCGATGCTGCGCACGCGGGACAGCAGGCCGCGTTTCTCGACCCGGTCGAGCAGGCGCGTGACCGCGCTCGCGTCGATCCCGTATTCGCGCGCGAGCTCGGCGGCCGTCGAGCACTTGCCGACCGCGATCATGAACAGCATGCTCGCCTGCGTGCCCGTGATGCCGAGCTCTTCCTGCGTGCGTTGCGTGACGAGGTTGGTCATCACGGACTTCACGCGCGACATCAGATAACCGACGCTGTCGTTCATCTGATATGAAGACAGCGGCGAAACCGGCGGTTGGGTAGGAGAATCCGACATAAAACCCTGAAGCTGCAATAGTTGACTAGGCAGCAGTATAGGGACAATTGCTTGCCGCGGCAAATGTTAATCGAACGGCAAGGGGCGTGCTCCGCGTTGCAGGAATCCCTTATCGCGACAAGGGTTTTCGGTCTGCTGGCGGCGGCGCCTTCGGCAGAGCTGCGCGTTCGAGGAGAGGCCGGGCCGGCCCGGCTTGCTGCGTTGCAACGTGTCAGCCAGCTTTCGACACTCGCACGTGCTATAATTTGAGGCTTTCCCAGCTGCAACGCGCGCGCCCGTGAAAAACGAGCGGGCGCGCTTGCGCGTTCAAACGATTTCCAGGTTTCTATGACCCGCGCCCTTCGCAACATCGCCATCATCGCCCACGTCGACCACGGCAAGACTACGCTCGTCGACCAACTGCTCCGCCAGTCCGGCACCTTCCGCGAGAACCAGCAGATTGCGGAGCGGGTGATGGACTCGAACGACATCGAAAAGGAGCGCGGGATCACGATCCTCGCGAAGAACTGCGCGGTCGAGTATGAGGGCACGCACATCAACATCGTCGACACGCCGGGGCACGCGGACTTCGGTGGCGAGGTGGAGCGCGTGCTGTCGATGGTCGACTCGGTGCTGCTGCTCGTCGACGCGGTCGAGGGCCCGATGCCGCAGACGCGCTTCGTCACGAAGAAGGCGCTCGCGCTCGGCCTGAAGCCGATCGTCGTCGTCAACAAGATCGACCGCCCGGGCGCGCGGATCGATTGGGTCATCAACCAGACGTTCGACCTGTTCGACAAGCTCGGCGCGACGGAAGAGCAGCTCGACTTCCCGATCGTCTATGCATCGGGCCTGAACGGCTATGCGTCGCTCGACCCGGCCACGCGCGAAGGCGACATGCGCCCGCTGTTCGAGGCGATCCTCGCGCACGTGCCGGTCCGCCCAGCCGACCCGGAAGCGCCGCTGCAGCTTCAGATCACGTCGCTCGACTATTCGACGTACGTCGGCCGGATCGGCGTCGGCCGCATCACGCGCGGCCGCATCAAGCCGGGCCAGCCGGTCGTGATGCGTTTCGGCCCGGAAGGCGACGTGCTGAGCCGCAAGATCAACCAGGTGCTGTCGTTCAAGGGGCTCGAGCGCGTGCAGGTCGACTCGGCCGAAGCCGGCGACATCGTGCTGATCAACGGTATTGAAGATGTCGGTATCGGCGCGACGATCTGCGCGGTGGATACGCCGGAAGCGCTGCCGATGATCACTGTCGACGAGCCGACGCTGACGATGAACTTCCTCGTCAACTCGTCGCCGCTCGCGGGCCGCGAAGGCAAGTTCGTGACGAGCCGCCAGATCCGCGACCGCCTGATGAAGGAACTGAACCACAACGTCGCGCTGCGCGTGAAGGACACCGGCGACGAAACGGTGTTCGAAGTGTCGGGCCGCGGCGAGCTGCACCTGACGATTCTCGTCGAGAACATGCGCCGCGAAGGCTACGAGCTGGCCGTGTCGCGTCCGCGCGTCGTGATGCAGGAAATCGACGGCGCGAAGCATGAGCCGTACGAACTGCTGACGGTCGACGTCGAGGACGAGCATCAGGGTGGCGTGATGGAAGAGCTCGGCCGCCGCAAGGGCGAGATGCTCGACATGGCGTCGGACGGTCGCGGCCGCACGCGTCTGGAATACAAGATCTCGGCGCGCGGCCTGATCGGCTTCCAGAGCGAATTCCTGACGCTCACGCGCGGCACGGGCCTGATGAGCCATATCTTCGACTCGTACGCACCGGTCAAGGACGGCTCGGTCGGCGAGCGCCGCAACGGCGTGCTGATCTCGCAGGACGACGGCGCGGCCGTGGCGTATGCACTGTGGAAGCTGCAGGATCGCGGCCGCATGTTCGTGAAGCCGGGCGACGCGCTGTATGAGGGCATGATCATCGGCATCCACAGCCGCGACAACGACCTCGTCGTGAACCCGATCAAGGGCAAGCAGCTGACCAACGTGCGCGCGTCGGGCACCGACGAAGCCGTGCGTCTCGTGCCGCCGGTCCAGATGTCGCTGGAATATGCGGTCGAGTTCATCGATGACGACGAGCTCGTCGAGGTGACGCCGCAGTCGATCCGCCTGCGCAAGCGCTTCCTGAAGGAGCACGAGCGTCGCCGCGCGAGCCGCGAAGGCGCGGTCGACTGAGCGTTTCGACCGTTCCCGTGCATGACAAAAAAAGGCTGCCTCCGGGCGGCCTTTTTTGCGTGTGCGCGACGCGCAACCGGATTGTCTGCAAAACACTGTTCCCGCGGGTCGTGGCAATCCGGCAAAACCCCGTCGCGCGGTGCTTTCGGGCACATTTCGCCGTGAACTCCGGTATCGGTTCTGTGATATGCTGCGCGCACGCAAGTTTTAGGTCCTTCCAAGCAAGACTTGATTCGCAATCCGCTAAACGGTCAGGCCGTGTCGCGGAAGGTTGAGTAACCCGCTATTTCTCGAGAAGCTCGAAGAAAGGTGAGCGTAAAATGTCAGATGTAATGAAGCAGTTTCAGCTGAACTCCTATCTGTTCGGCGGCAATGCTTCGTACGTTGAAGAACTGTACGATGCATACCTCAACAATCCGGCGTCGGTGCCGGAGAATTGGCGAGAGTATTTCGACGCGCTGCAGAATGTGCCTGCAACGGACGGTTCGAATGCCAATGACGTCGCGCATTTCCCGATCGTCGAATCGTTTGCCGAGCGTGCGAAGGCCAATGCCTTCATCCCGCGCGAAAGCGGCACCAATCTGGCTGCGGCGCGCAAGCAGGTTCACGTCCAGTCCCTCATCAGCGCCTATCGCTTCCTTGGCTCGCAATGGGCCAATCTGGATCCCCTGAAGCGTCGCGAACGTCCCGCCATTCCCGAACTCGAACCCGCGTTCTACGACTTCTCCGAAGGCGACCTCGACCAGACCTACAGCGCGAGCAACCTGTATTTCGGTTTCGACCAGGCTTCGCTGCGCGATATCGTCAAGGGCCTGCGCGACACGTACTGCGGCACGATCGGCGCCGAGTACATGTACATCAGCGACCCGGAACAGAAGCGCTGGTGGCAGGAGCGCCTGGAGTCGACCCGCGCGACGCCGAACTTCTCGGCAGACGAGAAGAAGCACATCCTGAATCGCCTGACGGCTGCTGAAGGCCTCGAGCGTTACCTGCACACCAAGTACGTCGGCCAGAAGCGCTTCTCGCTCGAAGGCGGCGAAAGCTTCATCGCGGCGATGGACGAAGTCGTCCAGCATGCGGGCAAGCGCGGCGTGCAGGAAATCATCATCGGCATGGCCCACCGTGGCCGCCTGAACGTGCTCGTCAACACGCTCGGCAAGATGCCGGCCGACCTGTTCGCCGAATTCGAAGGCAAGCACGTCGACGACCTGCCGGCCGGCGACGTGAAGTACCACAAGGGCTTCTCGTCGGACGTGTCGACGGAAGGCGGCCCGGTTCACCTGTCGCTTGCATTCAACCCGTCGCACCTCGAAATCGTGAACCCGGTGGTCGAAGGTTCCGCGAAGGCGCGGATGGACCGCCGCGGCGACGAAGACGGCCTGCAGGTGCTGCCGGTGCAGATCCACGGCGACGCGGCCTTCGCGGGCCAGGGCGTCGTGATGGAAACGCTGAACCTCGCGCAGACGCGCGGTTACGGCACGCACGGCACGCTGCACATCGTCATCAACAACCAGATCGGCTTCACGACGTCCGACCCGCGCGACGCGCGCTCGACGCTGTACTGTACCGACGTCGTCAAGATGATCGAGGCGCCGGTGCTGCACGTGAACGGCGACGATCCGGAAGCGGTGATCCTCGCGACGCAGATCGCGATCGACTACCGGATGCAGTTCCACAAGGATGTCGTGATCGACATCGTCTGCTTCCGCAAGCTGGGTCACAACGAGCAGGACACGCCGGCCGTCACGCAGCCGCTGATGTACAAGAAGATCGCGCAGCACCCGGGCACCCGTGCGCTGTACGCCGAGAAGCTCGTGCAGCAGGGCGTGATCACCGCGGAAGACGCCGACAACTACGTGAAGGCGTACCGCAAGGCGATGGACGATGGTCACCACACGGTCGACCCGGTCCTGTCGAACTACAAGAGCAAGTACGCGGTCGACTGGGTTCCGTTCCTGAACCGCAAGTGGACGGATGCGGCCGACACGGCCGTGCCGCTCGCGGAACTGAAGCGCCTCGGCGAACGCATCACGACGGTCCCGGAAAACTTCAAGGTCCACCCGCTCGTCGAGCGCGTGATCAACGACCGCCGCAACATGGCGCGCGGCGACCAGCCGCTCGACTGGGGCATGGGCGAGCACCTCGCGTTCGCGTCGCTCGTCGCATCGGGCTACTCGGTGCGCCTGACGGGCCAGGACTCGGGCCGCGGCACGTTCACGCACCGTCACGCGGTGCTGCACGACCAGAACCGCGAGCGCTGGAACGACGGCACGTACGTGCCGCTGCAGAACATCGCCGAAGGCCAGGCGAAGTTCACGGTGATCGACTCGGTGCTGTCGGAAGAAGCGGTGCTGGGCTTCGAATACGGTTACTCGACCGCCGAGCCGAACACGCTCGTGCTGTGGGAAGCGCAGTTCGGCGACTTCGTCAACGGCGCGCAGGTCGTGATCGACCAGTTCATCTCGTCGGGCGAAGTGAAGTGGGGCCGCGTGTCGGGTCTGACGATGCTGCTGCCGCACGGCTATGAAGGCCAGGGTCCGGAACACTCGTCGACCCGTATCGAGCGTTTCCTGCAACTGTGCGCGGATCACAACATGCAGGTCGTCCAGCCGACGACGCCGGCGCAGATCTTCCACCTGCTGCGTCGCCAGATGATCCGCCTGTTCCGCAAGCCGCTGATCGTCGCCACGCCGAAGTCGCTGCTGCGTCACAAGGAAGCGGTGTCGGACCTGTCGGAACTCGCGAAGGGTTCGTTCCAGCCGGTGCTGGGCGAAACCGACGGCGGCATCGACGCGAAGAAGGTCAAGCGCGTGCTGGCATGCTCGGGCCGCGTGTATTACGACCTCGTCGCACATCGCCGCGAAGCGAAGGCGAACGACGTCGCGATCATCCGTATCGAGCAGCTGTATCCGTTCGCGCACAAGCAGTTCGAAGCCGAAATGAAGAAGTACGAGAACGCGACTGAAGTGGTCTGGGTGCAGGACGAGCCGCAGAACCAGGGCCCCTGGTTCTACGTCGAGCACCATCTGAAGGAAGGCATGAAGGAAGGACAGAAGCTGGCATACAGCGGCCGTCCGGCTTCGGCCTCGCCGGCGGTTGGCTACTACGCGAAGCACTACGAGCAGCAGAAGGCCCTGATCGAAGGTGCTTTCGGCCGCCTGAAGAGCGCATCGATCGCGAAATAACCGACGGAAGCGAAACGGGAAGGCGCGCGGCGCTTTCCCGTCTCTTTTGGCCTGCCGGGCGCGTCGCGCGCCGCACCGGCCGAAGGAATCGCACGAACCTCGTCATTACCCAGATTAAGCATCCAGGAAAATCACATGGCTATCGTAGAAGTCAAAGTCCCCCAGCTTTCGGAGTCGGTTTCGGAAGCCACCATGCTGCAGTGGAAGAAGAAGCCGGGCGAAGCAGTCGCGCAAGACGAAATCCTGATCGAACTCGAGACCGACAAGGTCGTGCTCGAAGTGCCGGCACCGGCCGCGGGCGTGCTCGCGCAAGTGCTGCAGAACGACGGTGACACGGTGGTTGCCGATCAGCTGATCGCGACGATCGACACCGAAGCGAAGGCAGGTGCGGCCGAAGCAGCGGCGGGCGCCGCCGAAGTCAAGCCGGCAGCAGCGCCTGCCGCAGCCGCACCGGCAGCACAGCCGGTCGCCGCAACGGCATCGAGCTCGGCCACCGCATCGCCGGCCGCATCGAAGCTGCTGGCCGAGAAGGGCCTGTCGGCAGGCGACGTCGCAGGTTCGGGCCGCGACGGCCGCGTCACGAAGGGCGACGCGCTGGCAGCAGGCAGCGCACCGAAGGCCGCTCCGGCCGCCGCACCGGCCAAGGCCGCTGCGAAGCCGTCGCTGCCGGACGTGAAGGTGCCGGCGTCGGCGACGACCTGGCTGAACGACCGTCCGGAACAGCGCGTACCGATGTCGCGTCTGCGTGCGCGTATCGCCGAGCGTCTGCTCGAATCGCAGCAGACCAACGCGATCCTGACGACGTTCAACGAAGTCAACATGGCTCCGGTCATGGAACTGCGCAACAAGTACAAGGACAAGTTCGAGAAGGAACATGGCGTGAAGCTCGGCTTCATGTCGTTCTTCGTGAAGGCGGCCGTGCATGCGCTGAAGAAGTTCCCGCTCGTGAACGCGTCGATCGACGGTAACGACATCGTCTACCACGGCTACTTCGACATCGGTATCGCTGTCGGCTCGCCGCGCGGCCTCGTGGTGCCGATCCTGCGCAACGCGGATCAACTGAGCCTCGCCGACATCGAGAAGAAGATCGCCGAATTCGGCCAGAAGGCTAAGGACGGCAAGCTGTCGATCGAGGAAATGACGGGCGGTACGTTCTCGATCTCGAACGGCGGCGTGTTCGGCTCGATGCTGTCGACCCCGATCATCAACCCGCCGCAGTCGGCGATCCTCGGCGTGCACGCGACCAAGGAGCGTCCGGTTGTCGAAAACGGCCAGATCGTGATCCGTCCGATCAACTATCTCGCGCTGTCGTACGACCACCGGATCATCGACGGCCGCGAAGCCGTGCTGTCGCTCGTCGCGATGAAGGATGCACTCGAGGATCCGGCACGCCTGCTGCTCGACCTGTAAGCCGAGTTCCACCGCATTGACCTGCTCCGCACGGGCGCGCAGACGCGCGACCGTGCGGACGTACAAGTAGAAAGGATTTCCATGTCCAAGGAATTTGACGTCGTCGTGATCGGCGCCGGCCCCGGCGGCTACATCGCCGCGATCCGCGCCGCGCAGCTGGGCAAGACCGTTGCCTGTATCGAAAAGTGGAAGAACCCGGCCGGCGCGCTGAAGCTCGGCGGCACCTGCCTGAACGTGGGCTGCATCCCGTCGAAGGCGCTGCTCGCGTCGTCGGAAGAGTTCGAGAACACGTCGCATCACCTGGCCGATCACGGCATCACCGTCGATGGCGTGAAGATCGACGTCGCGAAGATGCTTGGCCGCAAGGACGCGATCGTCGAGAAGATGACGAGCGGGATCGAGTTCCTGTTCAAGAAGAACAAGATCTCCTGGCTGAAGGGCCATGGCAAGTTCGCCGGCAAGACCGACGCCGGCGTGCAGATCGAAGTGAGCGGCGAGGGTGAAACCGAAGTCGTCACCGCGAAGAACGTGATCATCGCGACGGGCTCGAAGGCGCGTCACCTGCCGGGCATCCCGGTCGACAACAGGATCGTGTCGGACAACGAAGGTGCGCTGACGTTCGACTCGGTGCCGAAGAAGCTCGCCGTGATCGGCGCAGGCGTGATCGGCCTCGAACTCGGCTCGGTGTGGCGTCGCCTGGGTGCCGAAGTGACGGTGCTCGAAGCGCTGCCGGCATTCCTCGGCGCAGCCGACGAAGCGCTCGCGAAGGAAGCGGCCAAGCTGTTCAAGAAGCAGGGCCTCGACATCCATCTCGGCGTGAAGATCGGCGAAGTGAAGACGACCGCGGACGGCGTGTCGATCGCCTACACGGACAAGGACGGCAACGCGCAGACGCTCGACGCCGACCGCCTGATCGTGTCGGTCGGCCGCGTGCCGAACACCGACAACCTCGGCCTCGAGGCAATCGGCCTGAAGGCGAACGAGCGCGGCTTCATCGACGTCGACGACCACTGCCGCACGGCGGTGCCGAACGTCTACGCGATCGGCGACGTGGTGCGCGGCCCGATGCTTGCGCACAAGGCGGAAGATGAAGGCGTGCTGGTCGCGGAAGTGATCGACGGCCAGAAGCCGCACATCGACTACAACTGCATTCCGTGGGTGATCTACACGTACCCGGAAATCGCGTGGGTCGGCCAGACGGAGCAGCAACTGAAGGCGGAAGGTCGCGAGATCAAGACGGGCAAGTTCCCGTTCTCGATCAACGGCCGCGCGCTCGGCATGAACGCGCCGGACGGTTTCGTGAAGATGATCGCGGACGCGAAGACCGACGAACTGCTCGGCGTGCACGTGATCGGCGCGAACGCGTCGGACCTGATCGCGGAAGCCGTGGTGGCGATGGAGTTCAAGGCGGCGTCGGAAGACATCGCCCGCATCTGCCATCCGCACCCGTCGATGTCGGAAGTGATGCGCGAAGCGGCGCTCGCCGTCGACAAGCGCTCGCTGAATAGCTGAGCGCGGTAAGCGCCAGCCGGCTCTCGGCCGGCGCAGCCGTCTCATGACGAAGGCGGGCGGGGTTTCCCGCTCGCCTTCGTTCTTTCCGGTTTGCCCGATGAACGTCACCGAATACTACACGCGCGAACTGACCACGCGCGGCTATCAGTCCGACCCCGCGCAGCGCGCCGCGGTCGATCGCCTGCAGCGCTGTTTCGACGAGTGGGTCGAATACAAGTCGCGCCGCTCGAACGCGTTCAAGAAGCTCATCATTCATCCGGACCTACCGCGCGGCGTCTACATGTGGGGCGGTGTCGGTCGCGGCAAGAGCTTCCTGATGGACAGCTTCTACGCGGTCGTACCCGTGCAGCGCAAGACGCGCCTGCATTTCCACGAATTCATGCGCGAAGTGCACCGCGAGCTCGAGGAACTGAAAGGGCAGGCCGATCCGCTCGATGAACTCGCGCGGCGCATCGCGAAGCGCTACCGGCTGATCTGCTTCGACGAGTTCCACGTGTCGGACATTGCCGACGCGATGATCCTGTACCGTCTGCTCGATCGCCTGTTCAACAACGGCGTGCAGTTCGTGATGACGTCCAACTACGATCCCGACGACCTGTATCCGGACGGGCTGCATCGCGACCGCATGCTGCCGGCGATCGCGCTGATCAAGGAAAAGCTCGACGTGCTCAACGTCGACGCGGGTGTCGACTATCGCCAGCGCACGCTCGCGCAGGTGCAGATGTATCACACGCCGCTTGGCGCCGACGCCGATCGCGAACTGCGCCATGCGTTCGCGAAGCTCGCCGCGGTACCCGACGAAAGCCCGATCCTGCATATCGAGAAGCGCGAGCTGAAGGCGCTGCGCAAGGCGGACGGCGTCGTATGGTTCGACTTCGCGACGCTGTGCGGCGGCCCGCGATCGCAGAACGACTATCTCGAACTCGCGAGCCGCTTCCACGCGATCGTGCTGTCCGAGGTGCCGCAGATGTCGCCGCGGATGGCGTCCGAGGCGCGCCGCTTTACCTGGCTGATCGACGTGCTGTACGACCACAAGGTCAAGCTGCTGATGTCCGCGGCGGTGCCGGCGGAGCAGTTGTACGTCGAAGGCCCGATGGCGAACGAATTCGCGCGCACGGTCTCGCGTATCGTCGAGATGCAGTCGAAGGAGTATCTTGAAACGCCGCGCCGTATCGTCGATACTTCGCTGACCTGATTGCGATTCTCGGTAATTGGCGCGATTCAAACGTCAATTCCGGTCAAATCCGCGTAATCTCGGGGTATTTTCGGATTTGTCTTATATTCATTGTTGAGGTGAGCCGATATCGTTGTGTCATGGTTACCAAGGCTGGAGATGTCCATGACACCGTATCGCGATCTGACCGACCACGAGTGGCGCTGCGTCGCGCCGCTTCTGCCCGAAATGCAGCCGCGCACCGAGTTGCGCGGCCGACCGTTAGCCAATACGCGTGCCGTGCTGAACGGCGTGCTCTGGGTGATCTACAGCGGCGCAACGTGGTCCGCCATGCCGCGCCGTTACCCTTCGTATCAGACATGCCATCGCCGCTTCAAGGTATGGCACGAGACGGGCACGCTGTTGAGCTTGATGCGTGAGCTCTATGGCGATTCGGGCGTGAGTCTGTGCAACGAACTGTCCACACGGATGCGCAAGCATACGCAATCGAAGGCAGCGGAGGCGCGTAGCAGCATCGCGCCCGCATGTCGTGCGCCGGGCGGCTATGCATCGGACACGTTGAAGCACGCGGCGTGATGTCCGCCGTTTGCTTCTGCGTCTGCACCAAAAGAAACTCGGCCTGACGACTTTGTCGCAGGCCGGTTTTTTTATCGAGCCGCGCGTTTCAGCGCGTGCTGCGTTATTGCTGGCGTACCCAGGTCTGCGAACGGCCGAGCAGCGACACGCCGATATAACCGCGCACGACGAGCTTCTGGCCGCTATCTTCAAGCGTCATCTTGCACTTGTAGACCTTGCCGTTTTCCGGGTCGAGAATGTTGCCGCCGTCCCAGTGGTCGCCTTCCTTCTTCATCGCCTTGATGATCGTCATGCCCTTGATGAGCTGATCCTTGCGCTCGTCCGTGCAGGCGGTGCAGCGGCGATCGGGCGTATCGTTCGCGCCGAGGCCCTTGACGACCTTGCCCGACAGCGAACCGTCGCCGTCCTCGGCGATTTGCACGAGTGCCTTCGGCTGATGGGTGTTGTCGTCGATGGTCTGCCACATGCCGACGGGGTTGTCGGCTTGAGCGAACGTGGGTGCTGCGCAGGCGAGCAGTGCGCCGGCGACGGCGATTGCACGCAACGGACGGGTCAGTTGAATCATTGTCATCCTCCTTGTTTTGCATGTCGTGTTCGATTCGCCCGCACGACCGCCTGCATGGGGCGGGCATGTTGCGAGCTTCGCCAGAATACGTGAAACCGCGCGCCACGTTTGATAGAGGGGACTCTATTCGAAACAGCCCACGAGACGCGGGCTGGTTGCTGACCGATCAGTTGAGCTGATACGAGAATGCGGCGTTGATGCGCGGGCTGCGCGACGCGCTTTCGACCGGTGCGTCGCCAATCGGTTTTGCGACGTTCAGGTCGAGACTGTAGTAACGGCTGTCCGTGAACCGCACGCCGATGCCGACCGACGACATGCGGTTCGGCGACGGCGTGCCCGCGTGCAGGTACACGCGCGCCATGTCATACGCGATGTACGGCGTGACGGATTTCATATACGTCCAGCCCGGCGAGAAGCCGCGGTTGACCTCGAGCGACATCCCCCAGCCCGAGTCGCCCGACGTTTCGCCTGGCTGGTAGCCGAGCGCGTAGCGGGTCGATCCGAACGAGATCTGTTCGGACGTCGGCAGCGAGTCGGGGCTGTATTGCCCGGTCAGCGAAACCGACGTGCCGATCCGGAACGGCCATTCGTTCGTTTGCGTGAAGGTCGCGCCGGTGCGGACGAAGGTCAGCGAAATCGGGCTGTCCACTGAGGTCGTCGTCGTGCCGACGGTCACGTCCTGCGCTTTCGACGCGCCGAGGATGTTGAACCCCTTCGCGACGTTGACGCTCAGCTTCTGTACCTGTTTCGGCGAAACGCTCGTGTAGTCGAGCTGCATCTGCAGCACGCGGACCTGCGAGCGCGTGTCGATGGAGTTGCCGGTGATCTTGTTCTGGTAACGGTCTTCGTTGTGCGATGCATAACCCGACACGGTGCCGAGCAGACTGCGCTGGTTGTTCAGCAGCAACGGATAGGATGCCGAAAGACCGAGTTTTTCGTTCTTGACGGTCCGCTCGACGGTCGACGGCAAACCCGGGTTGTCAGTCGGCTTGCCGCGATAGGTGCTTGCGTCGAGGCGTGTGATCAGGCCGCTGCTGCCGACGGGTACCGCGCCGCTGAACGCGAAGTAGGTCTGTTTGTCACGCCCCGGCGGCGCAAGCGCGGAGATGCTCAGTTGCTCGCCGAACGACGTCAGGCCGTTTTCGGTCGCGGTGATGAGACCCTGGACGCCCGGGTGATTGAAGTCGATACCGGTGCTGACGTTGAACGGCTTGCGGTCGACCGCGAGTTCGAGTGTCGTGGCCCCGTCGGTGGTTTGCGGCGGCGGCACGTTCGCTTTTACCGTGAGGCCGGGCAGCAGGCCGAACGTATTCACGTAGCGCTCGAACGTCGCGCGGCGCAGCGGGCGATCTGCAGTGATATGCGCGGCGATCGCGCGAATCTTCGGTTCCATTGCGCCGGGCTTGCCGGTGACCTTGACGTCCGACACATAGCCTTCGACGACCGTGATTCGCACGACGCCGTTCTCGAACGTCTGCGCGGGAACGAACGCGAACGACAGCGCGTAGCCGCGATCCTGGTACAGCTTCGTCACGCCGTTGGCGGTTTCGATCAACTCGCCGATCGTGATGTCCTTGCCGACGAGGGGCGTGAAGCGACGCGAGATTTCCTCGAACGGTACCGACTTCACGCCTTCGACCTGGAACGTCGTCGGCGTCAGGTGTCGCGACAGCAGTTCCTGCAATTGCGGCGCCTGGGGCGCGACCTGCACGGTGACGTTCGGGCCCGTCTTCGGTGCGTTGATCTGGGGCAGGGAGTCGAGCGGGTTACCTCCGACGCGCGTTTGTGCTTGTGCCGTGCCTGCTGCCGCGATGGCGAGCAGCATCATCCATCTGTCGAGTCTGGATTTCATTGTTCTTCCTCGTAGGCCTTGCTTTTCATCTTCTTTCTAATGCTGTCGCGCGACACCTGGGTGTCGCGCGACGCGTGCCGCTATGCCGGGTGTATTTGTACGGCCGCGCCGTTCGCTCCGGCTGCGAAGGTGCGACCGTCGTCCTTATTTGCCAACGCTACCCAGCGTGCCCAGCAACCCCGTTACCGGTGCGAGCAGCCCCGTCGAACCGCCACCCGACGATGCCGTACCCGACACGCCGCCGACAAGCGACGTGACCGGTGCGAGCGGGCTCGAGCCCCCGGACCCTGCTGCACCGCCGACTGCTCCGGTGACAGTATTCAGCAAACCGGTGACAGGCGCGAGAGGGTTTGCACTGCCTGCGCCGCCCGTTGCGCCGCCGAGCGTGCCCGTGACCGTCGATACGAGATTCGTGATCGGAGCGAGCGGGCCGCTGCTCGTGCCGCCCGTTGCGCCGCCGACTGCACCCGTGAGCGAGCCGAGCGGCGTCGAGCCCAGACCCGACAGCAGGCCGCCGAGCGGGTTCGTCGAACCGGAGCTCGACGACGTGCCGTTCTGGACGCCAGCTGTCGAGCCGCCGACGAGGCTCGTGATCAGACCGGGGATCGGTGCTGCACCGTTCGGGCCGTTCGGGTTGACGAGACCACCCGCGTTGGTGACGGTGTTGCCGACCGCGGTCACGAGTTGACCGACATCGCCGACGAGCGGTTGGTTCGACGTGCTACCGACCTGCTTGCCGGCCGAGCTGATCGCGCCGCCGATCTGGCCGAGCAGGCCCGAGACGGGTTGGCCGAGGCCGGTCGTCGTGCCGACCTGTTGCGTGACCTGGCCGGCGGTGATCACGAGCGGCGTGATCGCCGAGCTGAGCGGCTGCGTGACCTGCTGCACGGCACCCGACGACAGCGTCGAACCGATCGTCGTGCCGGCGGCCGTCAGGCCGTTGGCGACCGTGTCGAGCACGGTGCCGACCGGGGTCGTGACGGGAGCGAGCGGCGCGAGCGGGCCCGTGCCGAGCGCCTTGACCGTCGAACTCAGGCCGGACACCGTGTTGCTCGTCGCGCCGACGACATTGCCCAGACCGGCAACCGTCGTGCCGACCGGATCCTTCGTCGAGCCGATCTGTCCCAGCCCGTTGCTCACCGCATCGGCGGCTGCGCCGACGATCGTGCCGGTGCTGGCGACCGTGCTGCCGACACCCTTCGTTACGCCGTCGCCGAGGCCCGGCAGGCTGATGTTGCCGACCGTGCTGCCGAGGTCGGTGGCCGTCTGGCCGACCGTGCTGACGACACCCTTGGTGCCGGTGGTGGTCGTGCCGCTGGTGCCGCTCGTGCCGGACGTACCGCTCGTGCCGCTGGACGAGCCGCCATTGTTGCTGGTCGGCGGCGAGCTGACGCCGCCGCCGCCGCAGGCGGCCAGCAGGCAGGCTGCGGCGAAAGCGGTGAGGGGCATGCGCCACTGGCGCAGGGTGGCCGTCGTGAGAGAACGTTGCTGGGACATGGTGAACTCCTCGCTGTCTTGTCGATGAATGGATATCGGTTTATTTGCCGTGCGTGCCGCCGAGCAGGCCGCCGATCAGCGACGTGACAGGCGCGAGCAGATTCGACGACGAGCCCGAACTCGTGACGGCGCCCGTGCCGCCGGTCAATGCCGGTGCACCGACCGTGCTGGTGACCGTGGACACCGCGTTCGTCACCGGTGCGAGCGGGCTGCTGCCGCCTGCGCCGCCCGTCGCGCCGCCAAGTGCGCCCGTGACTGCGCCGAGGAGACCCGTGACCGGCGCGAGCGGGCCGCCGCTCGTGCCGCCCGTTGCACCGCCGAGCGCGCCCGTGATCGTCGAAACGAGGCCCGTGACCGGCGCGAGCGGGCTGCCGCTGCCGCCCGTTGCGCCGCCGAGAGCGCCGGTGACCGTGGAGACGAGGCCGGTGACCGGTGCAAGCGGGCCGCTGCCGCCACCCGTTGCGCCACCGAGAGCGCCGGTGACCGTGGAGACGAGACCGGTGACCGGGGCGAGTGGGCCGCTGCCGCCACCCGTTGCGCCGCCGAGTGCGCCGGTCACCGTCGAGACGAGGCCAGTGAGCGGTGCGAGCGGGTTGGTCACGCCACCGGTGCCGCCCGTGAGCAGGCCGCCGACGGCCTTCACGGTGTTGCCGGTCGACGAGACGGTGTTGCCGAGGCCCGTCGTGACAGGGTTGCCGCCCGTCGATGCGAGCAGTGCGCCGGCCTGGTTCAGGCCGTTGCCGACCGTGCCGAGCAGCGTGTTGACGGGCGCGCCGAGGCCGGTCGCCGTGCCGATCGTCTGGGTCGTCTGGCCGACCATCGTCGTGATCGGCGTGATGGCCGAGCTGACCGTCTGCGTGACCTGCTGGATCGGGCCGGTCGACAGCGCGTTGGTGAGGGTGGTGCCGCCGTTCGACACGGCGCCGCCGAGTGTCGACACGAGGCCGCCGACGGCACCCGTGACCGGTGCGAGCGGCGACAACGGGCCGCTGCCGAGACTCGTGACCAGGTTGCCGGTCTGCGTGACTGCGCCGCCGAGCTGGTTGACCACGCCGCCCGTGCTGGCAACCGTGGTGCCGATCGGATCCTTCGTCGCGCCGAGCTGGCCGAGACCATTGCCGAGGCCGTTGCCGAGCGCGGTGACTGCGCCGCCGACGCTCTGCACGATGCCGCCCGCGGCTTGCGTGGTGGCCGGGTTGACGCCCGGCAGCGATTGGTTGGCGATGACGGAGCCGAGACCCGAGACGGTTCCGCCGACACCCGTGACGAGATTGCTGCCGCTTGCGAGGACACTCCCTACCGCGTTCGACGACACACCCGAGGTGCCGCTCGTACCGCTGGTCGTTCCGCTCGTCGAGCCGCTGGTACTGCCGCTCGTCGAACCGCTCGTGCTGCCGCTGGTCGATCCGCTGGTGCTGCCCGACGTGCTGCCGCTCGTTGAACCCGACGTGCCGCCGGAGGTGCCGCCACCCGACGTCGAGATCGAATCGCCGCCGCCCGAGCTCGAGCCGCCGCTGCCCAGACCCTGGCTGATGGAACCGGAGCCGCCGCACGCGGAGAGGGAAAGCATGGCTGCAACGGTGGCCGCGATCAGAGTCGTCCGGAACACGCCATGAGGGATAACCTTAATGTCCATGTTGTCCTCGCATTAAAAATGTGTTGTGAACTGCCGTTGTGTTGAGTGCCGCGAGGACTACTCTGCAACTGTCGTGCCATTTCGATGGCCGACGGTTCGACAACAGGTTTTAAACGAGGCAATTCCTTGTCGGGAAAGGAACTTCTGGGAATTGAAAGATTGTTGAATCTGTTTAAGCGCAGATGAATGAGAACGGTTTCGGCCGTTTCGTAACGTAACGTCACAACATTGGCGTTACGCGTGCGACGTAACGTGGGGCCCACGCAGGCTTGGTGGACGAGGCAATTGTTTTACTGGTGGATTAGGTGTGTACATCTAACCTATCGTAAATCCTATGTGTAAGACCTACCGAAACGCCGTACAAATACGTCGTGCTCACGGTCATTTTTTCGATCCGAGTGGTTAAAAGAGGTTGGAACTTAAATGGGATCGGATATAGAATCCGGAGCAGATGTAAGCAAATGTACGGTTCGGTACACAACGTTCGAGGAGGATTGCTATCGCGAATGTTAATTTGCATCAAATCGTGAGACATGCCCCTCGGGGCGACCTATAAAGAAAGCGCACCCGGTTGTCGTCGCAAAAGATGTGGCGAACAGCGCGGGGCAATGGCCAGATATGCAGGGATGTATACGTATAAAAGGCCAAAGAACGTAAATACAGGCACGAGGAATAAAATGAAAGCAATCATCAAGCGTTTCCTTAAGGAACACAACGGGGTCACCGCGATCGAGTACGGTCTTATCGCGGGTCTTATCGCTGTCGCGATCGTTGCTGGAGTAACGTCGATCGGCGACAGTCTCGGGAACATGTTCACCAAGGTCGGTACCTGCGTGACCACGCGTACGGCTTCCGCCTGTTCGTCTACCGCAATTTGGGGTTCCTGACCGCATCCGTAAATAATTAGAACGGCGCACATTTTGTGAAAGCTGTTTTGGGTCGGTAGCGAGCGGATTGCCTCGGCATCCGCTCGCTACCGACATTTGCGGCGGGCTGTGGCGCGATGGCACATCTTATTTTCAGCGGGGCATTCCTGGTTTGGGCGACGTTCGTCACGGCCAGCGATATCCGTTTTCGACGCATTTCGAATTCACTCGCCCTGACCGGGCTGGTCATCGGGTTCGGGGGCGCGTTTTTCAACGCGAATCCATTCGGGATCTCGCTGTTCCAGGCAATGCTCGGCATGCTGGCCGGGCTGGTCGGCCTTTTCCCCTTTTTTATGCTGCGCCTGATGGGTGCGGCAGACGTAAAGATATTCGCCGTGCTCGGTGCATGGTGCGGTGCGCACGCGCTGCTCTGGCTCTGGGTTGCCGCGAGCCTTGCTGCCGGCGTTCATGCAGTCGTCCTAATTCTGCTGTCGCGCACGTCGCTCGGCACATTGTGGCGCCGCGGAGAACCCGCGCTGGCGCTCGGCAAATATCGGGCGACGCCCTATGCGGCATGTCTCGCGATACCGGCTGCCGCGTGGCTTGTCTATGTGGTTGCAACGGAGGGCGTGCGATGAAGCGACCGAGGCAGCCACGGGGATACCGGAGGCAGCGTGGGGCCACAGCGGTCGAATTCGCAATCGTTTTTCCGCTGTTCTTCATGATTCTCTACGCAATCCTCAGTTTCGGGATGATCTTCGTCATTCAGCAAAGCTTGACGCTGGCAGCCAGCGAAGGCGCGCGTGCGGGCTTGAATTACGCGCCGACCCTGGCCGCGCGTGTGACGAACGCTACGACCGCCGCACAGAATGTCTTGGGCTGGTTGAATGTCAGCCCACCGCAGGTGGCTGCGCCACAGTGCAGTTACGACACGACGAATCCGCCGACGCTGTATTGCCTGACGGTCACGGTGAGCTACTCGCCGGAAGCGTGGGTCACGACCATGCCATTCCTGGGGACCATCATCACCAAGCCGTTGACGGGTACGGCAGTCGTGCAGATCCCGCAGTCCATCCTGTGAGAGGGGCATCGTGACGCGACAGGTCCGCGAGCACATGAATCGAGCAACAGGAAAAACTTACTCGGACTTTTATTCCGGCATCCATACCAAAACATGGCCAACAACCTAACCAAGATCATCGCGGGGCTGCTGATTGCGATCGCTGTTCTGCTCGGAATCTATGCGTGGATGCTCGGGCGTAGTTCGCCGGCTCCCGTGCCGGCGCAGCAGATCGCGGTGGCAAATCCGGTGCCGGTCGTGATCGCGGCGCGCACGTTGCCGGCGGGTCAGCCGATTACCGCCGACGCGTTGAAGGTTCAACCGACCGCGCCGATGCCGGTCGGTGCGTTCGGCAATCCGGGCGAGCTCGTCGGCCGTGTGCCGACGCGGGACATTCCAGTTTCGTCGCCGGTTGTCTCGGGCGCATTGGTGTCGGGCCTTGCCGAGGACGTGCAGCCAGGCGAGCGCGCGATCGCGGTTCGCGTCGACGAGACCAACGCGGTCGGCAACCGGCTGCGTCCTGGCAATTTCGTCGACGTATTCCTGAACCTGAAGCGCGAGGCCAGTTCGTCGATGTTCGACGGGGAAATCTCGCAGACGCAGGCACGACTGCTGTTGTCGAAGGTGCGTGTGCTCTCATTCGGCGATGCGACGTCCGAACGCGACAGCGGCAACAACACGAACGGCAATAACGGCCAGCCGTCGAATGTGCGCATCGCGGTGCTTGCGGTGCCGACCGCGCAGGTTGATGCACTAACACTCGGCGAGGCGAGCGGCCGGTTGACACTCGCATTGCGCAACCCGCGCGACGACGAGCTTGCGATGCAGACGGTTGCGGTGCGCACGGACAACAAGCTGTCGCCGTCGGGGCTCGCGGCAGCAGGCATTTCGCTGCAGCAACTGTCCGGCACGCAGCGCAATGCGGTGGCCAACGTGAACGTGCCGCCGCTGCCGTCGCGCCTGCCGCCGTCGGTGCGGCCGGGCGGTGGCGGTATCGAGGTGATTCGCGGCGGCCGATCGGAAACGGTTGCTTATTGAAAGGCATCGACGGTCATCGATATCAGCGGCGACAAGTAAAAGGCCGAGAGACGGTCCAACGAACAATGAAAAACACACTGATTGCATTCGCGATTGCTATCTGGACCATGACATTTGCATCGCTCGCCAGCGCGAGCGGCACGATCGAACTCGCCGTTGGCACGCAACGGCAGATTTCGGCCGGCCGCGCGCTGCAGCGTGTTGCGGTCGGCGATCCGGCGGTCGCCGACGTACTGATCATGAAAGGCAGCCGTTCCGGATCGGTGCTGCTGATCGCGAAGGCGCCGGGTGCGACGAACGTGATGCTGTGGGAGCGCGGCCGCGACGAGCCTACGGTCTGGAATGTCGAAGTCGTCGATGCGTCCGCGCATGCGGTGCTCGACGGCTCCACGCCGCGCGTGAACGCGTACGGCGGAACGGCGGTGTTGCGGGGAGCGTCGACATCGCTCGATGCGCACGACCGCGCAGTCGCGGTCGGCAAGAACATGAGCGCGAAAGGGAGCATGATCGATCGCTCGACGATCGCCGGCAAGAATGTCGTGCAGGTCGATGTGCGCGTCGTCGAATTCAGCCGCTCGGTGCTCAAGCAGGTTGGCTTCAACTTCTTCAAGCAAAGCAACGGGTTCTCGTTCGGCTCGTTCTCGCCGGGCGGTGTGCAGTCATATAACGGCGGATCGGGCCCCGGTACTGCCGGGTACATTCCGACGCTCGGTGCGCCCGTAGCGTCGGCCTTCAATCTGGTCGTGAACGCAGCCGGGCGTGGGATATTCGCCGACCTGTCGTTGCTCGAGGCCAACAATCTTGCTCGTGTGCTCGCGGAGCCGACGCTCGTCGCGCTGTCCGGGCAGAGCGCGAGCTTCCTCGCGGGCGGCGAGATTCCCGTACCGTCGCCGCAAGGGCTCGGCTCGACGGCGATCCAGTGGAAGCAATACGGAGTCGGACTCTCGCTGACGCCGACGGTGCTGAGCCCGCAGCGGATCGCGCTGAAGGTCGCGCCCGAGTCGAGCCAGCTCGATTTCGTGAACAGCGTGACGATCAGCGGCGTCGCGGTGCCGGGTATCACGACCCGCCGTGCGGATACGACGGTCGAGCTCGGTGACGGCGAGAGCTTCGTGATCGGCGGCCTGATCGATCGCCAGACGATGTCGAACGTGAGCAAGGTGCCGTTGCTCGGCGATCTGCCGATCATCGGCACGTTCTTCAAGAATCTGAACTATCAGCAGAATGACAAAGAGCTGCTGATCATCGTGACGCCGCATCTCGTTGCGCCTATCGCGAAGGGGGCGGTGCTGCCTGCAACGCCTGGTGAGCTGTCCGAACAGCGCAACGGGCCGGTCTGGCAGTCGTATCTGGGCGGCGCCGCATCGCCGGACGCTGCACCGGGGTTTTCGAAATGAGTGCGAAGCATCGCGTGTTGCGGTGCATTGGCACGCCTTGCTTAATCGGGGGTGTTCAACATGAACGCGCGAATCCAATCATTGTGTGAACCCGCCGTGACCGACTATTTCATTTGCGCATCGCAACAGGAGGCGCACGTTCGCTGGCTGGCCGATACGCTCGCGTCGGCCGGTGCGGTCGAGGCCGCATCGCTCGAGCCGGGCATGCTTGCACAGCGCATCACGGGCCTCAATCCGGCGCTCGTCTTCATCGATTTCTCGGACGGCAGCACGGCAGCGAGCATTGCCGCCGCCGCAGTCCGTGCTACGCATCCGGGGTTGCCGATCGTCGCGCTCGGTTCGCTCGCACGGCCGGAGAGCACGCTCGCCGCATTGCGCGCCGGCGTTCGCGATTTCATCGACGTGTCGGCACCGGCCGAGGAGGCGTTGCACACGACGCGCGGGCTGCTTGCGAACGTCGCCGAGCCGGCGAGCCGCCACGGCAAGCTCGTCGCGTTGCTCGGTGCGCGTGCCGGCATGGGCGTGAGTACGCTCGCGGCGAATCTCGCCGTATGGCTGCAGAAGCGGGCGGTGAGCCCGGGGGCGGGCGGCGCGCCGAATGGGGGCACCCCGGCCGGCCGCCAGACCGCGCTCGTCGACCTGGGACTGCCGGCAGGCGATGGCGCGCTGTTCCTGAATACCCGCTGCGAATTCCATTTCATCGATGCGGTTCACAACCTGCGCCGTATCGACCGGACCTTCGTGAATACTGCGCTGACCCGGCATGAGAGCGGCGTCGCATTGACGACGCTGCCGGCCGACCTCGGCGGGCTGCGCGACGTCTCATACGCGTCGTGTGCCGGTTTGCTGAACCGGTTTCGCGCATTCTTCGATCAGCAGATCGTCGATCTCGGCGGTTTTTCGAACCGCGAGTTCGTCGCCCAGATCACGAGCTCGGCCGATGAAGCGTGGCTCGTCTGCGATCAGGGCGTCGCGTCGATCGTGTCGGCAGCCGATCTGCTTACCGGGCTGCGCGACGCGGGCGTCGATACCGATCGTGTACGGCTCGTCGTCAACCAGTACGACCCTGCACTCGACCTGACGCCCGCGCAGATCGCGGAGCGCCTCGGCCTGTCGCTGGTCGGCACCCTGCCGTCGCGCCGCGTCGCGATCGGCCGTGCGGCGAACCAGGGCCGGCTCATCGTCGATATGGCGGAGCGCGATCCGTACGTGCGCGCGCTCGAGTCTCTCGCCGCGCGGCTGCCAGGCGTGTCGGTCAGATCGGCGGCACCGCGTTCTGCATCCGGCCTGTCCGCGCTGAAGCGTTTCATTCAACCCTCGTCCAAGCGGTCGTAAGCGATGGCACACGACATTCAATTTGCCGACGGCGCAGCGCCGTTCTCCCAGACGCAGCAATTCCACGACATCAAGAATGCCGCGCACGAGCACTTGCTGACGCGCATCGAAGAACTGGGCGCCGAGTTCGGCCGATGGTCCCGCCAGGCGATCAACCAGTTCGTCGATCTCGAGATCGACAGCTTCGTGCGCCTGCGCCGCATTCCGCTCAACGAGAACGAGGTGCGTGCGATCGCGGAGGCGCTGACGAAGGAACTCGCGGGCTTCGGGCCGATCGAGGACCTGCTCGCGGACCCGGCTGTCGAGGACATCCTGATCAACGGCTACAACGACGTGTATGTATCGCGTCACGGGATCCTCGCGAGGCTGCCGGTGCGCTTCACCGACAACGCGCACCTGCTGCGGATCGTGCGGCGCATCCTCGCGCCGATCGGTCGCCGTCTCGACGAGTCGAATCCGATGGTCGATGCGCGGCTGCCCGATGGCGGCCGTGTGAACGTCGTGATCGAGCCGCTGTCGATCGACGGCCCGGTCGTATCGATCCGGAAATTCCGCAAGGATCCGCTGAAGCCGTCCGACCTGCTCGGCAACGGGACCTTTAACGAAGAGATCAACACGCTGCTCCAGGCGGCGGTCGAGGCGCGCTGCAACATTCTCGTGTCGGGCGGCACGAGTTCCGGCAAGACGTCGCTGCTCAACGCGCTGGCGTTCCACATTCCCGAGATCGAGCGTGTCGTGACGATCGAGGATACGGCGGAGTTGTCGCTGAACCACCCGCACGTCGTGCGGCTCGAGAGCCGGCCGGGCGGCTTCGACGGCACCGGCGTCGTGTCGATTCGCGACCTGCTGCGCAATACGCTGCGGATGCGCCCGGACCGGATCATCGTCGGCGAAGTGCGCGGCGGTGAAGTGCTGGAAATGCTGCAGGCGATGAACACCGGTCACGACGGTTCGATGGGCACCGTGCATGCGAGTTCGCCGCGCGAGTGCCTGTACCGTCTCGAGATGCTTGCGGGCTTCGCGGGCTTCCAGGGCACCGAGTCGAGCCTGCGCCGGCAGATCGCGAACGCGATCGACTTCATCGTGCAGATCGGGCGCCTGTCGAACGGGCGGCGGCGGATCCTGTCGATTACCGAAGTGACGGGGTTGTCCGACAACATTATCGCGACGCAGGAGCTTTACCGCTACGAAGCGCGCGTGACGCCGGAGGGCGAGGAGGTCGACCACTGGGAAACGCTGGGCATTCATCCGCATTCGCCGAAGCTTGCGCGCTTCCGCCAGACGCTGACGAGCGGTGGGTTCGGCGATGGCGGGTTTGGCGGCGGCTTCGGCGGCGGGTTCGGTCGCGGCGGCGGGGGCTTCAATGTATAGCGCAATGGTGTGGGTGCTGGCGTGCGCGATGCTGTGCGTCGCGGCGGCGATGATGCTGTGGCGTCACGCGGAGACCCGGCGCGTGCGAACCGACGCGAAGCGCTTCATCGACAGCCGGCTCGAACCCGGCGCGCGTGCCGGCGTCGCTGCGCAGGCGGCACGGCAGTCCGCGGCAGGTGCTGCGCGTGCCGTGGCGCAGCCGGGCGCGGCACGGAATGTATCGTCCGACGCATTTTGGGCGCATTGGTATGCGACGGCATCCGAGTATCTGGCGAACCTCGCGAGTCGCGCCGGGATCGAGGATGCACGCGGCAAGACGCTCGTCGCGCTTGCCGTGCTGGTTGTTGGCGCGGCGTTCGCGGGCAGTCGCGGCGGCGCGCTTGCGTGCTTCGCGGCGCTTGCGTGCGGCAGTTCGATGCTCGGCGTCTGGCTCGCGTCGCGAATTCAGCGGCGCAGACTGAAGATCGTCCGGCAGATCCCGTCGTTCTTGGACGGGATCGTGCGTCTCGTGACGCTCGGCAACAGCGTGCCGGCGGCCTTCCAGTCGGCGCTGCTGACGACCGAGGAGCCGCTGCGCGGCTGTCTCGATCTCGTGTCGCGGATGCTGCGCGGCGGTATCGAGATCGACCGCGCAATGATGCATATCGCGAAGATCTACCGGACCGAAGAGTTCGAACTCGTGGGCTCGGTGCTGCGTTTGTCCGTCAAATATGGTGGCCGTGCGGACGTAATGCTCGAACGGATGGCCGTGTTCATGCGCGATCTGGAGCAGGCCGAGCGGGAATTGACCGCGATGTCGTCGGAGACGCGGCTGTCGGCGTTCGTCCTCGTCATGCTGCCGATCGCAATCGGCAGCTTTGTCGTGATGACTAACCCGAAGTATCTGCACGGGATGTGGAACGATCCGAGTGGGCGAACGCTCCTCATGATCGCGTTCCTGATGCAATTGACCGGCAGCGTATGGCTGTATCGAATGGCTCGGCTCAGGTGATGCGATGACAGCGACTCAAATCGGAGCGATTGCGTTGGCGGTGGGCGCGCTCGGGGTGCTGCTGCTCGGCATGGTCGCCATGCTGCGCGCAAGTGCCGCGACGCGTGCCGAACGTGCGCTGGTCGATGCGCTGGACCGGCGCATGGCCGCGCTCGAAGCAGCGAAAGCGCGAACCGCGCCGGATGGCGAGGCGCCTGCGAAGCCCGACGTACGTGGCGGGCAGCGCGTCGAACGTTTTCTCGACAGGCTGTCGGCGGCGGGCGTGCGCTGGCTCGATACCGGGCTCGGCAAATACGTTGTCGCGGAAGAGGATCGCCGCCTGCTCGAGCAATGCGGCTATGTCGACGTGCGCACTCGCGGGCTATTCCTGAGCGCGCGGGTCGCATGCGGGATCGGGCTGCCGCTGCTGTTCGCGATCTTCGCGAGCGGGCGCATGAAGGGCGGTATCTGGATGGTCGGCATGTTCGTCGCCTTCGGGCTCGGCTTCATGTTGCCGAAGCTCTATGTGCAGCGCCGTGCGGCGGCGCGGCGGCAGAGCGTGGTCGACGAACTGCCGTTGCTCGTTGACATGCTGCGCTTGCTGCAAGGCGTCGGACTGTCGCTGGATCAGAGCCTGCAGGTTGTGACGAACGATTTTCGCGGGATGTTGCCGGTGCTGTCGTCGGAGGTGGGAATCGCGCAGCGCCAGTTCGCTGCGGGCCGCACGCGCGAGCAGTCGCTGCAGCGGTTGTCCGTCGGATTCGACAACGAGGATTTGCGCGCGATCGTGCGATTGATGATCCAGGTCGACAAGCATGGCGGCGCGGTGCAGGAGCCGCTCAAGCAGTTCGGGGACCGGCTGCGCGAAACGCGCCGGGCCATGCTGCGCGAGCGGATCGGCCGGTTAACCGTGAAGATGACCGGTGTAATGGTGCTGACGCTGTTGCCCGCGCTGTTGATCGTGACGGCCGGGCCCGGCATGTTGGCGGTGATGCACGCGTTGTCGAAGCATCATTGAAGGACGGAAGGAAAGACGATGAAGCGGATCGGCGGAATGGCGATACGGGCGGGTGCGGTAACGGCGGTTCTGCTGCTGGGCGCGTGCGCGACCAAGGACAGCGGTTATGGCGTGAACGCGCAGACGGAGCGCGCGGCGCTGATACAGGCGGCCGACCAGAAGCAGGCCGTGCCGGATACGCCGGGCATGTACCTCGGCCTGATCCAGCGGATGCAGTCGCAGGGGCTGTATTACGCGTCGCTCGCGCACATCGACGCGTACGACAAGACCTACGGCATCGTGCCGGAGTCGATCCTGCTGCGTGCGGACGCGCTGCGGATGACCGACCAGCCGGCCGCGAGCGCGGCCGCCTATACGCAGTTGCTGAAGACGCCGCTCGCGGCGCGTGGTTATCGCGGGCTGGGACTGCTCGCGGGCGCGGCAGGCGATTTCGACCGCGCGGCGCAGACACTGACGCAGGCGTCGGAACTGGCGCCGACCGATGCATCGATGCTGTCCGATCTCGCGTACGCGAAGCTGCGCAGCGGCGATGTTGTCGGAGCGCGCGTGCCTTTGATGAAGGCGGCCGAACTGGATCAGCACAATCCGAAAATCGTCAGCAATCTCGTGCTTTACCTGTTTGCAGCAGGGCGTACGCAGGACGCGCAGAGGCTGATGAACCAGCAGCACCTGCCGGCGGATATCCGCAAGGACATCGTTAGCGATGCAGCGAAGATTACGGCGGCGGCGCGTGCGCAGCAACGCGCGGTTGCGATGCCGCCGGTCGTGTCACGGCGCGGTACTACCGCGCCGATCACGCCGATGGCGAACAATTTTGGCTACGATCAGACCGTGCCGCTCCTGCAACGGTTTGCACAATGAACAGGCATCGGGGAACGACATGAACGACAACAAAAATCATCGAAGCGTACACGCGCACCGGGCCGCGGTGCTGACCGCGATCGTTTGCATGGTGGTTGGTTCCGCCGCGGCATACGGTCAAGAGGCCGTAACAGCGGGCGCGGCCGACGTCGGCCGCTCGACAAGAGACTGGCTCACGATGCAACGCGACAATCGCGCGGCGGCACCGACGCAGCCGATGCTTGGCGACGTCGCGTCGCTCGTCTACCAGCGCTATCTCGATTCGTTCAAGAACAAGATCCCGAGTTCAATGAGCCCGCAGCTCGGTTCCGCCAGCGGCATGTCGGGCGGTGGTCAGGGCATGCAGTAAGCGGGACGGCGATGCACGCAGATCAATCACACGTAGCGCGGCGGCGCCGCGCTGCCGGCGGTCCGGGGCGCCAGCGCGGCGCCGTTGCGGTCATGGCCGCGATCTGGGTGTCGGTCGCATTCATCATGCTGGCTGCGATCGACATCGGCCATTTCTATTCCGAACGGCGCAGCATGCAGGCGGCTGCCGATTTGGCCGCGCTTTCGGCGGTGTCGCAAATTACCGCTGATTCGACCTGCACGACAGCGACAACTGCAGCCAATCGAATCGCGAATCCAGCGGCGAATCCACTGCCGGCCAACTCGACCGTTTCCGTGACGTGCGGTGTCTGGACCGCACCTCAAGGCAGCGGCAATCCGCTGTTTACGCCGACCTCTGGAGCAGCAACCAACGGTCAATGCGCAGGCTTGTCACCCGGAACGATCAACGGTCAATCGGTCAATGCCGTATGCGTGACGGTTTCCGAGCCAGTCTCGGGTATTTTCCGCGGCGGGGTAACCATCGACGCGTCGGCCATTGCCAAGAGCGTGCCAACCGATACCTTTACGCTGACCACGTCGCTGGCAGCGCTGAATGGCGGACTGGCCAATCAGTTGCTCCAGGCGCTTACGGGGTCGCCCAATTCACTGAGTCTGCAGGCTGTCGATTATCAGGGGCTCGCGCAAGTCAACCTGAAACTGGCCGGCATTCTCGCCAATCTGCCGGTCGGTACCAGCACGTCCGTATTGAACGGCAACGTGACGCTCGGCCAACTGGCCAATGCGACGTTGCAGGCGGCGACGCAGCAGAATGTGGCTGCGGCGAATCTGAACGTTCTGAATGCGCTCGTCGTCGCGCTTTGCTCGAACAGCATCTGTGGCGGGCCGCAGATCGCGCTCGGCCAGTTGGTTTCCGCCGCAACCGCTACGGGAACTTCCGCCGTCAACACCAGCGTCAATGCGCTCGGATTGTTGTCGACGGCATTGCAGATCGCGAACGGCACGAATTCGGTGAGCATTCCCAGTGTCACGGTCCAGACACCTACTTTGCTCGCACCGTTACTCAACGTGACCGTGTCGGGTTCCGTCAAGTTGGGGGCGAATCCGCCGTCCACCGCGAGCGGTCCGCCCGGACCGGCGAATTGCGGGACGTCCGATTGCACGACCAACACGTCGACCGCGCAGGGGAACGTGTTCCTCAATACGTCGATCTCGCTGCTGTCGACGTGCTCCAACGGCTCGCTGGTCTTTCCTGGCGGCAGTTGTCCATCGGGCAATGCGACGCCGCTTGCAGCGGTGCAATTGCCGATCACCGCTTATGTCGCGCCGGCGAAGGCGGGCCTGATGTCCGTCACCTGCACCGCGGGCGGCACGAAAAGCGCGCAGGTAAACGTGCAGACCGGGGTAGTGGCCGTCTACATCGGCGGCGCGGCGAATACGCCGATCAATCTCAATGCGCCCAGCGGTTATGTTCCCGACGGCAGCGCTGCACCGATTACGTTGGTGTCCGTCAACCTGCAGAGCCTGCTCAACCTGTTGAACCTCGGCGGTCTGGTTTCCGGACTGACGACGTTGGTCAAAACCCTGACGTTAGGAATCGTCGACCTGACCGATATCTCGATCAACATCAACCTGTTGCCCGGACAGCTGACGGTTCCCGTCGCCAACCAAAGTCCGACGCCGTTGGTGTTCACATACCCCGGGCCCGGGTCGTCCGCTTCGCCGAACCCGGCGTCGCCGTACATGCTGAGCACGGGAACGGATCAGTTCCTGTCGCCCGCTGTTCAAGGTATCTTGAACAGCGGCCTGTCGTTGAAACTATCGACGAGCAGCGGTTTGCTGTCGTGGCTGGGCGACATAGTGAATCCCATACTGGGCGTCGTGACCGGGCCGATCTTGTCCGCGCTGGCGACCACACTCGTTCCGCTACTCCTGCAACCGATCGATTCGCTGCTGACCTCGGTCACGGGCCTGCTCGGTTTGAGCTTGGGGAACGCCTATGTCACGAACACACCGGACTCGATCAAATGCGGCAATCCCATGCTGGTTCAATAAATGCCTGAACGTTCCGTTATCGAAGCAGGCGTCGTCGCTGCCGTTCGCAACCGATCACTGACCTGCAACACCGAGCAACTCGTCAATAACTGAAGCCGCACCCGAATCATGAGAACCACGCCCGCAATCGCAGAACTCGACCTCTACGTCTGGGAAGGCAAGGCGGACATCGTCGACCGCGTCGCCCGGTGCATGGCGAGCTTCGACGTCGAAGTGATCCGTGCCGACAACGCGGAGATCTCGCCCGAACGCGCCGCGTTGCGGCCGTCGCTGGCGATCATCAGCGTGTCGATGATCGAAACCGGCGCGGCGTTCCTGCGCGACTGGCAGGCCAACATCGGCATGCCGGTCGTCTGGGTCGGCGCGGCGCGCGACCACGACGCGTCGCAGTATCCGCCCGAGTATTCGCACATCCTGCCGCTCGACTTCACGTGCGCCGAACTGCGCGGCATGATCGGCAAGCTCGTCACGCAACTGCGTGCGCACGCGGCCGAAACGTTACAGCCGTCCGAACTCGTCGCGCACTCGGAATCGATGCAGGCGCTGCTGCACGAAGTCGATACGTTCGCCGACTGCGACACCAACGTGCTGCTGCACGGCGAAACCGGCGTCGGCAAGGAGCGCATCGCGCAACTGCTGCACGAAAAGCATTCGCGCTACCGGCACGGCGAATTCGTACCGGTGAACTGCGGCGCGATTCCGGACGGCCTGTTCGAATCGCTGTTCTTCGGCCATGCGAAAGGCTCGTTCACGGGCGCGGTTGTTGCGCATAAAGGCTATTTCGAGCAGGCGGCGGGCGGCACGCTGTTCCTCGACGAAGTCGGCGATCTGCCGCTATACCAGCAGGTCAAGCTGTTGCGCGTGCTCGAGGACGGCGCGGTGCTGCGCGTCGGCGCGGCGACGTCGGTCAAGGTCGATTTCCGCCTGGTCGCGGCGAGCAACAAGAAGCTGCCGCAGCTCGTGAAGGAAGGCCTGTTCCGCGCGGATCTCTACTACCGGCTCGCGGTGATCGAGCTGAGCATTCCGTCACTGGAAGAGCGCGGCGCGGTCGACAAGATCGCGCTGTTCAAGTCGTTCGTCGCGCAGGTCGTCGGCGAGGACCGGCTCGCTGAGTTGTCGGATCTGCCGTACTGGCTGACGGATTCGGTCGCGGACAGCTATTTTCCCGGCAACGTGCGCGAATTGCGCAATCTCGCCGAGCGTGTCGGCGTGACGGTGCGGCAGACGGGCGGGTGGGATGCCGCGCGGCTGCAGCGGCTGATTGCGCATGCGCGTAACTCGGCACAGCCGGTGCCGGCGGAGAGTGCGGCCGAGGTCTTCGTCGATCGAAGCAAGTGGGACATGAACGAGCGCAATCGTGTCATCGCGGCGCTCGATGCAAACGGTTGGCGGCGTCAGGACACGGCGCAGCAGCTCGGCATCAGCCGCAAGGTGTTGTGGGAAAAAATGCGCAAATATCAGATCTTCGACGAAGAGCCCGAGACACGCGAAAGCGAGTAATTAATGAGATAAAATCGCGTTGGATTACAACGACTCGGGCGGGGAATAAAAACTTCATGAGCCATATGACGGGGTTGGGGCGGGCGTGTGTGTTGTTCGCCATGGTAGGAGGCATGCAGGGCGCTTACGCGCAGGGGCTGGCAGGCAGCGATTCGCCGGCGGTGCAGCAGGCATCGGCGCCGGTGGCAGCGATTCCGGTGATCGATTCGCAGGTCCAGACGTCGGTGCAGCCGCAGGCGGGCGAGACGACGGGGCCGAGCACGGTCGACGACCTGCAGCGCCAGATCCAGGCGCACACGCTGACGGAAATGCGCACGAGCTACAACGGCAGCTACGGTGCGAGCCTGCTGTTCAACGTGAAGGACGGTGCGTACTTCGTCGCGCTGTTCCAGCAGAAGGCGTTCTGGCGCGTGATCAAGACTTACGACGAAACGCGCGCGGAAGCGATCTATCGCGATTTCTCGCATCAGGCGGAGCGGCTGGCCGTCAACGAACTGCGAGCGACTAAGCTGGAGTCGCAGAAGGCGCAAATGGACAAGCAGATCGAAGTCACGCAGGACCGTGCGCGGCGTCTGCAGGCCGATATCTCGATTGCACGCCAGCAGCAGGCAGCGGTCGCGGATCGCCAGAAGAGCGTACGCAGCGAGACGGTCGCGTTGCAGGCGCAGCAGGCCGAACTCCAGTCGCAACTGCGCGCGTTGCAGCAGCAGGTGCGTTCGCTGCAGCGCGAGGCCGACGCGGGCCTGCCGAGGACGGCACGCTGAGCCGAGAGTGGCGGTGCGGCGACTTGCCGCGCCGGCCGCACAAGAGAAAAGGGCAAGCCCGTTGGCTTGCCCTTTTGTTTTACTGGCCGTCCGGCACGATTCGCCGGCGGCGGGTGACGATCACCGGCCCGTTGCCGCCGCGTGCATCCGACGGCGATGTGTTGCCGGATGCGTCACCGGTGTCGCGCGGCGCGCCGTAGCTTTCGCGCGGCTCACGGGGTTCGCGCGGTGCGCCATAGCCTTCGCGTGGTTCACGCGAGCCGTAACCTTCGCGCGGCTCGCGAGAGCCATAGCCTTCACGCGGTTCGCGGGAACCGTAGCCGCCGCCGTCGCCACGCGATTCGCGCGGGCCGCCGTGCGAGCCGTACGGGCTGTGACCGCCGCCTTCACGGCCGCCGGGGCGCCCACCGGTGCGCGGACCGCGGGGGCCGCCGCCGCCCGGGCGCGAGCCGCCCGTGTCGAGCTGGATCGTGGAAATCGCGCGCTTGTAGATGCCTTGCAGACCCACGGGGGTGCGCAGCATCACCAGGTACTGGTCGAACGACTCGATACATCCCGTCAGACGAATGCCGTTGACGAGATAGATTTCAACGCGCTTACGTTCCTTGCGCGCCGAATTGATGAAGTCGTTTTGCGGATGGGATTCTGCGGGATTGGCCATTGAGGTGCGGCAGGAGCCTGCGTCAGAGAATATGTTGTGCGTGTGTGGCGTGTTCGTCCACAAGGCGTTTGGCGGAATTCTACCCTGTTCGATAGGGAAGCGCGCAGTCGTGATTGTGTCGAACCGTAACCCACTATAGACGTTCCGGCGCATTTTCGCGATTCGGCCGAACGGCCAAAGCCGTTTCGTTACGTCGCGTTACGACTCTCGCAGCGCCGTATCACCTCGGTGCGCGCGCGGCGCTTACATTTGGTCGCGCGAGCCGGGCGGGCCGGCTTATCAGGGATCCGGAGCATGAACAAGAGTCAAGTGGCAGGGTTGGTCGGGGGCATGGCGTTGCTGGCTTCCGGAAGTGCAATGGCGGGGCATGTCGACCTGTCGGTCGGCATCGGCGTACCGGTCGCGCCGGTCTATGTCGAACCGGCACCGGTCTATGTGGCGCCGCAGCCGGCTGTGGTCGCCTATCCGGGCTACGGATACGGCTATTACGGCGACGACGACGACGATCGCTACCGGAAGTGGCGCAAGCACTATTACAAGCATTGGCGCAAGCACCACGGCGACGACGATGACGATTGAGCCCGAGGTCGGCCCCACCGGTGCGCATCAGAACGCGTAGTCGGGGTTTTTCGGGTCGAATGCGGTGTCGTCTAGTGTCGCCGGCACGATTTTCTCGATGACGATCCGCTCGAAGATCTTGCCGTCGTTGTCGTAGGACTCGACGGTCCGGAAATAGGGCGCGTGCAGGTCAAGCCCGAGGACTTCCTTCTTCGCGTAGAACTGCGGCCGGCCGGTCGGCGTTTCGTAGGTGAGCGCGACGACGCGCACGCCGCCGATCGTTTTTGCCTCCACCCGGGTCGGCCGCTGCACGCCGGCTTCCTGGTATTTCTTCCCTTCGGTCAGGTACAGGTTCGTGATGAACTCGGTGCCGAGATCCTTCACCTGGTGATTCGACTGGGCGCGCGCGAGCGCGCCGTCGAGCGCCGTCCACAACGGAATCTTGCCGAGCAGGCCGCCGAGATGGCCGTACATCTCGTCCTTGCGCTGCGTCGTGTCGTAGATTGTCTCCTGGCCGGCATGCGCGCCGCCCGGCAGCCATTTCGCATATACCCGCAGCGGCTCGCGGGTGGTTTTCACGAGCATGTGGTCGGGGGTGTCGGACCATTTCCCGCTGATGCGCTCCTGACGCACCATCGTGAACTGGTACGACGGATAGCCGTTAGGGCCATTACTGATATAGAGCGGCACGGCGAGCGGGTCGAGCGCCTTGAAGAACGTCGTGAGCGTTGCGTCGTCCAGTTGCGCGAGCGTGCCGCGCTGCGCGGCCGTGCGCAGCCAGCGCGCCTGTTGCGCGACCGGGTCGCGCGTGATTTTCGCCAGGTCCGCCGGCAGCGCGACCTCCTGTGCCGCGCTCGCGGCGTCGGCCGCTTCCTGCGCATGCAGGCCCGGCGGAACGAGCGACAGCATGCACGCGACTGCCGCGGCGGCTGCATGCCGCGTGCTGCGCTTCTTTCCTGCGTTCATCGACAGCCTCTCCCGGAGCGATGGATCGTTCAGTCTTGCTTCGCGGTCTTGATCCTGGCGAGCTCCTCGTCGCGCAGCGCGCGGCGCAGGATCTTGCCGACGTTCGTCTGCGGCAGCGCGTCGCGGAACTCGACGAATTTCGGCATCTTGTAGCCGGTCAGGTTCTTGCGGCAGTGCGCGAGCACGTCGTCGACGGTGAGCGACGGGTCGCGCCGAACGACGAACACCTTGATTCGTTCGCCCTGCACCTCGTCGGGAATACCGATCGCGGCGGCCTCGCTGATGCCCGGATGCATCACGAGCACTTCCTCGATCTCGTTCGGATACACGTTGAAGCCCGATACGAGGATCATGTCCTTCTTGCGGTCGATGAGGCGGATGAAGCCGCGTTCGTCCATCACGCCGATGTCGCCGGTGCCGAGCCAGCCGTCGGCGTCGATCGCCTTGGCCGTCTCGTCGGGGCGCTGCCAGTAGCCGCGCATCACCTGCGGACCGTGTACGCACAGCTCGCCCGGCTCGCCGATCGCGGCCCAGGTACCGTCCTCACGGCGAAAGCGCACGATGGTGGACGGGGCGGGCAGGCCGATCGAACCGCTGAACGAGGCCATGTCGTTCAGGTTTACGGGGTTCATCGTGACGATCGGCGAGCATTCGGTAAGGCCGTAGCCTTCGACCACCGGCCGGCCCGTCACCTGCTGGAAGCGCTCCGCGACCGCACGCTGCATCGCCATCCCGCCCGCCATCGCGAGCTTGAGCTTCGAGAAGTCGCGCTTGCGGAATTCCTCGTTGTCGAGGAACGCGTTGTACAGCGTGTTGATGCCGGTGATTCCCGTGAACGTTTCGTTGCGGATGATCTTCATCACCATCTTCATGTCGCGCGGGTTCGCGATCAGGATGTTGCGCCCGCCGAGCCCCATGAAGATGAACGCATTCACCGTCAGCGAATAGATGTGATAGAGCGGCAGCGGTGTGAGCACGGTTTCGACGTCGCCCGAGACCTGGTCGGCGATCCATGCCTTCGCCTGCAGCAGGTTCGCGATCAGGTTGCCGTGCGTGAGCATCGCGCCTTTCGCGACGCCGGTCGTGCCGCCCGTGTATTGCAGGAACGCGAGGTCGTCGCGCGTTATCTGCACCGGCTGCGGTTTGCCGCGCGCGCCGAGCGCAAGTGCGGAGCGCAGCCGGATCGCCTGCGGCAGGTGGTAGGCCGGCACCAGCTTCTTCACGTGCTTCAGCACGAAATTGATCAGGCGTCCTTTCGCATTGAAGCCGTCGGCGAGCAGGTCGCCGAGCGCGGTGACGACGATGTTCTTCACCTGCGTTTCCGGCAGCGCCTCCTGCAGCGTGCTCGCGAAGTTCTCGAACACGACGATGGTCTGCGCACCGCTGTCCTTCAGCTGGTGCGCGAGTTCGCGCGCGGTGTAGAGCGGATTCACGTTGACGACGATTGCGCCGGCCTTCAGCGTGCCGAACAGCGCGACCGGATACTGGAACGTATTCGGCAGCATGATCGCGACGCGGTCGCCGGGCTTCACGCCGAGGCTTTGCAGATACGACGCGAATGCGTCGACTTTCCGCGCGAGCGTGCGATAGGTCATCGATGCGCCTGCGCTCACGTAGGCGACGCGCTCGGCGAAGCGTGTCGTGCATTCGTCGAAGAACTGCACGAGCGATGCGTATTGAGTGACGTCGATTTCGTGCGGTACGCCGGGTGGGTATGACGCGTACCAGATACCGTCGGTGTTCGGCGGAACCTGGGCCGCTGCGGTTGCTGCGGAAGATGACATGACGTGTCTCCAGTCTTTGCTTCGGCGCGGGCAGGCGTTTCGATGCCTGCCCGTGCCCCATGCTTCACGGGCGATCAACACGGGCGCCTCGACGCACCGCATGACCCCTCGTATCGATCAAATCGTGAACAGGAAGTCGCGTGTGGCCCCGCGCACTCAGTTCGCGGAATGCAGCGTCGCCGTCTCGGCGGCTGCCGCACTCGACGGCAGCCCGAACGCTTCGCTCGCTCCCGCGTCGTCGAGCACCGCCGCGAAAATCGACAGTTGGGCGCTGTCGGGCATCGGCGCCTTCAGCGCGGCGACGATCAGCGATGACAGCCGCGCGATCATCTGCACGTCGTTCATTGTGCGGCCTTGCGAGAACTCGTCGATCAGGCTTTCCGTCTCGGCACCCGCGAGCGCGCCGGACAGCGCGCCGATCGCGAAGTGCAGCCGCCAGCCGAGCTCCGTGCGCGGCAGGTGCGGCAACGCGCGCTGGAACGCGTCGAAGAAGCGGCCCGCGACGCTCGCGTAGTGCGCGGTCAGGAAGTTGCGCACGAACGGCGACGGATCGGTGTACGCGCGGCCGATCAGCCGGAGGAACCCGGGCCCGCCGCGTTCCGGGTTGCGCGACGCCTTCAGCGCGGGAATGAACATCGCGCCGAGCACGTGCTCGCAGGTGATGTGCGAACCGAGCTGCGCATCGAAGCGGTCGAGGATGCCGAGGCGTTCCTGGTTGAGCTGATCGAGCCGGCGCGACAGCATCGCGTGGATCAACGCTTCCTTGCTGCCGAAGTGGTAGTTGACCGCCGCGAGGTTGACCGCCGCGCGCGACGTGATCTGCCGCATCGACATCGCCTCGAAGCCATGCTCGATGAACAGGTCCTCGGCCGCATCGAGGATGCGCGCCTTCGTCCCGCCGGTCTGCCGAGGGCCGGATGATCGCGCCCCGGACGGCCGTCCCGCGGATGGCCGCCCCTCCTGACTTACTGCCATGTTCCGCCTCCCATGCCGGTCGCCCGGCCGCGAACAGGTGATTTGATTGTCTGATTCAAACAGTCGTTTTTATTAAGATAAAAAAACGCGGGCGGAGCGGGCAAGCGGGGAATCTGGACAAATTCCTCTAGTTCGATGTGCAACTGCGGCAAGCGTGGCGCGCGACCCCGAGGGGCGGGGCGCGCGCGATGGTGCGATGCGTCAATGTGCGGGTTCAGCCGACCGTGCTACGCGTATTGACCGATTGCGTCATGTCGATGCCGCGCCGCTCGCGGCTGAACAGGATCAGCACGGCGATCGCGACGGCGACGATGCCGGCCACGAGCGCGAGCGCGAAGCTGTAGTTGTTGTCGTGCGAAACGGCGAGCGATGCCTGCATCGTCGCGTTGCCGGACGCGAGCAGGTTGCCGAGCTGGTAGACGACGCCGGGGAAGGTCGCGCGGATTTCGTCGGGCGAAATCTCGTTCAGGTGGACCGGAATCACGCCCCACGCGCCCTGTACCGAGATCTGCATCAGGAACGCGCCCGCGGCGAGGGCAACCGGGCCGCTCGAGAACGCCCACAGCGGCAGCACGGGCAGTGCGATCAGCGCGGCGATGAAGATCGTGCGGCGCCGGCCGATCCGTTCCGAGATCGCACCGAACGACAGTCCGCCGACGATTGCGCCGATGTTCAGCACGATCGTGATCCACGACACGGTATGCGGATCGAAGTGATGCTGTTCGCGCAGGAACGTCGGATAGAGATCCTGCGTGCCGTGCGAGAAGAAGTTGAACGCGGTCATCAGCACGATCGCGTAGATCGTGAGTTTCCAGTTCTGCTTCAGCGTGGTTCCGAGGCTCGGGCGCGGGCGTTTCTCCATCAGTTTCCACGCCGGCGATTCGGGCACGTGCGTGCGCACGTACAGCACGAGCAGCGCGGGCAGCACGCCGACCATGAACATGCCGCGCCAGCCGATGTACTGGTAGAAGAGGCCGAACACGACGGACGCGAGCAGATAGCCGCTCGGATAGCCGGCCTGCAGCAGTCCCGACACGAAACCGCGCGCATGGGTCGGCACGGTTTCCATCGTCAGCGCGGAGCCGACGCCCCATTCGCCGCCCATCGCGATGCCGAACAGCGCGCGCAGCACCAGCAGCGCGGTCAGGCTCGGCGCGAAACCCGACGCGAGTTCGAGCAGCGAATAACACGCGATGTTGACCATCAGCGTCGGGCGGCGGCCGAAGCGGTCGGCAAGCCGGCCGAAGATCAGTGCGCCGAGCGGGCGCATCGCGAGCGTCAGCGTGAGCGCGAACGCAACGGCGGGGATCGTCGACGCGAATTCGGCGGCGATGTCCTTCAGCACGAAAACCATCAGGAAAAAATCGAACGCGTCGAGCGTCCAGCCCAGGTAGGCGGCGATCGTGACGTTGCGTTGTTCGCGGGTCCAGCTCATGTCCGAGGTCTCCTCGTTTGCTTGCGCGCTCACGATGTGCATGCGGATGCCGGCCCGGCTTGCGCGCGGTGCGCGGGCACTGATCGAGTGTAGGCCGCGGCGCCATGCGATGTGGGGCGCGATAACGCCGAATCGGGAATAATCCCTACGAAATGAACTGTTTCGGAAACGGAAACGAAGCCGCGCCGGACCGGCGACAGGCATCTGTATCATTCCGGAAGGCGTTTTGTATTTGTTCTGTAATGCGCTCGATGCGCATCGTCACCGAATCAGGAGTCCCGATGAACGAACGTTCCGCTGCCGCGCTGCCCGTGCTCGAAACCGCCCGGCTGTGGCTGCGCCCGCGCGTGCTGGCCGATCTCGACGCGTGCATCGCGATGGATCGCGATCCCGAGGTCACGCGGCATATCGCGGGCCCGTGGCACGATCCCGTCGAGCATCGCCGCTTCGTCACGCACCGGATCACGCGCGACTATCCGCCGGGACTCGGCTACTGGTCGATCTTCGAGAAGGCCGCACCCAATACATTCATCGGCTGGATCCTGCTGATTCCCGACTATGCGGACGGTGCGCGCGACGTCGAGATCGGCTGGCGGCTCGTGCGCGCGACCTGGGGGCGCGGCATCGCGAGCGAGGCCGCGGCCGCCGTCGTGCGGCATGCGTTCGATACCGTGCGCCTGCCGCGCGTGATCGCCGATATCGCCGAGGCCAACAACGGTTCGCTGAACGTCGCGCGCAAGCTCGGGATGCGTCGCGTGAGCGTCGTGCACGACGGCATTCCTTACATTCGCCATCGTCTCGAGCGCAACGATCTGCGCGCGTAGCGCGGCATCGTGCACACGCGTGCGCAGCTGTCGGAGATCGTCAATCGCCGGCATATCGCGGTCATGCCGTATTAACGGCTCGCGCGATCAGGAGTATCGTTGCCGGAATTTCGCAACATGGGGTACGACCATGACACTCGGCCGCGACGTTCATCTCATTCCAGTCAGGCTCGACGCGCTGCGTCCGACGCAGATGACGGTTGGTTATCGCGAAGTCAAGGCGAAGCGCAAGCACTGGAAGGCGCTCGACAAGCGCGCGCGCAAGGCCGCGATCGAATCGCACTGGTTCCCGGCCGTCCTCGGCCCGGACGGGCTGCACTACATCACCGATCATCACCATCTCGGCCTCGCGCTGATCGAGGAGGGCGAGTCGCGCGTGAACGCGATGCTGCTGAAGGATCTGTCGTGGCTCGACGATACGATTTTCTGGCGGATGATGGAGCACAACCAGTGGGTGCATCCGTTCGGCGCGGACGGGTCGCGTCGCGACTACGTGCATTTGCCGAAGGCGCTGACGGGGCTCGTGGACGACCCGTACCGCAGCCTTGCAGGCGAACTGCGCACGGCGGGCGGCTATGCGAAGGACGCGACGCCGTTCAGCGAATTCCTGTGGGCCGATTACCTGCGCCAGCGCGTGTCGCTCGACCAGATCCGCAAGAACTTTGCAAAGGCGCTCGACCTCGCGCTGCACCGCGCGCACGACCAGGATGCGCGCTATCTGCCCGGCTGGTCGGGCGTCATCGCCGTCAAACCCTGACCGGCGCACGGCGCCGACCGCCTCATGACGATCGCCCCGATCCGCCCCGATGCCGGCCCGCAGCATGCCGACCATTTCTCCGCGCTCGACGCAGCGTCGCCGCCGCCCGCGCGGCGCATCGGCCTCGATGCACTGGCCGGCCTGTCGATCGCGGGCCTGCTGATTCCCGAGGCGGTCGCGTATGCGGGCTTGGCCAACCTGCCGCCGCAGGCCGGTCTCATCGCGCTGCTGGCGGGGCTCGTCGTCTATGCGCTCACGGGCAGCAGCCGCTTCGCGATCGTGTCGTCGACGTCGTCGTCGGCTGCCGTGCTCGCGGCGACCGTGCTCGCGGAATCGGGGATGGCGCTTGCCGAACAGCTCGCGCTGGCGGCGGCGCTGGTCGCGATGACGGGCGTGCTGTTCATGCTGGCGGGCGCCGCGCGGCTCGGCGGCATGTCGGACTTCGTCGCGCGGCCCGTGCTGCGCGGTTTCACGTTCGGGCTCGCACTGACGATCGTCATCAAGCAGTTGCCGAAGATTCTCGCGATTTCCGTGCAGCACAGCGATGCGCCGCATGTCACGCTCGACCTGATCGCCGGCGCCCCGCATGCGAACCTCGCGAGTGTCGTGCTCGGCGCGACCGCGCTGGCGCTGCTGTTCGTGCTCGGGCGCCGCTCGCGCGTGCCCGCTACGCTCGTCGTGATCGTGCTGTCGATCGCTGTCGGCTATGCGATCGACTGGCAGCGATACGGGATCGCGATCGTCGGCAATATCGATTTCCGGCACATCGAATTCGGCCTGCCGCAGCTCGACCGCAACGCGTGGATGCAGACGGTCGAGCTCGCGTTCGCGCTGATGCTGATCCTGTACGCGGAGTCGTACGGATCGATCCGCAACTTCGCGCTGAAGCATGGCGACAGCGTGTCGCCGAACCGCGACCTCGTCGCGCTCGGCTGCGCGAACCTCGTGTCGGGCCTGCTGCACGGGATGCCGGTCGGCGCCGGCTATTCGGCAACGTCGGCGAACGAGGCGGCCGGCGCGCAGTCGCGCTTCGCCGGCCTGTGGGCGGCCGGCGTGGTCGCGCTGATCGTCTGGCTGCTGCTGCCGCAGCTCGCGCGCACGCCGGAGCCCGTGCTCGCGGCGATCGTGATCTTCGCGGTCAGCCACTCGCTGCATCCGTCCGTATTCAAGCCGTACTGGGACTGGCATCGCGACCGGCTCGTCGTGATCGCCGCACTGCTCGCGGTGCTCGTGCTCGGCGTGCTGCACGGGCTGCTCGCGGCCATCGGCGTAAGCCTGCTGCTGACGCTGCGCAAGCTGTCCGAGCCGAACGTCAGCGTGCTCGGCCGGCTACGCGACAGCCATGACTTCGTCGACGTCGCGAGCCATGCGGACGCGAAGCCGGTGCCGGGCGTGCTGATCGTGCGGCCCGAGGCGCAGCTGTTCTTCGCGAACGCGGACCGGATGCTGAATCGCGTACGTGCGCTGATGAAGGCCGCGCCGGACACGCATGCTGTGATGCTGAGCCTCGAGGAAACGCCGGATATCGACGGCACGACGATCGAATCGTTGCGCACGTTCGCGGCCGAATGCACGGCACGCGGGCTGCGGCTCGCGATTGTGAGGCTCAAGATGCACGCGCTGCATGCGTTGCGCCGTGCGGCGGACGATACGCTGCATGAGGACGCGATGTCCGAACTGAGCGTCGACGAAAGTCTGCAACTGTTGCAGGCCGGTATGCAGCCGGACGGCAGCGACGGAACGACCGCCGTGTAACGAGGTGGCGCGTCAGTGCGATCTATTGCGAAAGCACGGCGTCGGCAGCGCGATCGATCATATCGGCCACTTCCGCGGCCGTCGGCGCATAGGCGCCTGCGTGCGCACAGGCGACCGCCGCGCACGCGGCCGCGTAACGCAGATGCTCGGCGGGCGATGCATCGGGCCGCGCAAGCTGGCTCGCGAGCCAGCCGCCGATGCTGGCGTCGCCGCAGCCGACCGTGTCGACGACCTCGGTCGGGAACGCGGGCAGGAACAGCACGGTGTCGCGATGCAGGAGCTGCATGCCGGATGCGCCGCGCGTGACGAGCATCGTCGCATCGGGCGCCCACGCGCGCAGTTGCGCGAGTGCGGCCGTTTCGTCGAGTTCGGGAAACAGCCCGTGAAGATCCTCGTCGGACACCTTGATCCAGTCGGCGAGCGCGGCCAGCCGGCGCAGCGTGTCGCGATACGACGGCGCGGCCATCGGCGCACGGTAGTTCGGATCGAACGAGATCCGCTTGCCGGCCGCGCGCGCGGCCTGCGCCACCTCGATCAGGCGCGACGCGAGCGGCTCGCGCACGACGCCGAGCGAGCCGATGTGCACGATTTCGGCCACGTCAAGTGCGCCGGCGGGCAGGTCCGCCGGATCGAACGCGAGATCGGCGCTGTTCTCGCCGATGAAGAAATAGTGGGGCGGCTGCTTCGACACGACCATCGCGAGCAGCGGCGCGCGGTCGACCTGCCGGATGAAACGCATGTCGAGCCCTGCGTCGGCGCTCTTGCGCATCAGTTCGTCGCCGAAGATGTCGCGGCTGACCGTGCCGGCGAAGGCCGTCGGCGCGCCGAGTCGCGCGCCGACGCGCGCAACGTTCCAGCATGAGCCGCCGGCGACGCTGTGCCAGCGCTGCGCGTCGTCGCGGATGAAATCGGTCAGCGCTTCGCCGAATACGATCAGGCGGGGGAGCGTCGTCGTCATGTTGAAACCTTGTGGCGCGGCCGTGCAGTGGTTGATGTGAGCGGGCGGGGCGGGCGGCGCCGGCCGTCGCGCGCGGCGACGCAGCCCGGCACCGCCCGGTTCAGTGGACGGGCGGCGCGATCAGCGCGGGGCGCTCCAGCCCTTGTAGGTCTTCACGTTGTCGCGCGTGATGAGCGTCGGCTCGATCAGGATCATCGGATTGGCCGGCTTCTGGCCGTTCATGATCCCGTAGCCGACGTTGACGGCCTGCTGCGCCATCGCCCACGGGTCCTGGCTCGACGACGCCTGCACGAGCGTGTTGGACTTGAGCGCGACCTCGATGTCGGGCGCACCGTCGACCGACGTGATCACGATGCCCGGACGGTTCAGCTGTTTCGCGGCGAGATCGCTGCCGATCGCCTGCGGGTCGTTGATCGTAAATACCGCATCGAGCTTCGGAAAGCGCGTCAGGTAGCCCTGCATCGCGTTCATCCCGCCTTCGCGCGAGCCCTTGCCGTCCTGGTCGCTCGACAGCAGCTTGATGCCCGCGTTTTTCGCGAGCACGGTCTTGCAGCCGGTGACGCGATCGATCACAGCCGACACCTGCGGCCCGTTCTCGATGATCACGTTGCCCTTGCCGTTGAGTTTCTTCGCGATGTAGTCGCACGCGAGTTCGCCGGCCTTCACGTTGTTGGTCTGCACGGTCGCATTCGCGCCGGCTGCCGCGACGTCGACCGCGACGACCGTGATGCCGGCCGCCTGCGCCTTCTTCACTGCCGGCTCGATCGCCTTCGGGGCGGTCGCGTTGAGCAGGATCATGTCGACGTGCGCGGAGATGAAGTTGTCGATCTGCGTGAACTGCTTGTTCAGGTCGTAGTCGGCCGACACGGCCGTGACCTTCGCGTTCGGGTTGATTTGCTTCGCGCGCGCTTCGGCGCCCTTGACGATCGTGACGAAGTACGGGTTGCCGAGCGACCCGACCGTGACGCCGATCGATTTGAGCGGCTTGTCGGCTGCGTGCGCGACGGCAGCGCCGAATGCGAGTGCGCAGGCGACGGCGGTCAGGGCGGCTTTGTGCTTGAACATGTCGTTGTGTCTCCGTGAGGTTGGTTGGTAGACGGGCGCAGGCGTGCCTGCCTGCGCCGCAAGGTTGAATGGACGGGAACGGTGTCAGGTGCGCGCCGAATCGCGCTGGCGGTAGCGATCGAGCGCGACGGCGCCGATGATCACGAGCCCCTTGATGATGTACTGCCAGATGTCGGACACGCCGAGCAGCACGAGTCCGTTCGTCAGTACCGCGATGATCAACGCGCCGATCAGCGTGCCGACGATCGAGCCGACGCCGCCGACGAAGCTCGTGCCGCCGAGGATCACCGCGGCGATCGCGTCGAGTTCGTAGGACTGGCCGAGCTGCAGGCCGTTGGCCGCATAGAGCCGCGCGGCGGACATCACCGCGCCGAGGCCCGCGAGCAGCCCCGACGCCGCATACACGAACATCTGGATCGCCCGCACGTTGATGCCCGACAGGCGTGCGGCTTCCGGATTGCCGCCGACCGAATAGATCCGCATCCCGAGCACGGTACGGCGCAGGATGAACCATGAGATCGCGATCACCGCGCACGCGATCACGACGAGCCACGGCACACCGAGCATCGTGCCGTTGCCGATGAACGCGAACGGCAACTGCGGATTGAACACGGTCGTGTCGTTGCCGATCAGGCGCGCGACGCCGCGCACGGCCGTCATCGCACCGAGCGTGACGATGAACGGCGGCAGGCGCAGGAATGAGATCAGGCCGCCGTTGATCGCGCCGAACACGAGGCCGACGACGAGCGCGAAGGGCACGCCGAGCCAGCCCCAGCCGGGAATGGTCGACGCGATCAGCGCGGCGACGGCCGCGGCGGCGAGCACCGAGCCGACCGACAGGTCGATGCCGCCCGTCAGGATCACGAAGGTCATGCCGGCGGCGAGCACGATGTTGATCGACGCCTGCTGCGTGACGATCGACAGGTTCTGCAGCGTGAAGAAGCCGTCGGTCAGGAAGCCGAAGCCGACGCACAGGACCAGCAGCACCGGCAGCATGCCGGCGGTGCGTATCAGCGACTGCATGCGTGCTCGATGATCGGCGGTGCGCAACTGGGGAGTACGATCGCCCACCGGATGGGCCGTCGCGGAAGCGAGGTTCCGCTGCTTGGTCGGGTTGATCATTTCGGTAACCTGAATTGTAAGAGTCAAATGAAAGAGCGCGGCTCAGTGCGCGTCGGCGAGTTCGGCCTGCGAGCCGGTCGCGAGCGCGATGATGGCTTCCTGCGTGATGGGCGTGTGCGTGTGGCCGCCGAGTTCGCCCGCGATCTCGCCTTCGCGCATCACGAGCACGCGGTCCGCGACGCCGATGATCTCCGGCAGCTCGCTCGAGATCACGATCACGCCCACGCCGGCACGGGCCAGTTCGTTGATGATCCGGTAGATCTCGGATTTCGCGCCGATGTCGACGCCGCGCGTCGGTTCGTCGAGGATCAGTACGCGCGGTTTCGTCTCCAGCAGGCGCGACAGCAGCACCTTCTGCTGGTTGCCGCCCGACAGCGCGCCGACGTTGACGTTCGCGTGAGGTACACGGATCGACAGCGAGGAAATCGCGTCGCGCGCGCGCTCGGCGCCGCGCGCGAGGTCGAGCGCGCCGAGCCGTGCATCGCGGTTGCAGACGGAAATGTTGATGTTGTCGCGCACGCTCATGTCGAGGAACAGGCCCTGGCGCTTGCGGTCTTCGGTCAGGTAGACGAGGCCCGCGTCGATCGCGTCGCGCGGCGAGTGTCCGCCGAACGTGCGGCCGGCCAGTTTCACGTCGCCGCGCATGCGCGGTTCGGCGCCGAAGATCAGCCGCGCGAGTTCGGTGCGGCCCGCGCCGACGAGCCCGGCGATGCCGAGCACCTCGCCGGCATGCAGGTCGAGGCTGCAGCCGCGCACGCGCGCGCCGTCGGCGATGTCGCGTACCGACAGCAACAGGTGGCCGGGGTCGTACGGCGCGTGTTCCTTCTTGTAGAAGCCGGAGATGTCGCGGCCGACCATCATCGCGACGAGACGCTCGGCCGACAGCGATTCGCGTTCGAGCGTGCCGACGTATGCGCCGTCGCGCAGCACCGACACGCGGTCGGACAGTTCGTAGATCTCCGCCATCCGGTGGCTGATGTAGATGATCGCGAGACCTTCCGCGCGCAACTGGCGGATCAGGCGGAACAGATGCTCGGTTTCGCGCGACGACAGCGGCGTCGTCGGCTCGTCCATCACGAGGATGCGGGCGCGGGTGTGCACGGCGCGCGCGATCTCGACGAGCTGCTGTTCGGCGATCGACAGCGTGTCGACGAGCGTTTCGGGGCCGAACGATGCGCCGAGGCGCGCGAGCACGTCCTGGCAGCCGCGCGCCATCGCCGCGCGGTCGATCATGCCCCAGCGCCGATTGCCGCGCCGCAGTTCGCGGCCGACGTAGATGTTTTCCGCGACGGTCAGGTTCGGCGACAGGCACAGCTCCTGGTAGATCACCGCGACGCCCGCATCGCGCGCGGCGAGCGGCCCGTCGATGTCGATGCGTTCGCCGTCGATCAGGATCTCGCCGCCGGCGTCGGCGCGGTATGCGCCCGACAGGATCTTCATCAGCGTCGATTTACCGGCGCCGTTCTCGCCCATCAGCGAGTGGATCTCGCCCGGATAGACGGTCAGGCTGACATTGTCCAGCGCGCGCACGGCCGGGAACGTCTTGCTGATCCGGCGCATTTCGAGCAGCGGGCGGGGCGACTCAGACCGCGACATGGTTGACCTCCTGCGAGTCGGTGCGGGCGCCCTTGAGGATGCCGGCCCGCGGGGAAAAGTTGAAGAACATCGGCAGCGTGGCCGCGCCGATCGCGCCGGCGTCGGCGCCGAACGTGCCGCGCACGAGCGTCGGCGTGCCGCGCGCTTCGGGCGCGGTGGCAACCAGTGCCGAGCGCAGGCGCGTCGTGACCGCGTCGAGCAGGCCCGCATCGGTATCGGCGTCGATCACGACTACCGGAGCATCGACCACGCACAGCACCGCGCGCAACGCCGGCGCGAGCGCGTCGACGCAGTCGTCGATCCATTCGTCGACGGCCGGCAGGCCGCGGGCAATGCAGGCTTCGAGATCGGCGCGGTTCTCGACCGTCTCGCCGTGATGGCGCAGATGGCGTACGAGCGCGTGCAGCGAGGCGCGCGCGAGCAGGATGTCCCACGGGCCGCGCGGCGGCGGCGCGGATGCCAGCCGGCTCGGCGGCACGGGAATCACGGCGATGTCGCCTGCATTGCCGGTCACGCCGCGCAGGCAGTCGCCGTCGATCGCGATGCCGCCGCCGATCGCCGGTCCGATGAACAGGTAGACGAAGTCGTCGCACTGCCGGCCGTATCCGTAGAACAGTTCGGCGATCGCGGCCGCGTTGCCGTCGTTTTCGCCGAACACGGGCAGCGACAGCGCGCGACCGAGGTCGCTCGCGAAATCGACGTCTTCCCATGCGCGGAACGTGTCGGGCGCGAGGCCGAGTTCGCGCATCCACGCGCCGAGGTTGTAAGGCTGCGCGACGCCGATGCCGGTCAGGCGCGCGCGTTCGTGGTCGGGGAGCAGGGCCTGCATCGCGTCGATGTCGTGACGCACGATCTCGAGCACGTCGGCGGGAGGGGGCAGCAGCGTGTCGTGCGAGCGGCGGCCGAGCACGTCGCCCGCGAAGTTGACGAGCGCCGTCTCGATTCGCATCCGGTCGAGATGGACGCCGATGCCGAATGCGCCGCGCGGGTCGAGGCGGATCAACGATGCCGGCTGGCCGCGCTGGCCTTCGGTGCGGCCCGCGAATTCGATCAGCTTCGCATCGGCGAGCGATGCGATGATGCTGCCGACCGCCGTGCCCGTCATGCTCGCGAGACGCGCAAGGTCGGCCTTCGACGCGCTGCCTGCGCGGCGCAGCGTCTTCAGCAGCAGGCGCTCGTTGTAACGGCGCACGTTGGCCGAATTACTTCCCTGGCCGATGTGCGGGCTTCTCATGGCGTCTCCTTCCATGTTGCGCTGTGCGGTAGCGCATTAAATAAATCACGTTGATTTATTTAACCGCGTGAGCGCCGACATGTCAGCCTAGGGAAATCCCGGTTTTTGCCGTGGATGAGGGGTGGCTCGGGAAATGGGGATGGGTCGCGGAACCGGGGGCGAAAACTTTGGAATTCGCGTGGCGGGCGCGTGTTCGCTGCGGACGCGACGACGTCCGTCCGGTAGGTGGCAAGGGAAGGGGGCACACCGTGCGGATCAACAGGGCGGTGTGAATGATGCAGGATGGGAAATGAAAAAAGGCCGGCTAGAAGCCGACCTTTTTAGAAAACAAGTGGTGCCCAGGAGAGGACTCGGTCACACGAGCGCGACCCCGGCTGCGCTTGCAAGCGCAGCCTTTCGAGTCCTCCCGCAAAGCGCGCAGGCGCTTTGCTTCCTGGGCCTGAAAAAGAAAAAGGCCGGCTAGAAGCCGACCTTTTTAGAAAACAAGTGGTGCCCAGGAGAGGACTCGAACCTCCACGATGTTGCCACCGCTAGGACCTGAACCTAGTGCGTCTACCAATTCCGCCACCTGGGCACATTTCGCTTGCTGCGATGCGAAAGACCGCAATTATAGCGTGCCCGAACGGCTTGTCAACAAATTTTGCGCGGTCTTTGAAGAGGGCGAAAAAAGGGCGCGTGCCGGATTTGTCGTGTTCGAGTATCGCCGCCGGGGGCGATCCCGATGCGAACGATTGCTGCAGGAGAAGAGCGGGCGAATTTCCTGAGCGCAGGTTCAAGTCCGTCGCCGGAGAAGTTATTGTCGGTGTGAGCTTGTCGTACCGCGCCGACTCGCGAATGCAGGCGGTGGGCGCCGCGCGGTTGCCCGCTCGCTTGGCGACACCGTGCGCATCGTGTAGTCGTCTGCCGCTGTAGAGCGCGCGGTACATGCAAGCGAACGCATTTGCATCGCGATTATTTCTGTTACTATCGCGGTAACGTTTTTGTGGAATAACCCAAAAGGAGTTTCCGATGTCTGAAATCGCAGTGGTTTTTCATAGCGGCTACGGCCATGCGGCCGTCATTGCGGACGCAGTCGCTCGTGGTATCGAGAAGGTCGACGGTGCGTCGGTCAAGCTGATCCCTGTCGACGCGATCGATGAACACTGGGAGTACCTGGAGCGCGATGCCAAGGCGATCGTCTTTGGTTCGCCGACCTACATGGGCAGCGCGTCCGCGCAGTTCAAGGGCTTCATGGACGCATCGTCGAAGCATTGGGGCAAGTGGCGAGACAAGCTGGCGGCCGGCTTTACGGTGTCGGCATCGCAAAGCGGCGACAAACTGGCGACGCTGCAGCAGCTTGCTGTCTTCGCTGCCCAGCATCAGATGCTGTGGGTCAGCCTCGGTCTGATGCCCGGCAACAACAGCAGTACGGGTTCGGTCAACGATCTGAATCGACTCGGGTCGTTCCTCGGTGCGATGGCGCAGGCGAATGCGGACGAGGGCGGCGATGCGATTCTCGAGAGCGATCGAAAGACGGCCGAATTGCTGGGCGAGCGCGTCGCGATTGCCGCGAAACGCTGGAACGGTGCCTGAAGCCGATGGCCGGTCGGCGCTGTCTCGATGGTCGTCCGGCTGACGGATGGGTGGCGCCGATGCGGGACCGGAAATGAAAAAAGGCCGGCTAGAAGCCGACCTTTTTAAATAAGTGGTGCCCAGGAGAGGACTCGAACCTCCACGATGTTGCCACCGCTAGGACCTGAACCTAGTGCGTCTACCAATTCCGCCACCTGGGCACGTTTCGCTTGCTGCGATGCGAAGACCGCTATTCTAGCGTGTCTTCGGAGTCTGTCAACACAATTTCATCCGAAGCGATAAAAATATCGCATCCTTGTGCGACGGAGTCTCACGCGCCGACCGGATCCGCGCGTTTTGCCGCGAAATTCCAGCGCTGCGCCTGGCCCGTATCGACGCGTGCCGGCAGCAGTCCGGCGGCGAGGAACGTGTCGGCGATCTTCTGCTGTTCGCCGAAATTTTGCGCGACCACTGCGCGAACGAGGTAGCTGCGTCGCGCGTTCGCGCGTGCGATAGCCGCCGCGTCGAGCCCCCAGATCGGCGCAAGCGTATTCGCGGCCTCCTGCGGATGGTCGCGCAACCACGCGCCGGCCTGCGACAACTGGTCGAACAGGATCTGGACAACGTCAGGCCGCGCGGCGGCGAAACTGCTCGATGCGAGGTAGTAGCGCTGGTACGACGCGAGTCCGTTGCCGTCGGCCAGAATCCGCACGTCGGGATTCCGGTCGACCGACGCGACATACGGATCCCACGTGATCCATGCGTCCACGCTGCCGCGCTCGAACGCTGCGCGGCCATCTGCGGGCGTCAGGTAGTGGATCGCCGCGTCGGCGGGCGTGAGCTTTGCGCGTGCGAGTGCGGCGAGCAGCAGGTAGTGGCTGCCGGCCGCCTTCGTGACCGCGATGCGCTTGCCCTTGAGATCGGCGAGCGTTCGAAGTGTGCTGTCCTGCTTGACGACGATCGCCTGTGCCTTCGGCGACGGCGCTTCCTGCGCGACGTACACGAAACGCGCATGCGCGGCCTGTGCGAAGACCGGGACCGTATCGGCGACGTCGGCGCTGAAATCGACGGCGCCGACGTTGAGCGCTTCGGTCAGCGGCAGCCCGCTCGCGAATTCATGCCACGACACGCGCAGGCCGAGCGGCGCAAGCGCCTGCTCGAGTGCGCCGCGCGTCTTGAGCAGTGTGATGAGCGTCGAAGACTTCTGGTAGCCAATGCGCAATGCGGCGGGCGTGGTCTCGGCGTGCGTTCGGACGCCCGCCGCAGTGAGGCCTGCGGCCAGCATCGCGCGCGCGAACGCGCGACGGTTCATCGACGTCATGAATCGTGCTCCTCGTTGGGTTCGTTGCAATGAAGCGGGCCGGCTAACGTACCAACGGGGAGGGCGGGCGATAACCGATAAATTCTGCTATCGATCCGACTGGCGGGCATAAGGGTGGGCGGGGAGGCGGTCGCCGCGCAGAGTCCGGAGATCGCGCCGAAGGCGCTCAATCCGCGCGCCTGCGGAAATTCATGAAGGCCGGGTTCGACGAGCCGTGCCGGTTGCTGCGCAGGTTCATCGGCGAGTAAGTCGCTCTTTTCCCCGAGTCGGAAATGAAAAAAGGCCGGCTAGAAGCCGACCTTTTTAAATAAGTGGTGCCCAGGAGAGGACTCGAACCTCCACGGTGTTGCCACCGCTAGGACCTGAACCTAGTGCGTCTACCAATTCCGCCACCTGGGCACGTTTTGCAGTAGCTGCTTGCTGCAAAGAAGCGAAATTATAGCGCCCCAATTATTCGTGTCAACACTTTTTTGCGATGCATCGCAAACCGGCCGCCGTCGCGCCCGCCCGCGGCATTCCCGTCATTTGGCGACACAGGCGGGTGATAGAATGACCCGCCGCCGTCAATATAGAACTGTCTGACTGACGGACACCTCTATGTTGATGCCGTGCACCATCAGTCAACGCAACGAGAACAATCATCGACAAACCCTTGAGCAAATATCCGTACCCCATTCCGAGCCGTGAAGAAATTCTCGGCGTGCTGCGTACGAGCGATGCGCCGCTGGCTGCCAACGACATCGCCGAAGCACTGTCGATCAAGCGTCAGGAGCGCGAAGGGTTCTTCCGGCGTGTCGCCGCGATGGAGCGCGACGGCCAGATCCGCCTCGACAAGCGCGGCCACTACCAGTTGACCCATCCGTCGAATTTCGTCGCAGGGCGCGTGCAAGGGCATCGCGACGGCTACGGATTCGTGATCCGCGACGACGGTCAGGACGACCTGTTTTTGCCGAACGGCGAAATGCAGAAGGTGATGCACAACGACCGCGTGCTCGCGCGGATCGTCGGCTACGATCGCCGCGGCCGGCCTGAAGGACATGTCGTCGAAGTCACCGAGCGCGCGAACAAGCGCGTGATCGGCCGCCTGCTCAACGAGAACGGCGCGCTGATCGTCGCGCCGGAAGACAAGCGCATCGGCCACGACATCCTGATCACGCAGAACGTGAAGAAGGCGAAGGTCGGGCAGGTCGTCGTCGTCGAGCTGACCGATTTCCCGAGCCGTCATTCGCAGCCGCTCGGCCGCGTCGTCGAAGTGCTCGGCGACATCGACGATCCGGGCATGGAAATCGAAATCGCGGTGCGCAAGTACGGCGTGCCGCATGAATTCAGCCAGCCGGCGCTCGACGAAGCCGCCGCGCTGCCCGACAAGGTGCGGCCGGCCGACCTGCGTTTCCGCGTCGACCTGCGCGACGTGCCGCTCGTGACGATCGACGGCGAGGACGCACGGGACTTCGACGACGCCGTTTACTGCGAGCCGGTCAAGGTCGGTCGCGGCGACGGCTTCCGGCTGATCGTCGCGATCGCCGACGTGTCGTACTACGTACAGCCGGGCAACGGGCTCGATGCCGACGCGCTCGAGCGCAGCACGTCGGTCTATTTCCCGCGCCGCGTGATCCCGATGCTGCCGGAGAAGCTGTCGAACGGCCTGTGTTCGCTGAACCCGCAAGTCGACCGCTGCGTGCTCGCGTGCGACATGGTGATCACCGCGCGCGGCGAGATCAAGGCGTACCAGTTCTATCCGGCCGTGATCCATTCGGCTGCGCGCCTTACGTACACTGAAGTGGCGGCCGTGCTGTCGAACACGAAGGGGCCGGAGGCCGCGCGCCGCGCGGAGCTGCTGCCGCACCTGCAGAACCTGTACGGCGTCTACAAGTCGCTGTTCGCCGCACGGCAGAAGCGCGGCGCGATCGACTTCGATACGACCGAGACCTACATCGTCTGCAACTCGCAGGGCAAGATCGAGCAGATCGTGCCGCGCCAGCGCAACGATGCGCACAAGCTGATCGAGGAGTGCATGCTGGCCGCGAACGTCTGCGCGGCCGACTTCCTGAAGCGCAACAAGCATCCGGGCCTGTACCGCGTGCACGCGGGGCCGACGCCGGAGAAGCTCGAGAACCTGCGTGCGTTCCTGCGCGGCATGGGCCTGTCGCTCGGCGGCGGCGACAAGCCGCATGCAAGCGACTACGCGGCGCTGATGGCGCAGATCCGCGACCGGCCCGACGCGCAGATGCTGCAGCCGATGCTGCTGCGTTCGATGCAGCAGGCCGTCTACAGCCCGGACAACATCGGCCACTTCGGTCTCGCGTACGAGGCGTACGCGCACTTCACGAGCCCGATCCGTCGTTATCCCGACCTGCTCACGCACCGCGCGATCTATTCGATCCTGTCCGGCAAGAAGTACGTGCCGAAGGCGCCGGAGGGCTTCGAGCTGAACACCGCGCTGTCGCCGCGCGCCCGCGCGATGCAGCAGGCCGACGACGAAGCGCGCAACCGCTCGCGCTCTAACACGGCGATCTGGGAAGAGCTCGGCCTGCATTGCTCGGCGAACGAGCGGCGTGCGGACGAAGCGTCGCGCGACGTCGAGGCATGGCTCAAGTGCTACTTCATGCGCGACAAGCTCGGCGAGGAATACGGCGGGATGGTGAACGGCGTCACGTCGTTCGGCATCTTCGTGCAGCTCGACACGCTGTTCATCGAAGGGCTCGTGCACGTCACGGAACTCGGCTCGGACTACTTCCAGTACGACGAGATCAAGAATGAGCTGCGCGGCGAACGGACGGGCATCCGCTATCGTCTGTCGGACCGCGTGCGCGTGCAGGTGAGCCGCGTCGATCTCGACGCGCGCAAGATCGATTTCCGCCTCGTGCGCGATACGCCGGTGAAGGCGCCGCGCCCGTCGCCCGCGCCGGCTGCCGCAGGCACCGGTGCCGGTGCCGGTGCCGATCGCAACGGCCCGCGCGTGCGTGCGCTGCCGCAGGCGGAAGAGCTCGCGCCGCGCCGCAAGAAGGCCGCAAGCGCACCGAGCGTCGCGGTGAAGGAAGCGCGTGCCGCACGCAAGAAGGGCGGCAGCGGTGGCAGTGGCGGTGCGGCGGCGAAGCCGACCGCGAAGAAGGCACGCGCCCGCAAGAAGTATTGAGCGTTCGGGGCGGCGCAAGCGCACGCCCTGCAGTATCGAGAGACGCCGCGTCACCGGTCATCGGCCGGCAACGCGGCGCTTTCCTTTTCCATGGATCGCGGCCGCGCGCGTCGCGCGGCCGCACGTTTGATCGAAGGTTGTTCCAGTCATGTCACGTCTGAAGGTTCTTTACGGTTTTCATGCGGTGACCGCACGTTTGCGGCACGATGCATCGACGGTTGCGGAGGTGCTGTACGACCAGACGCGCCGCGACCGCCGCATGCAGGACTTCCTGCACACCGCGAAGGAAGCGGGCGTGCGGCTGATCGCGGCCGACGAAACGCGCCTGTGGGGCCTCGCCCATACCGAGCGCCACCAGGGCGTCGTCGCGCGTGTCGAGGACGTGCCGCTCGCGCAGAACCTGTCCGAGCTGCTCGACGGCATCCAGGGTCCCGCGCTGCTGCTCGTGCTCGACGGCGTCACCGATCCGCACAACCTCGGCGCATGCCTGCGCGTTGCCGATTCGGCCGGCGCGCACGCGGTGATCGCGCCGCGCGACCGTGCGGTCGGCCTGAACGCGACTGCGGCCAAGGTGGCGAGCGGTGCGGCCGATACGGTGCCGTACATCACGGTGACGAACCTCGCGCGCGCGCTGCGCGAGCTGAAGGAAGCCGGCGTGTGGATCATCGGCACGTCGGACGAGGCGTCGGCGACGCTCTACGATACGAAGCTCGACGGCCCCGTCGCGCTCGTGATGGGCGCGGAAGGCGAAGGCATGCGCCGGCTCACGCGCGACACCTGCGACGAGGTGATGAGCATCCCGATGGCCGGCAGCGTGGAAAGCCTGAACGTGTCGGTCGCAAGCGGCGTGTGCCTGTACGAAGCCGTGCGCCAGCGGCGCGTGAAGGGCTGACACATCCTGTCTCGCGCAATATGCGCGTGCCTGGCATGACCCGAACGACGCGTGCCGCGATGCGATGCGGCACGCGGTTCTCCGGAACTTGCGACCGATGACCCTGTTTCGCCTCGGCGCATCATGCGCCGTGCTATGCCTGCTGGCTGCCTGCACGTCGCCGTCGCTCGTCGAACGCGGCACCTACTACGCCGACACGAGCCTGTACGCGCGCGGTGCCGATTCGCGGATCCGCTTTCTCGTGATGCATTACACCGAAAGCGACGAAGCGAAGTCGCTGCGCACGCTGACGGGCGATTCGGTCAGCGTGCATTACGTCGTGCCGCCGCAGCCGCGCATCGAACACGGGATGCCCGTCGTCTACCAGCTCGTTCCGGAATCGATGCGCGCATGGCACGCGGGCGTCAGCGAGTGGCAGGGCGCGACCGAATTGAACGCGGCGTCGATCGGCATCGAAAACGTGAACCGCGGGCCGCTCGATCCGCAGAATCGCACCTGGCAGCCGTACTCGCCCGAACAGATCGATGCGTTGACCCGCCTGTCGAAGGACATCGTCGTACGCTACGCGATCCCGCCGACGCGCGTGATCGGGCACAGCGACATCGCGCCGCAACGCAAGATCGATCCGGGTCCGCTGTTCCCGTGGCATGCGCTCGCACTGGCCGGCGTCGGCGCATGGCCGGACGATGCAACCGTGGCCGCCCGGCTCGGCGGCCGCGATCCGCACGCGTTGGTCGATGTGCGCGAACTGCAGCTCAAGCTCGCGCGCTACGGCTACGACGTGCCGACCGACGGCGTGCTCGACGCGCGCACGCGGCGCGTATTCGCGGCGTTCCAGATGCATTTCCGTCCGTCCGACTATGCGGGCAATCCGGACGCCGAAAGCGACGCGATCGCACAGGCGTTGCTCGACAAATACTTCCCCGGCACGCAGCCGACGGACAACGCGCCAGAGGCGGTCACACCCTGAACGCACGGCGCGCCGCGCGCCGAAAAACGCGGGCCGTCATCCGAGTCCGGTAAACTGGCGGTTTTCCGCAATCCCACAGCATTACCACGCCATGACTCAAGACGAACTCAAACGCCTCGTCGGCCAGGCCGCCGCCGATTACGTGATCCAGAACGTGCCGGAAGGCGCCGTGATCGGCGTCGGCACCGGCTCGACCGCCAACTGCTTCATCGACGCACTCGCCGTCGTCAAGTCGCGCTATCGCGGCGCCGTGTCGAGTTCCGTCGCCACGACCGAACGCCTGAAATCGCACGGCATCAAGGTGTTCGACCTGAACGAGGTCGACTCGCTGCAGGTGTACGTCGACGGCGCCGACGAGATCGACGCGAGCGGCGCGATGATCAAGGGCGGTGGCGGCGCGCTCACGCGCGAGAAGATCGTCGCGTCGGTGGCCGACACGTTCGTCTGCATCGCCGACGCCAGCAAGCGCGTGCCGGTGCTCGGCGCGTTCCCGCTGCCGATCGAGGTCGTGCCGATGGCGCGCACGGCGATCGGCCGGCGCGTGACCGCGCTCGGCGGCGTGCCCGTGCTGCGCGTGACGAAGGACGGCGCACCGTACATCACCGACAACGGCAACGAGATCATCGACGTGAAGGGGCTGCAGATCGCCGATCCGCGCGGCTTTGAAGCGCAGGTGAACGCATGGCCGGGTGTCGTGACGGTCGGGTTGTTTGCCGAGCGCGGCGCGAATCTGTGCTTGCTCGGCACGGAAAACGGCGTTGAAACGATCGTTTATTCGGCCGAAGCGAGCTGAATGAGAAGCAGTCCGTAACGGTATCAGGAACCCGTAATGGACTGCATGTTTAAATCTTGTGGAAATCACGGCCCGGCAGGCGCAGCGCGCTTCCCGGGCCTTTTTTGTAGCCTTATAAATCACCCCGTCAAAAAGAGGGATAACCCTGTCAGGTGTTTACCAGATAGCGAAATATCCTCGAACTCATCAACTTATAGATCATAAGAACAGTAGTAACCAGGGCCGGCGGAACTGCGGAGCAGATGTTCGCAAATCGACGCACGGGGAGGTGTCATGGAGCAGGGCAAAGACCGGTCACTGGTCGCCAAAGTGATGGATGGGCTTGTCTCGGGTATCGTCGAAGACAAGTACGGCGGCATCTTGCCGCCACAGGACGTGCTGTCGAAAGAGTTCGACGTGAGTCGCACGGTGATGCGGGAAGCGTTGTCGATGTTGCTTGCGCGCGACATGCTGGACGTGCGGCCGAAAGTCGGCACGCGCGTGCGGCCGATGCGCGACTGGCGAATGATCGACGAAGACGTCGTGAGCTGGCGATTTCGGGCAAAACCCGATCCGCAGTTCATGCGCGACGTCATCGAATTTCGAATGCTGATCGAACCGCGCGCGACCGCGCAGGCGGCGGTGCGTGCGACCGCGGCCGACATCGCGGGGATCCGTGAAGCGTTCGATGCGTTCAAGGTGCTGCAGCCCGGCGATCCCGGCTACGACACGGCGGACGAGTTGCTGCACACGCGGATCGTGCAGGCGAGCGGCAACCAGTTCTTCCAGCAGATGGCGGCGATCGTGCGCGGTGCGGTGCGTCTCGTGAATCCGCGCGTCGTGCAGAAGGAAGGCGCGCACGAGATCGCGGTGAAGGCGCATGCGCGTGTCGTCGATGCGATCGAACGGCGCGATCCGCGCGAAGCCGAAGCGGCCTCGCTCGCGCTGATCGATTTCAGCGCCGACGAGATCTCGCGCGATTTCTCCGTCGACGTGCCCATGCGTGCCTGAACCTGCTCGCGTCGCTCATCCGTGTGCCGGCGAGCCGTTTATCATGACGGCCGGTCGGCAGCGTGCCGGCCACCGTCATACGACCGACACGGAAGATCAGGATGAACGACAACGACCACCGCCCGGTGCGCTTCGGCATCGTTGGCGCAGGCAGCATCGCGCGCCGCTTCGCACAAAGCCTCGCGCACGTGCCGGGCGCCACGCTCGCCGGTGCCTGGGCCCGCCGCGCCGACGCAGCGGCAGCCTTTTGCGAGACATGCGGCGGCACGCCTGCCGCGAGCCTCGAAGCGCTCCTCGCGAGCGACATCGACGCGGTCTACATCGCGACGCTCCATGACAGTCACGCGCAGTACACGCTGGCCGCACTTGCCGCCGGCAAGGCCGTGCTGTGCGAAAAGCCCGCAACGCTGAACGCGGCGCAACTCGATACCGTGCTGCGTGCGGCACGCGACGCCGGTCGGCTCTTCATGGAAGCGATGAAGCCGCCGTTCTTTCCGCTGTACCGCCAGCTGCGTGCGCACCTGCATGACGATCCGATCGGCGAGATCCGGCTCGTGCGCGCGGGGTGCGCATCGTCGTCGGTACCCGGCGACCATTCCGTCTATCGCCTCGATCGCGCGGGCGGCGCGCTGCTCGATATCGGGATCTACGAGGCGTTTCTCGCGGTCGACTGGCTCGGCGCGGCGCTCGACGTGCAGACGCTCGGCCGCGTCGGCGCGACGGGCGTCGACATGTTCGCGAGCCTGAACAGCCTGCACGCGAACGGCGGGATCGCGCAGCTCTTTTGCGGGCTCGACGTGATGGGCCGCGGCGATGCGCTGATCGCCGCGGCCGGCGGGCACGTGACGATTCACGAGAAATGGTGGAACCCCGCGCGCGCGACGATCCGTTATGCGGATGGGCGCACCGTCGAACTCGACGCCCCGGCCGAAGGCGGCGGGCTGAACTACGAGACCGCGCATTTCTGCGACCTGCTGCTCGCGGGCGAAACCGAAAGCCCGATCATGACGCACGACCATTCGCGGCAGATGATCGCGATGACCGATGCCGCGCGTGCCGCGCTCGGCGTGCGCTATTCGGGCGAGTAGGCGGGAACGAAAGTGCCGGGCCCGTGTGCGCGGCCCGGCGGATGGCGTGCGCTCAGTGCCGCGACGGCAGCGACAGGCGCTTTTCGTACCAGCGCTGCGCCCATTCGAGGATCTGGCACAGGATCCAGTACACGGCCGCGGCGGCGAGATAGAGCGGCAGCGGCTGGTAGGTCGCCGCGATCACTTCCTGCGCGCTGCGCAGCAGTTCGGTCACGGTGATCACGGACACGAGCGACGTGTCCTTGATCAGGCTGATCAGGCTGTTCGACAGGCTCGGCACCGCGATGCGCAACGCCTGCGGGCCGATCACGTAGCGCAGCGTCTGCCCCCACGACAGCCCGAGGCTGTACGACGCGAGCCACTGGCCGCGGTGGATGCCGTTGATCGCGCCGCGCATGCTTTCGGACATGTAAGCCGCGACGTTCGCGGAGAGCGCGATGACGCCGGCCGGCGTCGGTTCGAGCGAGATGCCGAGGCTCGGCAGCCCGTAGTAGATGACGAAGATCTGCACGAGCAGCGGCGTGCCGCGCATCAGGCTCACGTATGCGCGCGCGAGCCACGCAAGCGCATTGACCCAGATGCGTTCGAAGCCGTCGAGCGGCTCGCTTTGCCGGATGCCCATCATCGCGAGCACGACAGCGCCGAGCAGGCCGAACACCATCGACAGCACGGCGAACTTGACGGTCAGTACGGCGCCCTGGGCGAGCACCGGCAGCGATTGGACGAGCAGGGACGTTGTCGACATGGAATACGAATCGGATGCGTGCGCGAAAGCGCAATCATAAACCGGACGAATAAAGCAAAGGGCGGCATCGTTGCGGATGCCGCCCTGTCCGGCCCGCCGTCAGGCGGGAAATGCAGGCGTGCTTACTTGATCGGCTTCGTCACGTCGATGCCGAACCACTTGTCCGAGATCTTCGTGAACGTGCCGTCGGCCGCGAGCTGGGCCATCGCGTCGTCGATCGCCTTCTGGAACTTCGGGTTGCCCTTCTTGAACGGGATACCCGACGGGTTCGCCGAGCCGACGTTCGCGCCCGGGCGCAGCGGCAACTGCGAATTCTTCGTCAGGTACGCGAGCATCAGGCGGTCGTTGAGCGCTGCGTCGAGGCGGCCGGCCGCGAGATCGCGCAGGTACTCGGGCGCGCCCGGGTACGTCTTCACGTCGATGCCGGGCACCGACTTCGCCATGTCCATGTAGTTCGTGCCGAGTGCGACGCCGAGCTTCTTGCCCTTCAGGTCTTCCAGCGACTTGAAGTCACGCGAGTCGTCCTTGCGCTGGATCAGTTGCGCGGACGAGTACGTGTACGCTGGCGAGAAGTCGAGCGTCTCCTTGCGCTTGTCGGTGATGCCGACCTGGTTGGCGATCACGTCGAACTTGCCGGCCTGCAGGCCCGCGATGATGCCGCTCCATTCGGTCGTCACGAACTCGGCCTTCACGCCGAGCTTCGCGGCGACGGCCTTCGCGACGTCGACGTCGAAGCCGACCAGTTCGCCTTGCGGGTTCTTCGAGTTGAACGGCGGGAACGTGCCCTCGAGGCCGATCCGCAGCGTGCCCCGTTGTTTCACCTGGTCGAGGAGATCGGCCGCATGCGCGGTGGCGGCGGCGAACGACGAGCCGATCAGGCCCGCAACCAGCAGCTTCTTCAGCAGCGAAAATTTCATCGTGTGAGCTTCCTTGCCCCAGCTGGGGCTCTGTTCCGATAGTGCGACCGATGATAGCAAAAATGCAATCAGTCGATAAATATCGTTTGTTTATGCCTATATTACTTACGCGGTGCGCTCGCGGGCGATCGCCTTCACGCATTCCGAGACGAGCGCGGGGCCGCGGTAGATGAAGCCCGTATAAAGCTGGACCAGCGATGCGCCGGCCGCGAGCTTCGCCCGGGCGTCCTCGCCCGAGAAAATGCCGCCGACGCCGATGATCGGCACTTCGCTGCCGACTTCGGCATGCAGCTTGCGGATCACTTCGTTCGACGCGTCGAACACCGGGCGGCCCGACAGGCCGCCGGCTTCGTCCGCGTGCGGCAGGCCCTGGACGGCCGCGCGCGACAGCGTCGTGTTGGTGGCGATCACCGCTTCGATCTTATGGCGCAACAGCGTGTCGGCGATTTCCTTGACCTGTTCGTCGTCGAGATCGGGCGCGATTTTCAGCGCGAGCGGCACGAGCTTGCCGTGCAGGTCGGCGAGGCGCTGCTGCTTGTCCTTGAGCGCCGCGAGCAGCGCGTCGAGCTCGCCCGCGCCCTGCAGCTGGCGCAGGTTCTTCGTGTTCGGCGACGAGATGTTGATCGTCACGTAGCTCGCGAACGGGTATACGCGTTCGAGGCAGTACAGGTAGTCCTCGGCCGCGCGTTCGATCGGCGTATCGGCGTTCTTGCCGATGTTCAGGCCGAGGATGCCGCGATAGCGGGCTGCCTGGACGTTCTTCACGAACTGGTCGACGCCGTGGTTGTTGAAGCCCATCCGGTTGATCAGCGCTTCGGCTTGCGGCAGGCGGAACATCCGCGGGCGCGGGTTGCCGGGCTGCGGACGCGGCGTGACCGTGCCGACCTCGATGAAGCCGAAGCCGAGCGCCGCGAGGCCGTCGATGGCTGCGCCGTCCTTGTCGAGGCCGGCCGCGAGGCCGACCGGGTTGCGGAACGTGAGCCCCATCACGGTGCGCGGCGCGTCGGGCACGCGGGCCGACAGCGCGCAGGCGAGGCCCGTGCGGCCGGCCGCGCCGAGCGCGCGCAGCGTGAGGTGGTGAGCGTCTTCCGCATCCATCTTGAACAGGGATGCGCGGGCCAGCGGATAGAGGGAACTGAACACGGGAATTGGGCGGGCAGCCGAAATGAATGACAACCCGCTATTTTACCGGGAGTTGCGCGGCAGGGGCGTGCTTCGCTTCGTAGCCCCGCGGTGCGCGTCAGCCCGAGCCGGAATGCCCGCCCGGCAACGGCGCGCGGGCCAGTGCCGCATCGACGGGCGGCAGGTCGACCCGTTCCGGATCGAGTATCGTCCAGCGGCCGTCGATCAGCCCTTCGAGCGGGTGGAAGTTCGCCTTGTACGCCATCTTCGGGCTCTCGCGGATCCAGTAGCCGAGGTACACGTACGGCAGCCCGAGGCTCTTCGCCTGCTCGATCTGCCACAGGATGTTGTAGGTGCCGTAGCTCGTGTGCCGGTCGTCGGGCTCGAAGAACGTGTAGACGGACGACAGTCCGTCGCCGAGGATGTCGATCATGCTGACCATGCGCAGCTTGCCGCGCTCGCCGCCCGGGGCGTCGAGGTCGCGGAATTCGACGAGGCGCGAGTTGATCCGGCTCTGCAGCAGGAACTGCTCGTACTGGTCGCGGCTGTCGCGATCCATTCCGCCGCCCGCGTGACGCGCGGACTGGTAGCGCATGTAGAGCGCGTAGTGTTCTTCGTCGTAGTGCAGAGGCGAGACCGTCGCGACGAGCGCGCGGTGCCGTTTCCACATCCTGCGCTGTGTGCGCGACGGCACGAACGCGTCGATGGGCACACGCACCGGTACGCAGGCGCGGCAGCCGTCGCAGTACGGGCGATACGTGAAGACGCCCGAGCGCCGGAAGCCGGCCTTCACGAGTTCGGTGTAGATGTCCGAGTTGATCAGGTGGCTCGGCGTCGCGACTTGCGAGCGCGCGATACGGCCGTCCAGATAGCTGCACGGATAGGGCGCCGTTGCATAGAATTGCAGCGCCGAAAGCGGTGAAAGCGGCAGCTCAGTCGGGTGAGTCATGGGCAGCTCTCGATGCAGGGAAGGAGTGCCGCGCTAGCGCTCGATCCCGGAGGGCGCCGCCGTTTCGGCGGGGCCCGTCAGCGCGGCGAGCACGCGCTTGTCGAACTGCCACGGAATCGGCGGTTCGGCTACCGCGCGGCGCACGTGAGCGACAAAGGCCTTGCGTGCGATCTCGCGGCCGCCGAGCGACGCTAGATGCGACGTATTCTGCTGGCAGTCTATCATCTCCAGCCCCTGGTCGCGAAGGTGGGCGACGAGCGCGGCCAGCGCGATTTTCGATGCGTCGGTGGCATCCGCATACATCGATTCGCCAAAAAACATCCGCCCGAACGACACGCCGTACAGGCCGCCGACGCGGCGCCCGTCGCGCCATGTCTCGATGCTGTGCGCGTTGCCGGAGCGGTAGAGCGACGTATAGGCGTCGATGATCTCCGCCGTGATCCACGTGCCGCGCTGCCCGCGGCGCGGCGCCTGCGCGCAGGCGCGCATCACGCCCGGAAAGTCGTGATCGACGCGCACTTCCCATGCGGGCTCGCGCAGCACGCGCTTCAGCGTCTTGCGCAGCGACGGCGACACCTTGAATTCGGCCGGCACGAGGATCATGCGCGGGTCGGGGCTCCACCACAGCACCGGCTGGCCGTCCGAGTACCACGGGAAGATGCCGCGCAGGTACGCGTCGATGAGGCGCGACGGCAGCAGGTCGGCGCTCGCGGCGAGCAGCCCGGGCGCGCCGGTCGCGGGACCGAGCGCGCGTTCGATGGGCGGAAACGGATCGTCCGGGCCGAGCCAGGGGACCATGGGGGCGAGCTCAGCCGTTGCGCAGCGAGCGGAAGATATCGCCGGTGTGCACGCCGTAGTCGCCGGCGGCGCGATCGGCGAAGAAGAATCGCAGGGTCTGGCTGACGGTCGGGAACGCGATTTCGTCCCACGGGATGTCGGCTTCGTCGAACAGCTTCACTTCGAGGCTTTCCTCGCCGGCTTCGAAACCCGGATCGGTGAGCCGCGCGAGGTAGAACAGGTGGACCTGGTGCACGTGCGGCACGTTGAGCAGCGTGAACAGGTTCTGTATCTCGACGCGCGCGCCGGCTTCCTCGAGCGTTTCGCGCGCGGCGGCTTCGGCCGTCGTCTCGCCCATTTCCATGAAGCCCGCGGGCAGCGTCCAGAATCCGTAGCGCGGTTCGATCGCGCGGCGGCACAGCAGGATCTGGTCGCCCCAGACCGGGACCGTGCCGACGACGTTGCGCGGATTCTGGTAATGGATCGTGCCGCAGTGATCGCAGACGAAGCGCTCGCGGTTGTCGCCCGGAGGAATGCGCGCGATGACTTCGTGACCGCAGACGGAGCAGAATTTCATGTCGAGTGGAAGGGACGAGGTGATGCGAGTGTATCACCGGGGCGCGGCATTCTCGAACGCCTGCACATGCGGGCGGCGTGCCGTGCGAAGCGGCATGCGTGCGCGAAGAGGGGGCGGGGATCGGGTGCGGAAAAACAAAAAGCCCGGCGCTGGGCCGGGCTTTTTGCATGAATCTGGACGTTGGTTGCGGGGGTAGGATTTGAACCTACGACCTTCGGGTTATGAGCCCGACGAGCTGCCAGACTGCTCCACCCCGCGTCCGTCGAAGAAATGAATTATAAGGAGTTACCCGAGCGCACGCAAGCACTTTCTGACAATCGCGTGTCGCGTCTTGCGGGGACGGCACGGTGGGCGCGTGCGCTAGAATCGAGCGGTTTGTTTCGCCTCTTCGGTAGCGGCGCCGTGCGCGATCGCATCGGCACCGCTGCGGCTCACCTTATTGCATCGACGGATTCATGGACATCGCTCACGATCTTCAATCGATCGGCGCGCAGGAACAGGCGCTCGTGTTTCCCCATTTCGACGCGGCCCGCGCGTGGGCGCTCGGCAACCGGATGCATGCGCTCGCGACGTCGCGCGGCCATGCCATCGCGATCGACATCGTCACGTTCGGCCAGCCGCTGTTCTACGCGGCACTCGCCGGTGCGACCCCCGACAATGCCGACTGGGTGCGCCGCAAGCGCAACGTCGTCGCGCATTTCCGGCGCAGCTCGTATGCGATCGGCCTGCGCATGCAGCAGGCCGGCGCCACGCTGGCGGACAAGCACGGGTTGCCGATCGCCGAATATTCGCCGCACGGCGGTTCGTTTCCGCTGACCGTCGCGGGCGCCGGCGTGATCGGCTCGATCACCGCGTCGGGGCTGCCGCAGCGCGCGGACCACGAATTCGTCGTCGAGGCGCTGTGTACCGAGCTCGGCCAGGACTACGCCGTGCTGGCCCTCGCAAGGAGCTGAGCGATGCAGCTTCCCGGATACGCATGGCTCGCGATCGCGATCGTCGCGGAAGTGGTCGGCACGTCCGCGCTGCGCGCGGCGGACGGCTTCACGCGCTTCTGGCCGTCGGCGCTCGTCGTCGCCGGTTACGGCATCGCGTTCTACTGCCTGTCGCTGACGCTGCGCACGATGCCCGTCGGCATCATCTATGCAGTCTGGTCGGGCGCCGGCATCGTGCTGATCACGCTCGTCGCGATGCTGCTCTATCGTCAGGTGCCGGACGTGCCGGCGATGATCGGTCTAGGGCTGATCATCTCGGGCGTCGTGGTGCTGAACCTGTTCTCGAAGATGCAGGCGCACTGAACGTGCGACTGCTGTTTGCCGGATGGCCCTCATGACCGATTCCACTTCCGCTGCCGTTTCTGCCGAGTCCGCCCAGCCTGACGTGCGCGCCTATGTCGCGAACCGCATCGGTTTTCTCGAACTGAACCGGCCGAAGGCATTGAACGCGCTGTCGGTCGGTATGATCCGGCTGATGCAGCAGGCGCTCGACGCGTGGCGCGACGATCCGGAGGTGGTTGCGGTCGTCGTGCACAGTCCGCATCCGCGCGCGTTCTGCGCGGGCGGCGACGTGCGCTTTTTCCACGACGCGTGGCACCGCGGCGACCGCGATGCGATCGACGCGTTCTTCATCGACGAATACACGCTGAACCATACGATCTTCACCTATCCGAAGCCTTATATCGCGCTGATGCACGGCGTCGTGATGGGCGGCGGCATGGGTATTTCGCAGGCGGCGCGGCATACGGGCGGCCTGCGCGTCGTGACCGATTCGACGAAGATGGCGATGCCCGAAACGCGCATCGGCCTGTTCCCGGACGTCGGGATGAGCTGGTTTCTCGCGCGCACGCCCGGTGCGATCGGTCGTTATCTCGCCGTGACGGGCGGGACGCTCGACGCGGCCGGTGCACTGTACGCGCAGCTCGCCGACGTCTATCTGCCCGATGCCGCGCTGCCGGCGCTGCTCGACACGCTGCGCAGCGCGCGCATCGACAGCGGTGCACAGGCCGTCGCCTGCGTGGCCGACGCGGCTGCCGCGCACAAGGTCGTGCCGACGCCGGACACGTCAGCGCTGGCCGATGCGCGCGCCGGGATCGACCGCCATTTCGCGCAGCCCGACATCAACGCGATCCTCGCGTCGCTCGATGCCGAACCGGATTGCGCGGCCGTCGACGGGTGGGTCGAGAAGGCGACTCACGCGATGCGCGGCCAACTGTCGCCGCTGTCGATGGCCGTGTCGCTCGAAGTCGTCGAGCGCGCACGCGGCGCGACGATGGCCGATTGCCTGCGGCGCGATCTCGATCTCACGCGCTCGACGTTCGCGCGCGGCGACGTGATCGAAGGCGTGCGCGCACTGATCGTCGACAAGGATCACCAGCCGGCCTGGCGCTTCAAGTCGGCCGCGGACATCGATCGGGCCGAGGTGCTCGCGATGTTCGACAGCCCGTGGACGCCCGACACGCATCCGCTGCGGAACCTGAACGACTGACCCGCGCGCGAGACAGAAACGAAAAGGCCGCCAGCACAAGCAGGCGGCCTTTTCGCTTATTGACCGTCGATCGCTCTGCGGTCGAAGGGCGCGGAGCCCGGGCCCGCGTTACTCGTTGCCCGCGTCGTCCGACATGAACGCGCGCATGAACACGAGCGCGCCGAAGCCCCACACCGCGTTCGCCGCGAAGCCGGCTGCGAGCACGGGCATCATGTTGCCCGACGGCCAGATGCCGCGCAGCGGATCGATCGCGAACACGCGGGCTGCCGTCAGCACGATGCCGCCGAACATGAGTGCGCCGATCCACGATGCTTCGCGTTCCGGCGACACGCGCAACAGCCACGCCATCGGGATCGCGCAGCACGCGCTGATCAGCGCGTTCGCGACAAATTCAGGAATGCCGAGCGGCGCGAACGGCTGCGTGGAGAAGCCGGCCGCGGCGATCAGGTCCGCTGTGTGAAGGAGGGCGAGCGTGGCCTCGCGGAAGAACAGGGCGGCAAGGAAGCCGGACAGGAACGGCAGGATGACTTTCTGCATCGATGAGTGCACCGCAGGCGCGCCCGGCCGGGGCCGTGCGCGCGGAGTTATTCGGATAGGTACGCCATTATAGGGCCCGGTCGCCGCGATATTCGCTCCAGCGTCGTGCTAATCACGAAAGCGGAAAACCTAAGCTCAAAAAAATCGTTCCAAAGCCCTGCACCGATCCCTAGACTGATTTCCCAGAAACAGCCGTGCAATCGCGTATTCGCTCGCCGCACGGCCTGACCGGCGAACCATCCCGATTCGAACGCACACCATGCATGCGTCGCTCGTCCGCGACGCGAGCAGGGCGATGTTTTTTCAAATTTCGGCAAGAACAGTCAAGCAGGAGCAGCAGATGAATGTGTTCTGGTTTATCCCCACGCATGGCGACAGCCGCTACCTCGGCACGGCCGAAGGCGCGCGCGCCGCGGATTACGATTATTTCAAGCAGGTCGCCGTCGCGGCGGACACGCTTGGGTACGAAGGCGTGCTGCTGCCGACCGGTCGTTCCTGCGAGGATGCGTGGGTCGTTGCGTCGAGCCTCATTCCGGCGACGCAGCGCCTGAAGTTCCTGGTTGCAATCCGTCCCGGCATCGCGTCGCCGGGGCTGTCGGCGCGCATGGCCGCGACGTTCGACCGCCTGTCGGGCGGCCGCCTGCTGATCAACGTCGTGACGGGCGGCGATGCGGCCGAACTCGAAGGAGATGGCCTGTTCGCCGATCACGATACGCGCTACGAGATCACCGACGACTTCCTGAACATCTGGCGCGGGTTGCTTGCCGCGTCGCACGACAATGGCGGCTTCGACTACATCGGCAAGCACTTGCAGTCGAAGGGCGGCAAGGCGCTTTATCCGCCCGTGCAGCGTCCGCATCCGCCGCTGTGGTTCGGCGGCTCGTCGCCGGCCGCGCACGCGATTGCCGCCGATCATATCGATACCTATCTGACCTGGGGCGAGCCGCCCGAGGCGGTCGCGAAGAAGATCGCCGACATCCGTGCCCGCGCGGAGGCGCGCGGCCGCAAGATCAAGTTCGGCATTCGCCTGCACGTGATCGTGCGCGAGACCGAGGACGAAGCATGGCGTGATGCCGAGCGCCTGATCAGCCGCCTCGACGACGACACGATCGCGCGTGCGCAGAAGGCGTTCGCGAACATGGACTCGGAAGGTCAGCGCCGGATGGCCGCGCTGCACGGGGGCAAGCGCGGCGGTCGCGAGGCGCTCGAGGTGTATCCGAACCTGTGGGCCGGCGTCGGTCTCGTGCGCGGCGGCGCGGGCACCGCGCTCGTCGGCAATCCCGAGCAGGTCGCCGAGCGCATGCGCGAATACGCGGACCTCGGCATCGAGACGTTCATCCTGTCCGGCTACCCGCACCTCGAGGAGTCGTATCGCTTTGCCGAACTCGTGTTCCCGCTGATCAAGGGCAAGGGCGCGCAGCGGCCGGCCGGCCCGCTGTCGGGGCCGTTCGGCGAGATCGTCGGCAACAACTATCTGCCGAAGGCAAGCCAGAGCTGAGCGAGGAGAGGCCTGCGATGACAACGAAAACGTCGACGACGGGTGCCGCCGTGGCCGCCCGCGCATGGCGCGGCGTCGCGCCGTGGCTCGTGCCCTTCGCGCTGCTGGTTGTGTGGGAAGTCGGTGCGCGCACCGGCTGGCTGTCGACCCGCGTGCTGCCCGAACCGGTTGCGGTCGTGCGGGCGGCATGGTCGCTCGTGACGTCGGGCGAAATGTGGGCGAACGTGAAGGTGAGCACGTGGCGCGCGCTGATCGGTTTTGCGATCGGCGGCGGCGTCGGTCTCGCGCTGGGGCTCGCAACCGGCCTGTCGAAGGCCGCCGAGGTCGCGCTCGATTCGACGATCCAGATGATCCGCAACATCCCGGCGCTCGCGATGATTCCGCTCGTGATCCTGTGGTTCGGCATCGACGAGAAGGCGAAGCTGTTCCTCGTGGCGCTCGGCGTGTTCTTCCCGATCTACATCAACACGTATCACGGGATCCGCTCGGTCGACGCGAACCTGATCGAAATGGCGAAGAGTTACGGCGTGCGCGGCTTCGCGCTGTACCGCGACGTGATCCTGCCCGGTGCGTTGCCGTCGATCCTCGTCGGCGTGCGTTTCGCGCTCGGGCTGATGTGGGTGATGCTGATCGTCGCGGAAACCATCTCCGCGCAGTCGGGCATCGGCTACATGACGATGAATGCGCGTGAATTCCTGCAAACCGATGTGGTGGTGGTCGGCATCCTGCTGTACGCGGTGCTCGGCAAGCTGGCCGATGTGCTGGCGAAATGGCTCGAGCGCGTGACGCTGCGCTGGCACCCCGCTTACCAATCAGGAGCAAAGGCATGAATGCGACGACTTCGGCGGCCGCCTACGGCCCGCTCGCCGGCGCAGACCTCGAGGCCGAGCTGGCGCAGGCACGCGTCGCGGACGGCGATGCGCGCGACGCGGCGATTCTCGATCGTGACGGTAGCGCATCAGTCGTTCCGCTTGCGCGGCGGCGCGCGGGAAGTCCGGCACCCGACGACGCGGTGACGCTGTCGGGCGTCAGCAAGCGCTTCGGCGCGCGCACCGTGCTCGACAACGTCGAACTCGGCATTGCGCGCGGCAGCTTCGTCGCGATCGTCGGCCGCAGCGGCTGCGGCAAGTCGACGCTGCTGCGTCTCGTCGCGGGACTCGAGCAGCCGAGCAGCGGCGCGCTCGTGACGCGCGGCGACGGCGGCGGTGCGCTCGATACGCGGATCATGTATCAGGATGCGCGCCTGCTGCCGTGGAAGACCGTGCTGCAGAACGTGATGCTCGGCCTCGGGCGCGGCGCGCGCGACGACGCGCGTGCGGTGCTCGATGAAGTCGGCCTGCTGGAGCGGGCGAACGACTGGCCCGCACAACTGTCGGGCGGCCAACGGCAGCGTGTGGCATTGGCGCGCGCACTCGTGCACCGGCCGCAACTGCTGCTGCTCGACGAGCCGCTCGGCGCACTCGACGCGCTGACCCGCATCGAGATGCATGCGCTGATCGAGCGCTTGTGGCGCGAGCATCGGTTCACCGCGCTGCTCGTCACGCACGACGTGCAGGAGGCGGTCGCGCTCGGCGACCGCATCCTGCTCATCGAGCAGGGGCGCGTGGCGCTCGACCAGCCCGTACCGCTCGACCGGCCGCGTGCTCGCGCATCGGCGGCGTTTGCGGCGCTGGAAGACCGCGTGCTGAAGCGCGTGCTCGCCGGCGGGCCAGGCGCGGCCGCACCGGGCGCGGTGCATGAAGCAGACAACGTTCGACCGGTCGGGCAGATCCGCTGGGCCGTTTAAATCCGGGCGGCTTCGGCCGCCCGTTCTGAGACTTTTTCTTCGGAGCGATCAACCCGATGAGCATCACTGCAATCAACGTGCGTAACCAGTTCAAAGGCAAGGTGAAGGAGATCATTCGCGGTCCGGTGGTGTCCGAGGTCGACGTCGAGACGCCGTTCGGCATCGTCACGTCGGTGATCACGACCCGCTCGGTCGACGAGCTCGAACTGAAGGTTGGCGCGGAAGTCGTCGCACTCGTGAAGTCGACCGAAGTATCGATCGCGCGTCTCTGAGCGCGAGCTTCCTGCGCCGGTGCGGCGCCGGCGGGCTGCCTGCCCGTTGGCGTCGTCCGGCATTCCCGCAGCGCGTTTCCCTTGGTATTCGGCGTCCGGACGAAGTGTTAGGATGGAACGACACCGATGCCGGAGGGCAACGCATGACCCCCATCCTTTCCCCCGAAGCCATCGAGGCGCTGAAGTGGATCGACCAGTTCGGCGAAAGCCGGCCGGTTCCTGCTGCGTTTGGCGACGTCGTCTATGCGTTGCTGAACGAGGGGCTGATCTATCAGGCGGCGGCCGACCGCGTCGACCTGACGGCCGACGGCAAATCCTTTTTGTCCGACGAATACGACTGAGCGCACGGCGCCGGCTGCATGGGCGGCCTGGCGCCGCGTCGCCACGGAGCGTGCGATGGAACCGAGAGGCAGCGACCTCGGCGATTTCAGCGAGCCGTACCGCGGCTTCGAGATCGAGGTGAAGACCGAGCAGGTCTGGGACGGCGAGCATGCGCACTACCGCGTGCTGCAGGGCGACGCCGTGCGGATCGACTGGCGGCTCGCCAAGGTCGACGGGTTGCTGCTGACCGAACGGCGCGTGATCGAGCGCGTGCTCGACGAGGCGCGAAGGGCGGTCGATGCGGAACTGGGCGAGGGAGACTAGCGCGGGCGCCGGGCAGGTGCCGCCCATGTTGCGGTAAAATGCTCGGTTGTTTCCGCGCCGCCTGGCTTGTTGCCCGAATTCCATGTCCGTACCGTCCTCGCTTCCTCCCCGTCGCGTATCCGTCGCGCCGATGCTCGACTGGACCGATCGCCATTGCCGGTCGTTCCACCGTACGCTGACGCGCGATACGTGGCTGTATACGGAGATGATCACGACGGGTGCGCTGCTGTTCGGCGATGCCCAGCGGCATCTTGCGTTCACGCCGAACGAATCGCCGGTCGCGCTGCAGCTTGGCGGCAGCGAACGCGACGATCTCGCGCGCGCCGCGAAGCTCGGCGAGCAGTGGGGCTACGACGAAATCAACCTGAATTGCGGATGTCCGTCCGAGCGCGTGCAGCGCGGCGCGTTCGGCGCGTGCCTGATGAACGAGCCGCAGCTCGTCGCCGACTGCGTGAAGGCAATGAGCGATGCGGTGTCGGTGCCGGTTACGGTCAAGCACCGGATCGGTGTGGACGCGGTCGAGGATTACGCGTTCGTGCGCGACTTCGTCGGCACGGTCGCCGAAGCCGGCTGCGAAACGTTCGTCGTGCATGCGCGCAACGCGATCCTGAAGGGGCTGTCGCCGAAGGAGAATCGCGAGATCCCGCCGCTCAAGTACGACTATGCGTATCAGTTGAAGCGCGATTTTCCGTCGCTGGAGATCGTCATCAACGGTGGCATCAAGACGCTGGACGAAGTCGCGCAGCATCTCGAGCATGTCGATGGCGTGATGCTCGGCCGCGAGGCGTATCACAACCCGTATGTGCTCGCGGAGGTCGATGCGCGGTTCTACGGATCGACGGGCGCGGTGCCGACGCGCGAAGAAGCGGAAGCGCAACTGATCGAATACTGCGCGGCCGAGCTGAAGCGCGGGACCTATCTCGGCGCGATCGTGCGGCATGCGCTCGGGCTGTATCGCGGCGTGCCCGGCGCACGCGGCTGGCGTCGCGTGCTGTCCGACAACAAGAAGCTCGCGCGCGGCGATCTGGCCGTGTTCGACGAGGCGCGCGCGCATCTGAACGAAGCCGAAGAATTTTTTGAAAAAAAGGCTTTGCAAGATTCAAAAGACTTCGTATAATCTTGCTTCTTCGATGCTGAAACAAAAACAGCGAAGAGCAGAAAGCAGTATCAGTGGTGGCTGTAGCTCAGTTGGTAGAGTCCAGGATTGTGATTCCTGTCGTCGTGGGTTCGAGTCCCATCAGCCACCCCAAAGAATTCAAGCACTTAGCCCAGTCATTGCGACTGGGCTTTTTGCTTTCTGGAGTTCGTGTAGGCACCATGTAGGCATTTGCCGTCAACGCGCCGCCAGTTTGGAAGGTTGCAGCCTAGCGTCCGTTCACTCTAATTGCGGTGGAACAACGAGCAATCCGGGTTGGTTGAACTGTAGAGCCCGGAGCATTCAGCCCGCCAATCGGCAATAGCGTCCACCGCTGCATCGTGGGCAATTCGCCTGATGTGCTCATCCTCTGACAGACAATCGCCGGACGGGTCTTTGTAGGTGCACACGAGCCTTTCGCGCCACGCGACGAAATCGGCCGAGTAATAAGCGCGCACGAGCACTAACGCGACAATGGCCCAGAATACAAAGCTTCCGATTTTCTTCATGTTGTGTTCCCGCTAATCCAGCCGGCGCCAGAATACACCGGAAGTCGGACAGCTCGGGCACCCTGCATGACTCTTCTCTAACGTCGGAGAGGTCTACCGGCCTGATGACTCACTCAGCCCACCGGCTTCTTGCAGGCAATTACCATCGACCGCTCGTTCGTTTTCGCACCGAACAATCCGCCGCCACCCGCTCCGACAGCCGCTGCACTTTCGTCGCTCCGGTCGAGCACGTCATAGCCGGCTGCTTTGCAAAGATTGCCTGCCGCCTCGAAGCATTTATCCCATCCTCGAGCCAAGCCACTGCAGTTAAGGGTATAGGCCTGGCGGCCGTCGGGCGCATAGCTTTCGTGGACGGTGGCGCAGGATACGAGCGCCAGACACAGAAGGAGCGTGCATGTCTTCTTCATTATTCCCCCGTGCGCGGCTCGATTGGCGCAGCACATCGGTGCTGCATCTGTTGGGGTACGAGCTTCGCCATGCGATGCTAGCACTACCGGCCATTGAACGAGCATCTCGGCGGGAATGTTGTATCAGGTCATCGGATGACAATCGCCGCAACTTCCGCGTTGTCGCGTTTTTCGCGCGCGCATATTCGGATAGAGGCGGGTAGCTTCCCGTTTCAGGCCGTAACTTCGGTGCCGATTTCGACCATTACCTTTTGGCGCTCCCACGGTATCGACCGGTTTTTTACCGATAACTTACCGCGGCTTTTCATGCGCCTCGCGCGCGCACGCGCGTATTGGTCGCAAAACGAACGGGCCTTTTTATGGGCACGGAAAACTCCGTTGCCTCGCGCGCGCGTATTTGTCCGAGAATGCGCGCCATAGAGCTACCCGACTGATTCTGCAAGCATTTTGCAGGCTGACTCGTCCGGCGCTTGATTTCCTTTGATTGATTTCAACCCGTGGTCGCCCGCATTGGCTGTTTCCTTGCGTTCTGAGCGAAGGGCGCGAACCGCCGTGTGGTTGCTTTTTGATTGTTCTCGGCCAAACGGGAAAGTGCGCCACCTGTTATTTCTCTGTTACCAGACAACCCTGCGGCGCCTGTTCTTTGCCTGCTGAATCAGACAGCGCGCCGCCCGTTTCGGCCTCTTCTCAGGCGGAGCGTTCGCGCCATCTTCCCGTCCCATCAGGCGGAGGGCAATATCGTGAAGCTGTCGGTATGGCCGCTTCGTATCAGGTTCGCGGGAGCCGACGGTGTCACCCATTGCGTTGCGCTGAATTTCGACATGACAACGCTGACGCCTGTCGTGTTGTTGATAGCCCTTATATTCCCGGACCAATGTGCCGAGGGAGCTGAAGTCGTCAGAACCGTTTGGGGCGTGGTGTCCTTTTCCAGCGTAACCAGAGTAGTGTCAAAAAACGGTGTCGATGCTGGGAAATTCACGAAGAGAGCGACACCACCGGTGTCTTGGCCCGTCAGGGCTCCGTCAAAGCGTCCGGTCTTGCCGAGCAAATCGCTGAAGCTGACCGGTGCGCCGCTCTTGCCGGCCAGCGCGAGCACCCATGAATCGAGCAGCGAGAGCGGCAAGGTACGGCCAAGTTCGGTTGCGATTTGCGACATGGACATCGGGGGCGATGCGGGGAGCGTCATCAGAGTTCTCCTTACTATCTTGTAAGCGCGGAAAGCGCTCGGGGTTTCACTACTTCTCTCTACTTTAGAGGCGGCGTTACAGGTCGGCAACGTCTTCAGGCTGGCGCAGGTCGAGCGGCTGCGTGACGAAGCGCAGGCGGACCGGCAGATTGCACTGCCGGCGGATACTCCACGCCTTGGCACGCTTGCCGAGGCCCGCTTCGCCTTCGAGGCACACGTAGGTTACGGGAGCGGTGTTCACGCGCCGCCCGAACCACTCGGCACCGTCTGCGATGGCGGTGCATAGGTCGAGCACCAGGAACGACTTCCCGGAACCTGACGGCCCATATACGGCACCAAAGCCGGAAGCCGGCAACACGCCTTGAACCATCCATCGCAGCGGCGGCGCGCTCAGCAGGTCGTCGGCCGATTGCAACCGGTATCGCATGGGCGGCGTCTTGGCGGCGCGGAGAAGATCCGCCAGTGTGTCGACGCCGTACTCAGCCTCGTAGTCGTTCGCGTCATAGTTCGCAGGCTTGTCGGAGGGCATTTCGACCCACGCACCAGTAAGCTCGCGGGCGATGGCTTCGGCGTCCGCCTCTTTGCCGCGGTCCGGCACGATGACGATGCGCGCCGTCGGAAACCGCTTGCGCAGCACCTTCGCGATGGAGCGAGTGCGGCCAGAGCCGAACGTGACCGCAGCGGCGGCGTGATAGTCTGCCTTGGCGCATGCCCACGCCTGCCCGATGCCTTCGCATACGTATAGCGTTCCATCCGGTGTGATGTCGCCGACCATGAACAAGCCATCGTTGAACGACGCGCCGGGTGCGTTGAGTTTCTTCCCGGCACCCGGCGGCGGAATGAATTGGACCGTGTAGAGCATGCCGTCGAACGAGCGAACCGGTACCGCCAGCCAGCCGGCGACGCGCTGCCCGCCGACGGTGAGCGTGTCATCTTTCGGCACCACGTGCAGGCCGTCCGGCGTTCCGCGTTTCGCAACGATATAGGGATGGTCGGCGCTTGCGGGCGGATAGCTGTCGAACGTCGCGGCCAGGTCGGTGCGCGGCTTCCGGGGAGTGTCGACGTTCGTCGGCTTCGAGGCCGGTACGCGCGCCGCCGGCGTGACGTTGCGCGGGTGCGTATCACGCCAGCCGGCATCCATCGCCATCCTGAATAGCGTGGCCGGACCAATACCGCCATCCTGCTTAAAGCTCTTCCATGCAGACTTGGCGTCACGTTCTCCGCCAAAATTGGCGCCGGTCGCTGACCACTCGAGGAAATCAGCCTCGGACAGGCCGGCTGCCTTCGCCGCCATGCCGGCGCTCACCCACTCACTGCGCGGGCACCCGGCATCGAGCGAAAACAGGGCGTCACGTGCGCGCGCGGCGTCGTGACCATTCATCATGCGGCACCTCGCATGTCACGCGCTGCGTTAAGCCGTCTGCCATTGCGGAACGTCATTACAACGTGCGTCCGCTGGACCTGCTGCGCATGTGGCACGACAAGCTAGAGGCATGGATCCTCAATGAAGCCGGCGTTGAATTTACGCCGGAACCGGAGAACCCCGGGCTAAAGGCAATTACCGCGGCCTGACGGCATCAGGCAAAGCGGCGGCGCGGGTGCTGGAACACTTCGCGCCGCCTGACCATAACACGACCTATAAGGGAGGTCCGTACCATGGCTAAGCTCAATTCTACGTCGCGCCCCGCCGCCCTCGTTCAGCTTCCAACCGCCCACCGGACGAAGGGCCGTCGGCGTACGCATCCGATTGCCGGTCAGCCGCTCGCTCCGGTTTTGCGTCTTGTGGCGAACGAGAACCGCAGGAAGCCTCAATGCGAAGTCAACGCGGGACCTCAAAAGCTTTACGAGGACCTCTCGTCCATAGCAGAGCACATCATCAAGGTCGCGGACATCCTGGCCGAAATAAAACTGCCGTAGTGGGTGTGATATGCAGCCAACTATGCTTCTCGCGTGCATTGCGCTCGCGCCCGATAGCTTGCCAAGGGGCCAACTATGAGGCTCGAACAATACGAAACCCGCGACCGGGCTTACGGTGTATGGCATCGCGCACCTTCGATTCGCCGGTATTTGGCGGCGACTCAAGCCGAATCGCTGACGATGGTCGACCTCGATTCGGTGCTGTTCACGGAATACGACAACGGCGCCAAGGTTCCCTTGGCTCTGGTTGAAGTGGCTCGCGACATAGGACAGGAGAAGCCGGCCGGAGTGATACAGCATCTGGCGCAGCTTGCCGACGTGCCTGCCTATGTCGCCCTATACCGATGCGTTTGAACCCGCGCACCCAGGCAGACGCTGAGCAGGCTGCGATGATGGCCGCTGGAAGGCTCCAGATTGACGAGGTGGTCGGCATCCTCGCCAAGGAGACCGGCACCGAGGCGGCGCGCTGGGAGGCGACACTTGTGACCGAAATCAAGAGCGGCGCGCTGCCGCTGAAGAACCCGCGCGACCTACGCGATTTTCTGCCCTACGCCGTTCCGAAGAATCTCCGCACGTTCTATGACCGCGTGGACGTTGCCGACGTGGACAAGCTGCTGAACGCTCACCCGGAATGGCGCGTCGAGTATCGCTTTAACAGTGCGGAATTGCCGTCAGGAAACACCCCTGCGGCGTCAATTCGAACCGTGAAGCGTGTTGGCGATAAATGGTCAGATGCAGAACTTAAAACGCTACTGGCTGAAAGCAAGCTACCGGGAGCCACGCAAGAAAAACTCGCCAAGCAATACAACGTCAGCCGGCCACGCATCGGCACATTGCTGAATCAGGCAAAGGACAAGTTTGAGACCCGCGCGAAGGCGTCGTGGCACCCATCGGCGGGAGTCGGTAGCCGGAAACTGAAAGGGGATAAATACTAGACGCCGTTGCATTGCATTGTTGCGCCAGTCGGCCTGAATCCCTTGTCGGATAAGGCCGGAGCTATTGCGCAACAGTAAGCCGAGTATTGCGGTAATCAGGCTTGGCCCCAAGCGATTCACGTTGAGTCGCACACATTGGGAGCCAGTCACATGACTACGCAACACTTGGCGGCGATTCCGGTAGGCCGCCAATTCATCACGACCGAAGAGCTAGCTGGCGCATTGCATCTGCGTCCGCAGAGCATCCGCAAGCGCTACATGGAGACCGGCAGCTATCACGGCGTGCGCCCGGTCAAACTGCCGAATCGCTTTCTAGCCTGGCCGCTGGATGCGGTCGAGCGGCTGATGCGCGCGGAGGCGTAAATGGAAAAGAAAAACGCCCAATCCAGCAAAGCCGAATCGAGCGCGAACGAACATCGCAATTCTAACGGAGCCCTGCCTACGCGCGTCAATACCGTCACAGCGTCGTTTCTGGCTGAACTGCTGGAAGGCAATGCACTGACCGGTATGGAGGCAGTGTTTCGCCAATCGACGACGAGAGCTGCCGCATGGGTGCATTACCTGGAAGGCAAATACGGTTGGACCATCGAGCGCCGCGAAATTGCAGACGGCACGAACGACGGCCGCATCTCGTGGGTGACGCGCTACTGGCTCAGTGACGAATCCCGTGAGGCTGCGTTTGCTGCTGGCGCACGTGAATGGATTGACCGGGTGCAAGCCGCCGTCAACAAGCGACGTGCGAATGCCGGCGACGTGAAAGCCCTGGCCGTTCGCCTTGTGACCCATGATTTGCGCCTTGATGCCGGACGGCAGTTCCGTCCATTCCGCAAGGCTCGAAAATGACCGCCGCAGACCGTGCAGCGTCACCGGTGCGATACCGGCAATCCCGCAGACGCGATGCAAGGCGTTGTTCGGCGCGGCGAGCCGGCCATCACCCGAAGTCTTGCTGGCGAATACCCATTCCGACGGCCGCCACGTTTCACCCTTGGCCTCAAGGCTGCGCATCTGGCGCACGTTCGGCGGTGTGTCGTTGATACGCTTCAGCTCGAGCAGCACGGTGGCGAAATACGGTGTCAGGGGAATAATCCGGCCGGTCTCAATTTCCACCTTGTCTTTCAGGTGCAGGCTGCGCCACCGGAAGTCCACATCGTCCCAACGAAGCTCAGCCAGTTCCTCGCGACGCGCGCCGGTCAGTAGCAGGCCAATAAGATACGCCTCCATGACTGGGTTGCTGAGCTGGCGGACCGCACCGAACCACGCGGCCAGTTGCTCGCGCTGAATGGAATCGGTCTTTGCGGCCTGTTTCGGGAGAGCGTCTTTCGAAAGGCGCGTGGCAACGGCCTGCGGGTCGATGAGCGCCTGATATTCGGCCTTCGATTCGCACCACGTTGCGAAGATGCGCAACAGGTTGAAGGCCAGGCGGGCGCGAGCCGGACGCTGGGCGGCCTCATCCGCCAGCCATTCGCCCATGCGCTCGGCGCTCAGGTCCGATAGCTTCAGTGGCATCAGCGCTGCGAGCGGGCCCGGTTCGGTCAGTCCCTTGCCACGCTTCTTCGGCTGACCACCAGCGCTGGCGAGCGTTACATGGTCGCGGTAATGCAACTCGCTCCACTTCGGGCGGCGAACCTCGATATACACCTTCCAGGCTTCCGCCAACGTTACGTCCTTGCGGCGAGCCTCCACCTTTCGGGCCTCATGGGCGGCGCGCTGCTCGGCTACCTGCTCGCGCGGATCTTTCCCGTCATCGATTACCGTTTTCAGGCGTGCTGCCTCAGTGCGGGCCTTGCCAAGCGTCCATGCACGTGAGTCGCCAATGGTGATGCGAACTGTCTTGCCGAACAGGCGGGATTCGTAGATGTATGAACGCGCGCCTGCGGGCGTCACGCGCAGGCCGAGCCCTGGAGCCTTCGCGTCCCAGTAAATCGTCTGCGTCTTGCCTGGCACTGCTTCGAACGAGGCTACGCGCTCCGCAGTGAAATTGACCTTTGCCATTACCTGTTCCTGTTGGGGCCAAATCTATGTAGGCACCATGTAGGCAAAGTATAGGTCAATCAATCAACGTAGTTCAACAGGAATATGTAGGCAATTTTCGCTGGAGAGCCCGAAAACACTGGGATTCAGTGAGTCTCGTAAATCTAGGTCAACATCAAGGAATCCAGTCTTTAGAGGATTGTGATTCCTGTCGTCGTGGGTTCGAGTCCCATCAGCCACCCCAACAAATTCAAGCACTTGCAGCGCAAAGACGCTGACGTGTTACAGGTTTTGGAAGATGAGATTCCAAAATTTGGAAGATAAGTGTGAAAGGCCCGTGCATTGCACGGGCCTTTTTCGTTTTCGCCCCGGGGGGGAGTTGATGGCCGTCATACCAGCAATTTGCGATCGCTGTGGAACTGCGTTTCCATCTGGTTTTTGGATGGACGGAAACACGTCGGGAATCACATTCACGGGTAGTAAGTCAGGGCCATGTCCGAAATGTGGAGGTGTTGGGTCGATTCCTGATGGCGTGTATGCGCTGGTAAATGGTCTGATTCAGTTCGCCCGTGCCGGCGGATTACCCGCCGAGCGACTTGCGATGCTGAGCGAAGTTGCAACGGCCGCAAGGGCGCAAAATTGGTCGCGAGAACAGTTCACGGATGAAGCGGAAAGACGAGCCCCGGGAGCGGCCAGCCTGCTTTCATGGATGCCGGAAAACAAGTCCGAGTGGTATACATTTATTGGCATTTTGATTACGGTGCTTGCGCTGCTTCAGGCTAGTTCTGGCTATACACTGAAAGACCTAATATCCGCAGGAGCGGAGCAACCTGCAGCTGCCCGTTCTTCCCAAGCACCGTCGACATCGAACACGCCGCGCGCATTACCTCAACAGGCGCGCGATCCAGGCATGATGCGGATCGGTAATAAGGTCGGTAGGAACGAGCTTTGTCCATGCGGCAGTGGCATTAAGTTCAAGAGGTGCCACGGTAGGGTTACATAAGGCTATCGCGTAGCACGCACTTTTCGCTGTCGCCGTCGGTCGTATGTCTTCCGGACCATGCGCTCGTCCGCATGCCCAGTCGCATCGATGATGCGATCGTCGCCTTCCTCCTGGCGATCGGTCACGGCCGCTGGCCGCATGTCGCGCAGCGCGAACCGTTCGAACGGTACGCCTCGCACCTGCGCTTCCTTCTCGCAATACCCCATCAACCGCGACCAGTTCGTGTTCCAGCCGCTGCGGGTGTACACCTGGCCGGCGGTGTTGCCGAATCCGTCCGGCCGCTTGCGTCGTCCGATCATGCTGTGAGTGCGGCGAAATTGGGTTCGTCTTGGGCGGCGGCGCGGGGCCGGCGCGCGGGAGGCGCAGTGCCGTTCATGCGGGCGGCGTAGTACTCGCGCGCGACGAGCGGCACTCCAGCGATGTTGACGACATACGGCCAGTGATTGCGCTCGAGCCAGCGCTTCATGCACGCCAAGCTGCGCGGCCTGCAGCCGACGAGTTCGGCCAGCTCGACCGTAGAGAGGTAGAGGCTCACGTTTCAATCCTCCTGAATTCGACAACCCAGACCCACGGGTTCGCATCCCAGCCATGGCCGCGCGCGGCGTTCAGGCTGTCCCACAGATCGTGAAAGGCGCGGATGCTAGGCGGCCGATAGGCGCCGGCGCAGTAGCCGCGCATGTGGTGGTCCTCGATCGTCACGCCTTCGGCGCGCGCGTCCGACTCGCTAATGTTCTGCAGGCGCTCGCCGCGTCTGCGTCTTTCGGCCTTCGAGGATGGCGCGCACCATCGGCCCGCTGAAAAGGATAGGGCGCTCTTTCATCATGCCTCCGGGAATTCGTCGTGCGTGCGGCCGTCGAGATGGCGGCCGGCGGCGCGCTTGCCGCAACGCCACAGGTCGGGCGCATCGTCGCAGTGCAGCGTCTCGGCCGCGCGCGGCGTGATCGAGCCGAACGACCACTCACCATCCCACCAGTGAGCCGTCGCCTCGGTGCGCTTCTGGGGGCCAGCGTTTTCGCCCGGCGCCCATTCGCCCCATTGCTTGAACAGGAACGGCACGCCGGCGGCCGCGCACTGGTCGCGCAGCGAACGGGCCCAGTCCGGGTGCATCGGTCGCGCGCCGGGGCCGCTCTCGCCGCCGACGATGACCCAGTCGATGGCCGGGTAGCGCTCGTTGCGGCTGCAATGCGGCTGGTGGTGCCACTGAAGTGCGTCACCGAAGTATCCGGGGCTGGCAGTGAAACTGACAGACGTCAGATCGACCGGCCCGAGCAGCGGCTCCATCGACAGGAACCGCATGCGCGCCGGCACTGCGAGCAGCTTCGGGATGTCGCGGTCGGCCTCGGCCTGGTTGACGATCGTCGCGCCGAACCAGACATTCGACCACGGCCACGGCGTGTTGACGCCGCGGCCGGCGAGTTCGAGTGCCCGCGTGATCATCGGCCCGGCATTGCCGATCCGCTTCGTGAGCAGCAGCCAGTCGAGGTGCGGCGTGTTCCAGATCAGGTCGATCAGGTCCGCGCGCCATGCGTCGGGAACGGCGTTGTCGAACACGTCGGCGAGCGACGCGCAGAACACACGCTGGCGCCGGCCGTGCGCGGCGAAGAATTCAGCGTGCCGCGCATTCCAGCGAAGCGGCTGTCGCCACGTAGCCGCCGACGTGCGCACGCGCTCGCCGTGCGGCCCCCAGACGACCTTGTGCATGCGCGTATCCATCAGGTGCTCGGCGTAGCAGTGGTCGCAACCAGGCGACACCTTCGTGCAGCCAATAAACGGATTGAACGTATGGTCGGCCCACTCGATTTTGCTGTTCTCGCTCATAGGTCGATGTCCACGTATTTGGTGACGAAGCGCGCGTCTTCGGTGTGGTGGCGGCGATAGACGATGCGGATACCACCGCCGAGGTCGAGCGCGCGGCCGCGCCCGTTGTCGTCATTCAGCTCGGCCTGGTGGTCGCAGCAGACCGAGCGCAGCGTGACGGCGAGTTCGACGGGGGCGTCGAGCAGCCGCTGCAGGAAGTCGTGGTTGATCTCGATGAGGGTTCGCGTGCTCATGCCGCAAGCTCCTCGTCGTTGACTTCCATGGACTGCTGGAAGACACGGCCGCGCTCGCCGGCAGGGATCGTCACCAGACCCGCCGCGGTCAGGAACGGATTGCGCTTCATGGCGCTGCGCGCCGCGCGCGCTGCATCCGATTTGATTGCAGCCGGGCAGGGCACATCGGGCGCGTTGCCGATTGCCCAAACAGGACGCCACTGCGCGCGACCAACTGGCGGAATCCAGTCGACGATATGGACCTCGGCGCGGTGAATCGTCAGCAGCTCGCTGACGCGCTGCTGCGAAACGCCGCAGCGTTTCACAAGCTCGCGAACCGACAGGCGCTCCCGCTCGAGGATTGCGCGCATCTTGTCCCACGCCGGCGTCGCGCGCGACCTGTAGTCGCGCTGCGCCCGTTTGATCTTGAGCACCCTGGCAGCAAAGGTCTGGACTGACTTACGCGAATGACGCGGAAACGCTGCGTACAGAGCCTTGGACGGCATGGGCGACGGATAGAGGCGGGCGAGCAGGCGCGCCTCGGCGGTCGTCCACAGGTTGTGTGTCGACGTCGACATGCTACGATTCCTCCGGATTTTTCCAGCGAGCACCAGATGAAGTCTGTTTTCCTGATGCGTGGGTACCCACCGAGGCATGCGCGAGATCTACGCGCAGATTCATCGCTCATCGTGAGCTGATCACTTGCACGCAGGTGGGTTCTGCTGACACGACGCATGCGGTGCACACGCCGCGCCATTCTCCCGTTGCGTCGTGCACGTCGTCGGGGTTGGCGCAATGCGGGTAGCGCAGCGTCAGCTCCGGATACAGCTTCTCGCGCAGGTGGTCGGGCAGGCCGGTGGCGCGGATCGCGAACACTTCGACGTCGGTCAGCTTCATTTGCCTGCTCCAGCTCGGATTTCGTCGACGGCCTCGGTGAAAGTGCGTTTCTCGTGCTCACGCGCCCACCATGCGAACATGACGTAACGCTTGACCCACATCTCGGATGCATCAACGCCGATCTGTCCCGTGAGATTCGGGCTCGAGAACGCGGCAGATTGCGAATGTTGAATCATGCGGCGTTCAGTGCGCTCGACGTAGACGGATGGCTCGCCGTTCATCATCAGCGCGCGCCAACGCATTGCATCCGGTGAATCTTCGGCAGCCACCTCGGTCCGCAGCTCCGGCTGCGTGAGGATCCGCTGCTCGTGCTTCGTCATGAGCGCTTCGACGCGCGACTCGAGCGCGGGATCGATCCGGGCGGCGATCCGGTGCGCCAGATCCATGCACCATGCTGGCATGTCAGTTTCGCCGCGGCCGCGCAGAAGCTCGGCGTGGCCGATCAGCGCGAAGACATCGCTATCCGTCAGCTCCCACCGAGTGGCGACCTGCGCGGGCGGGGCGGTGAGAAATCCCAGAGGGAACCAAACGCCAGAGTCTTTACGGCACTTCTCGATCACGTCATTCCAGATCCAGTCGCCTGAAAGCTCACCTGTGTCCGGATGCTTGCGAACCCACGCCACCGCGGGCTGCGATGCTGCCGCGCGGGCTTGCCATGCACATGCATCGCGCCAGATTTGCCACGATGTGCGTGTGCTGACGCGCTCTCTGGCGTCATAGGTCCGGAATGCTGCGCGGCTCGCCTCGCTGTCGCCATCCCATGCCGCCCGCTCGTCTCCCGGCGCTGCCGCTGCATCTGCGGAGGGAAGCTGCGGAGCCATGGCGAACGCGGCCTTGTACATCACGTCAGGGTTATTTCCGCCGGTTCGCTTCATGTATTCGGCCGCAGCTTCGGCGAATGCCATCCGCATTGCCGGCGTCATCTTCGGGGGCATCAGCTTCCACCCATACGGCACCGCTTCCGCCACATCAGTGCGAGGCGCGCGGGAGAGGGCGATCGAAAACGGCCGCACCGATGATGCCGATGCACCGCCGTCGCGAAGCGCCTGCTGCTTCTGCGCGTCGGAGATAAGACGGCCATCCTCGGTTTCCCACGCGCGCGCCCCATTGCCCATGCCTTCGAGCGGCGCGCGCGGTGCGCGAAGATCGTCCAGCATTCGTGCACGCCGTGGTCCTTCGGCAAGATCACGCGGTGGAACGAGTCGCCGGTCAGTGCGTTGAACCAGCGCACGATCTTCGTACCGGCACGCGTTTGCTCGTAGTACCAGCCTGCGACGATCAGCGAGACCGCCCACGGCCACGGGTGATCGTGCAGGCCGCGATCAGGATCGCTATCGACGAAGCGGTGCAGGTACACGCGCACACCGAAGAGCGTGATCAGGTAGTAGCGCTCGAGATAGGGGCGGCCGGCGTCGCTGATGATTCGGCACGGCAGGCGGCCGCTGAAGTAGAAGAGGATGGTGCGGAACATGTCATACCTCCGCGGCTCTCGGCAGCGTCGCATCGAGGTGCCGGATGCGTGCCACGACATCCTCGGGAATGCGCATCGCTTGCGACCCGTGCATAGCGGCGAACGCGGGCCGCAGCAGGTTGCGATCGTTCTCGCGCAGCTCGGCTTTCTCCAGTCGCGCGAGTGCGCGCCAGAGCGGATCTTGCGTTTCGGTCATTGGGGATATTCCTTGTGAATGACGGCCACAACGCGATCGCACATCGCGACGTCGAACCATCCGATGTGACATTCCTCGCCGGTCGCGTTGCGCCACGACTGCTTCGCGCCGCGCGCGCGATCAGATGCTTCCTTCTGCGCCGCTTCGAAGCCCGCTCGTAACATCGGCGTGATGGCTGCGAGCCGCGCGGCGGCCGGTGCCGGCACAGCGTCGGCGCGGAACCCGAGCTTGCCCAACAGCCGGGCCCGCATTTCGTCGACGCCGATCTTCACGCCCATCAGGTCGTACAGGAACGCGCGACGCTCGGCCGCGCCGAGGTGCGCGAACCGCTGCGCGTCGAGCACCAGCGGAAGGCGCGGATCCTCCGCGAGCTCGCGCTTGAGCTTGCCGGACGGCAGCATCACGCTGTTCGCCTGCTCGCCGCACGCGACCACGATCTGGCCGCCGTCGGCCCCCTCGGTGACGAGCGAGCCGTATTCCTTCTTCAGCGCGACGCGCACCGTGTCGCCCGTGAGCGCCATGCGCACGGCTTCCTGCAGGCTGCTCTTGCCGGCGCCGTTCGGGCCGGTAAAGAGGGCGACGGGCTTAGCGAGCCGGATATCCGCAGTGCGGATGCGCACGGCACGCGCTACCTCGATCGCGACAAGACAGTTACCGATGGCGGACGGGTTCTCGATCCAGTGCTCTTCGTTTCCTGCCTTCTTCAGGTTGTGCGAACGGAACTGCGCGGGCACGGCGTCGCTGCTGGCATATGCCTTCGCAATCCGGTTCGCGAGCGCGAAACCGCGCTCGGTGAACATGTCGACGGCCTGGTCGGGTGTCAGGGAAGGGACGCCGCCAGCGGCCTTGACGTCTTTTAGTTGAACGGGGGTGCTCATCTTGATGTGCTCTCGCTATTCGTGGAATTGACAGGTGCCGTAGCGCGGGCAGTATTTCTTGTCGCACAACAGCGATTTCGGATTGGGGTAGAAGCGACCGGAGCGGAACATGTCGGCCGCGAACTGGATCAGCCCGGGCGTTTCCTCGGTGCCGAGCATCACGCGCTTCGCGTTCCTGACCGGGGCGGTCGCGACCTCCGGCGTGCCCTTCGTTTTGAGCCCGATGATCTCGGCTGTATCGGCGATCAATTCGCCGGTGGTGTGCTCGTAGAGCATCTCGTAAGTGCCGATCTGCGGCCCGTGGCCCTTTGTGACAGCGACACCCTGGGCGACAGCCTTCGATCCGCTCTTCAAGTCGGCGATGCCGGGGCCGAGCGCCGTGCGACGGACACGTGCGCGGTCCATCGTGCCGGTTAGGCGGATCACGATTCCGCCGCCACAGTCGATGTCGAGTGGCTTCGTCTCCATCTCGACGGCGACGAAGTCGTAGCGCGGTGCAACGTCGAGGCAGTACTTCGTCGTGAGCGAAATGCCGATCCGCTCGGCTTCCTTGAGGGTGAGATCGTCGCTGGCCGGGTTGTACTCGTTCGATGCGTCGTAGAGCTTGTCGACGAAAGCGCCGGCCGCGTCGTCGACGGTCAGGCCGGACCCATCAAGAACGCTCTGATCGTACGCGGCTGTGCCGGCGTGGATGGCGGTACCCAGTGCGGCACGCAGACCGACCACGTTGCGCAGCTTCAGAAGGTGAATTCCTTCCCACCGATACCCACATTCGAACAACGCGCCCCAGCTGGACGCACGAACGGAATAGACTGACGGGTTCATGCTTCGCTCGCGGCGGCGGCCGGCGAGCTCGCCTCGGCCACCGGCATCTTCTCGACGCACACGTACGGGAAACGCTCGGGGAACGGCTTGATGTGCTTGTAGAAGTGCGAGCCGAGCGAGTCGGCACCCTTGAGCACATCGAAGTTCGCTTGCGTGAAGCCGGTGTAGTGGTACAGCGACGTCGGCGCGCCGGTGCGGCGATCCTTGAACCGGACTGCGAGCGTTTCGGATTCGGCGTCGTAGCCGATGCTGTGGATCTGCGACGATTCGACGGGCAGGGTGTCGATGGTTTTCATCTCGGTTGCTCCTGATAGATGGATCGGGGCGTGCGTCGGCAGCGCGCAAACTTGCGGCGCGGTGGCACTGGATTCGACGGGGTGGGCGGAGACAGCGTCCCGCGGAATGCGAGGCGGTGTGGCTCGGAGGCGTTACAGAATGCCGAAGTGCTTGGCGATGCCGTCTACGGCGACAGCGAGAAGAGCGACCGCGACGAGGATCGCGACGGCGAGGACGCGTGCGGCGCGCGGATGCCGGCGCTCGAAGAGGTCGGCGTGATCGGTGAAGCGGCTCATGCGGGCCTCACGAAGATGGACGTGACCGAAGACCCGTCGCCGTTGAGGCCGGCGAGAATCAAAGTGCACGCGACCGCAATTGCAAGCGCGGCGAGGTAGCCAACTATGGGATTCCACTCGTATAGGCGATCGAGCAGATTGCCCAGGTAGTCGAAGGGTGTCATCCGAGACTCCGCAGATACGGGCCGGAGACGAGCGCGCCGTACCACAGGAAACCAATCGCGACGCCATACGCGGCCATCCATGCCACCGCCTCGACATACTTCCGGCGGGAATAAACTCGCGATACAAGCGATCGTTTGTAATCGCGAAATACAGGCGAAAGACTGTTTTGTGGGGCGCGCATCAGTTGACCCTCCGCAAGTTTCGTTCGGCGAAGGTTGCGACGTTGTGCTTCGTCCGGTCGAGGATCTGCTGTGCGATAGCTTCGCTGCCGACCATGGCGATGCCGAGGGCCGCCTTGCTGATCAGCATCTCCATGACGTTTGCGAGCGCCGTCGGATTGCCATAGGCGCCGCAGTCGCGCACGTAGTCGGCGATCAGCTTCTCGGCGAGGTCGCCGCACTGGGCTGGGGATTTGACGTTGCTCATCGATCGACTCCGGCGATGGTGATGTGGCGAACGGGATCGGACACAGGCATGGGCGCGCGGAAACCTGCCTTCGCCAGCGCGTCGTCGACAACGGCGCGGATGCCGGACGTGAGCACGGTCTTCGAGGCGACCAGGTGCAGTGCGTCGATCAGGTGCGCCATCGGTTGAAGGTGTGCATCGAGCGACCGATCGGCCGCGAGCGAGCGCGCGAAAGCATCGGCCGACGCACTGTCGCCGGCATCCGATGGCAGCTCGCCATAGGCGAAGCTCGAATCAGCCCGTTCCTGCGCCAGTTCCTTCGCGCGCTGGAGCCTTGCTTGACCGAGGGTGTGTTTGATCTCGTTCATGTGGTCTCTCGGTGTGGTGTGATTGCCCGCTGGACGCGAGCGACCGGTCAGGCAGGCTGCAATGCGTTGATCCGCGAAAGCAGATCCTCGACGTCGCTCCAGGCCAAATACCCGATCACGTCGTTCGTGATCTCGGTGCCGTATTCGAGGTGCCACGAATCCCCGTTGAACTTGATGACGGCGACCTCCCATTGGCCGGCGTCGCCGCCGTAGCTGAATTCGTGCTGCACAACGCTCGCGCCGAAGCCGTTTTCGAAGCGATAGATCCGCCATTCAGCGGACGTTCCGTGTTGGGCGTAAAGCTCATGTCTTTCTCCTGTAGTGGGAGCAGTTGGTCAGGCGTCGAGCGCGCGACGTCCGATGTGGTCGGTGCAGTGGGAGAACCCGGCGTTGCCCGGGCCGAAGCCGCGGCCGCATTCCGAGCAACCGACGTTGTCGAAGCGCGGTGCGGTGGCGGTGAGATCGGCTTCCGCGATGCGACGCTTGGTCTCTGCGGCGAGCACGTCTTTGCAGATGTTCCAGACCTCGTACACGTCCTCAATTCGGCCTCGGCGCAGCGCGGCGTCGAGCACCGCGATCTGCTCGGTCGAGAACGGCAGCACGTCAAACGTCACGCCATCAGCGATCTGTTCGTTGCGCTCGTCGCGCGCCAGCGCGGCATCATCGGCCGTGGCTTGCAGCTGGTCAGACTGTCGGTCGACCAGCGCCGGTAGCTGGCGGACGTTGCCGTGATTGGTTCGAGGAATGGGCATCGCATCCTCCATATGAAAGTAGGATTGCTAACTGATTTAAGGTCTTGAACATCGACGCTGCGTGTTGCGTGCAGTGCTCACCGGCGACGCCTCGAGAGTACGAAACGCCGCCGGTCAGAACTGCATCACTCGCGCGCCCGGCTACACCCGGCCGTGCCGGCTCCAGGCCGCGCGAGGTTTGTGCCGATTACGACGCCATCGGTCACGTATTGCTGGCTGTCTTGTGTCAGGTTCGCTCGGGTCTTGCATACCACTGCGGTCTTCCGCAGCGTCCGTCCTGATTCACGACGCTGATCGCGCCGGCCGGTTGCTCCGCGTGTGCGGTCCCGGCATACCTTCGATTGTTAGAGAGCGATCCGCCTGAGGCGGTGGCGCGGCGTCGGTGTCGCGTTGAGGTGAATTATAACTAAGGTTATCGACGTGTCAACAACCAAAGTTATCGAGCGCACCTGAAATTTGTAACAGCCCGGTGACCAGCAGTTTGTTAAGCGCCTGCTGACAGCAGTTGAAAGTCTGCTTGAACTGCGGCTAAACTACTGTACATGCATACAGTATCGTGACAAACGAAGACGAGGGCGGCCAGTGGAAGAAGAATCGAAGACGCGCCTGCGTTGCAGGCCAGGGGACTTGGCTAGGGTGGTGACGAGCAGGAACCCTGCGCTGATCGGCACGATTGTGACGATTCAGCGTATGCGATCTGACTGTCGATGGGACGTGCTTCTTGAAGCGCCAGCATTCGGAATCACCGAACAAGCTAGGCGACCCGTCGTGACGCGTGAATTTTCGTTTTGGGATGCGTCGCTCGAGCCGCTGCCGGAGAGCGCCAGCCGCTTCAGTCGCCGCGCGGCCTGTCTTCGTCCGGAGCAGAACGAGGGGTTGGAAGTGTTTGGGCTAGCAGGCCACTGATATACGCCTCAACCTTGGCGCGGCCGAGGTCGTCGAGTTGATCGTACCCAGCTGGGATCTGGGGACCTACCTCGTCGCCGAATTCGAGCCACTCCAACGTCGTTAGCAGAGCTCGCGCGAGTGCGAACCCGTTTGTGGTCGTGGTGCTACCGCCTCTTTCAACCTTGGCGATCGCCGGCTGCGACACGCCGACAAGTTCGGCGACGTGCTTCTGGGATAGGCCCAGTGCCTCACGACGCTCCTTTGCCCGGCGCCCGAATTCAGGATTTTCCATAGCGGGCATCCTATAACCTTGGTTGTAAGCCGGCAAATAACCAAAGTTCTTGCGGATGAATAACTTTGGTTATAGTATTGCCGCATGAAACCGACCAATTGCTCCGTGCCGGCTCTGCATGCAGCGATCCAAAAAGCTGGGTCGCAGTCCGCACTTGCCCGCCTGATCGGCAAAAAGCAGCCGCACATCCACAAGTGGCTGCATTCCCCCAATGCAATGAGACCCGAGAACTGCGTCCTCGTCGGGAACGCCGTCGGCATCCCGTACAGGGACTTTCGCCCCACCGATTGGCATCTGATCTGGCCTGAACTTGCGAAGGAGGGGGCGTGAGGAAGCTCTCGATCAAGATGCCGCGTCGCCGGCTCCCGTTCGAGCTTGGATGCGGCGCTCGAGCTCTGACAGCAGTGCGTTCGCCTGCGCCAGCACGGCGGGGTGATGGGCAGCGAACTTTGGGGCGTCGTCGCCTAGCGAAAGCAAGCCTTCTAGAGCTTTCCGAAATTCTGTATCGACGAATTTCAGATCCTCTGGACCCATCGTGTGAACGAGTGCTTTGCAGAACGCAGTGATCACGCCGCACTGCAAGGACAGGCTCATGCAGTGGGCACCGAGTGTCGCGATGTGTTGCTCGAGTGATTGGTTTTTGTCGGTCATGCGAACCCCGTTGTGAGTGGGTCGAGGAAGTAGAGAGCTTCAATTCTCGCATAGCGGTGGTTCGCATCTTTCGCAGTTGGCCAGGTGTCGTCCTGGCCTTTATTTCGCCCCGGCGCCAACTGGGTAAGCAAGTGGGTAATCAACTGGGTAACGATTGATTTTTCGTATGAACCAGACCGAATTCAGGATGTTCGCGCCGTGGGTACAGGCCGCGACGCTGCCCGATGCGGAGATCGAGGCAATGACGTTTGAGGCGTGCCTCGAACGCGCGCTCGAGCTCGGGCTGCGGCGCTTCGATCGCAAGACACTGGCGCGCAACTGCGACATCCACTATCCGCACTTCGGCGACCTGATCGCCGGCCGCCGGCCGTTCCCGGCGACGAAGCTGCACCTGTTCTGCATGTTCGCCGGGTGCGACTACCCGCGGCAGTGGCTCGCCATCCAGGAGCGCAAGGCGATCGAGGAATATCGCCGTCTCAGCAACGAGGCGATCGGTGAGTACGTCCAGCAGGCGTTCGGCCAGCGGCAGGCGGTGGCATGACGGTGACGATCAGTCGCCGTGACATCGGCAAGGACTTCGTCCGCAAGCTCGGACGTCCCATGACCTACCTCGGCCTCGTCGAGGAGAAGCACCTTTTCATCTTCCGCGATCCGCCGCAGGACTACCTCGCGTTCCGTCCGGACCAGCTCTGGATGCTCGAGCGCGTGCGGCCCGAGGCGGCGCCGGTTGAAAACACGAAGGAGGGCGGCTCGTGCTGACCCCACCGTTCGAGCGCGCGGCGTTCCGCGCTGGCTGGCGTGATGCACGCGCAGGCATTCCTTTCCACGAAAACCCGTTCACCTGCGGAGCGCTCGCGCGCTTCGCGCGCCAGTGGGGTTGCGGCTGGGCCGCGGCGAACGACTACCAGCTCAGCTTCTACGACTGGGAGGGGTTCGGCGGCATGACGCCGGCGGAATACGTGCAGGAGCTGGCATGAAGCGCACGGATATCGGAATTGCCGACGTGCTTGCGATGCCTGGAATGCACACTGCGGGCTCACCAGTTGTAGCCGTTCCTACCGCCGGTATTGAGCTGTGGATGAGGGACGTGTTTTCCAGTTCGATATTCCGTAGAGCAGACGGGGCATTTCAGTTTGATCGTTCCGTATTTTCCGGTCTGCTGCAGGATCGCCGTGACGGAGTTGTTGTCCATGCAGGGTTGGCACACATAGTGCGGCGGATGATTGGACGTGTCGCGGTCGACGCTGGCCAAAGCGAATACTCCTTCCGCCAGCTCTTCCAAAACGTACTGCTCTCGAACGGCACGTTTGCGCTCAAGCTCGGCAATCTTCTCGTTGGCCGACCGAAGCTGGTCCTTCAAGCCGTCGATTTCCGAGCGAGCGTTCGTCAGTTTTTCCTGCAATGTCACGGCCGCGCTTTGAACGTCCACGATGCGGTCCGTGAGCTCGATTCGCGCCTCTGCAAGTTTTGCGTCATCACGTGCAGCGATGGCTGTTTTCGTGAGTTCGTAGGCGTTTCTGACGCCGGCAATAGCGGAGCTGATTGTCGCGATATCCATCTGGTCCCTCGTCATGTGGTCGGCCGCGCGGATCAGCGGCTCAACAATCTTAGCGCACTGGTGGCGGAAGCTAACACGCGCTGGGAGGTCGCATGATCTGGACGCACGACGCCCTGCAGGAAGACCTGGCCGCGTACGTGCGCGAGCGCACGCAGCGCATCGTCTGGACGAACATGCAGCTCGGTCCGGCGGGTTCGCCGCGCCCCGACGTTTACGCCGTGCCGTTCAGCTTTTCGCGCTTCACACCGCTTGCGTACGAGGTCAAGGTGTCGGTTGCCGACTTCCGCCGCGACGTTGTGGCTGGGAAGTGGCAGAGCTACCTGCGTTATGCGTCCGGCGTGACGTTCGCGGTGCCGGCCGGCCTAATCGGCAAGGCCGATATCCCCGAAGGCTGCGGGCTGCTCGCGCGCGGTGATGACGGTTGGCGCACGCTGAAGGCGCCGACACTGCGGCCGATCGATAGCCTGCCGCGCGACGTATGGATCAAGCTGCTGATCGACGGCATGGAGCGTGAGCGCGAGCGGGTTTCCGCGCAGCGGCGCGCGGAGTATGCCGTGACGCTCGAGGTTGAGCGGCGCGTCGGTGCCGACGTCGCGCAGTTGATCCGCGACCGAGATCTCGCGCGGCTGCGGTACGCGCGCGCGACGAGCCAGTTGGAACAAGCTGCCGCCGATGGAGAGCGCGAGTATCGCGAGCACATGCAGCATGCGCGCGAGCGTGCCGAGCGCGACGCTGCCCGGCTGGACGAAGCGCGCGGCGAGTTGGCCGAAGCTCTCGGCCTCGCGCCAGCTGCGTCGGTGCACGAGATCATCATGGCCGCGCGCGAGGCCGCGCAGCGACTGTCGGAATCGCGAGAGATCACGCGACTGTCGCGCACGATCGAGAGCGTGTCCCGAGCGCTTGAGCTCGCGCGCGTCGAGTTGCCAGCGATTGCGCGAGGCACCGCGACATGACTTTTCTCGATCGCTTCCATATTGGGGACTCACGAGTCGGTAATTCGATGGGGCAGGGCTCCGCTGCCCAGCTATTCACCGGGTTGTTCAATTCGCAGCCGGATTTTCTCAGGAAGCGTGTACAGGTAGACGAGCACCATCCGTGTGAACTCCATAAGCTCGATGGAACTTTCCTTCGTGAATTCCTCTGCTTCGTGGAGGGCGTCGTTGCCATCAAGGCGAACTCGATGTGCCCACTCCTGCAGATCTTTGGTTATTCGACCTTCGTTAAAAAGCTTGTCGATGCGCTTTTCCAGCTTCCACGCTTCGATGTCCGGGCTATGTGCCTTCAGAGCGATTTCGAGACAGCGGCGGAACATCGCTGCGGCAGCGGTCGCTTTGCCGATCGCAAGACACGCGACCCCTTCTTGAAACGCACGATTTGCGGCTGGCGGAATGTGGTCCGGAGACTCAACTTTCTCGGGTCTGGGCAAGACCTTGAGTATCGAGACGTTTCCCATTGTCGCCAGATTTCCCGCGAGTTGACCCAAATTGGGAACTATCGCATGAGACAGCACATAGATTCCCTCCCCGCAGGAGGGGCAGATACCAAGCGCATTCCACTGATGTTGCTTCGATGGGTGCTGGTTGGAGTACGCAATATTGAAAGCGGAATTGCTTGCGCCGCAATGCGGGCAGTCGTGAACGAGGGTAGGCATGGATTACGTCTCTGAAGTCGTTCGTTATGACGCGCAAATTGACTCGATCTTGCATTCGGTGCGTTGCCGGAAGGCCGAAGCATTGTTTGAAGCTTACAACATTGCGGTCGATCGCGATTCGTTCGTGGCCGCTCTGATAGGAAAGGTCGTACTGGCCGACATACAGATGTCGCGGAGCGGGCTGGCATGAACCTCCCGAATCCTCTCACCGTAGCTCCGGGATCCTGATGAATTACTATCCCCACCATATCGGCGACTTCCGGTCCGGCACGGTCAACATGACCCGTGTCGAGCGCTGGATCTATCGCGACCTCATCGACGTCTACTACGACACCGAAAAGCCGCTGGCGCTCGACCTCGACGCGGTGTGCTATGCCGTGGGCGTGAGCGCAGACGACGAGCGCCACGCCGTCGCGAACCTGCTCCGGTTCAAGTTCACGAAGACGGACGACGGCTACGTCCACGATCGCTGCGAAATTGAGATCGCGGCGTACCGCGCGCGCGCCGAAACTGCCCAGGAAAACGGGAAGAAGGGTGGCAGACCAAAGAAGCCGAAAGGAACCGGATCGGGAAGCAAACAGAACCCGACAGGAACCCAAGAAAAACCCACTGGGTTTCCATCCGGTTCCGATTCGGATGCCAGCGGGCCCCCAGACGTAACCGGTTCTAAAACTAACCAAGAACCAAGAACCAATAACCAAGATGTAAACACAGCAAGCGGCGGCGGCACAGCACAGGCAGTAGCGGACGATGCGCCGAACGCCGCCGCCTTTGTCGAGATTTTGCGATCGAGCGGCGCTGGCTTCGCCGTCGATGACACGCGGCTGCTCAGCTGGCCCGCGCGCGGCGTGACGGCTGACGACCTGCGCGCGGCCATCGCCACGGGCCGCAAGCGCCGTGAGCGCGAACGGTCCGACCAGCCGCTCAACCTCGGATTCCTCGACCTGATCATCGGGGACACGCTCGCCGCGCGGGCCGCGCGCACATCGCCGGGGACACCCATACCGGGCGGTCCATGGAATGAGTCGTGGTCGGGAATCGTTGCGAAGGGCGCCGAGCTCGATGTCGTTCAAGAGCCTGGCGAGCCTGATTTCGATTTCCGCATGCGCGTCTACAACGCCGCGGGTGATGGCCCATGGTGGGATGCGCTCGACCGACGTTTTCGCAACACTGGGCCGGTTTCCGCCGGCTCGTTTCTGGAGGGCTCGCAATGCTGACGGGGAACACTCGCTATCGGCTCGGCTGGTCCGGGAAGGTGATTCTGGAGGTGTCGGAATGGCGACGCCAACCTACCCGCAGCCACCCGGATACCTGGCCATGGATCGAGGATTGGCGCGATGCCACGTTTCGCGACGTGCTCGACCTGGCGGTGCGAAACTGGGCACTCGTCCCGCGACCGTCGAAAGACGACTGGCGGGGTGCGCGATGAACTGCAAATTGGGCGATCTGGCGATCATCATTCGCGCGCCGAAGGCTCCCGAAAACGTTGGGCGCATCGTCAAAGTCGCCGAGGCATTCGGCGAGCACAAGGGCTACTTTTGCTGGACTGTCACGTCGGACTCGCCGATGACCGTGTTCGTGAATCGCGTGCCGACGTTGAAAACCGAAGGCGCGATTCCCGATGCATGGCTCCGTCCTGTATCGGGTCTTCCCGTGACCGACGACGTGGAAGACGAGGTGACGGCATGACGAGGCCCCGCATTTTTCGCGCGATCTTTCGCTCACACATCGGTTTCGAGTGGGTTTGTCGCTCGAACGGTGCAACCGGATTGGGCAGCACACCGCAAGAGGCGTACGCGCGTTGGAAGTCGGCGTACTACGAACCGGCGGAGCACTACGGGAGGGAGCCGAGATGACGCAGCTATCCCTCATCACGGCATCGCCAGTCGTGCAGCGCGTCGAGTTCATCGTTCCCGGTACGCCAGTCGCGAAGGGCCGCCCGAAATTCGCGCGCCGCGGCGCGCACGTCACGACCTACACGCCCGAGAAGACCGAGCGGTACGAGAACCTCGTGAAGCTGGCGGCCCGCGCGGCGATGCGCAGCGCCGCGCCGTACGGCGGCCCGATTCGGCTGATCGTCCACATCGGCCTGCCGATCCCGACGAGCTGGTCGGCGAAGAGACAGAACGAGGCGGCCGCCGGCGCCATCGGAGCGACGAAAAAGCCGGACGCGGACAACGTTGTCAAGGCGTTGAAGGACGGGATGAACGGGGTGGTGTACGTCGACGACGGCCAGGTCGTGGACCTCTGGGTATCGAAGCGCTACGCGCGCACGCCGGGCGTGCGCATCGAGGCGATCGAATTGAATCTGAAGTCAGCATAAGGAGCGGGGCCTTGAAAGCAAAAGGAAAACTCACCATCAACGCGATCATCGCGGCCATGAAGCCCGGCGTCCGCTATTCCGCGCACGACCTCGCACGCCGCTTGAAGCATCCCGTTTCGTCGGTGCGCCAGGTGCTCGCGCTCGACGTCGCGCTCGCGCGGCTCGACAGCCATTCCGAGAGCCGCGGGCGGATGTACTCTCTCGCGGGGACGAGTCGCTCGCCCGGCGCGCATGTCGATACGCGCATCCGGCCGGACTTCACCAGCAACCTGTCTGGCTACCTGGCCGAGATCAACACCCGCCAGGCGCTGGCGATGACGACGCGGGGTGTGCGATGAGCGACGTTGTCGAATTCAAATCGGCGTTCGACGCCGTGCGGTTCGCGATGTGCTACTCGTCGCAGCAGTATGGCGAGACGATGCTGGCGAAGCGGCTGCGCGGCGAGTCGATCGGTACTGGCATGGGTCTGGTCGGGCTCGATGGCGCGGGGCAGGCCGGGGAGATTCGCCGGCACCTCTGGGAGCTGCCCGAACTGCACCTGTCCGTGATCGTCGCGCGCGCGGCGCCGCATGACCTGCCGTGCTCATGCGGGGCGGCGTGCTGCAGCGGCCGGACGCCGAATCTCGAGTGGCAGGCTGCGATCGGCTGGTTGATCCGGGCGTCCGCCGCCTACTGCTCAGGCTTCTCGCACTACCGCGTTCGCCGGGCGATCATCGAACGGCTGTTCGGCGTGAAGTGCGACCTGGTCGACATTGCGCAAGACTGCGAAGCGCACGTGAACACCGTCAGCAAACAGAACGCGGCGGTGCGGAAGTGGATCGAGGGCGACAAGAAGGCCGGTGAAGCGGGTGTCGAGGGGCTCGCATGGTCGGTGATCGAGCGACGGTTCAGCGAGCTCGGTTTGCTGCAGGAGCGAACAACCGCTTGACAATGTGTGTTTGGCACACAATAATCCGCCATATTCGATACACGTCATACGTGCGTCCGAAGCAAGGAAGCCCGCGAAAGCGGGCTTTTTCGTTCGTGCATGCGCTATACTTTCCCCGGCCTTAGCTGCGCCGGCGGGAAAGACGCAGCGAGGTGATCAGCCAGCGCGCCGAAAAGTGCAGACGGGTTTCCGCCGCCCTGCTGGCACCAGACACGTTGAGCCCGCTGAGCCGACAAGCCAGCGGGCTTTTTCGCACCTATGCATCGTATTGCGCAGTGACTTGTTCGAGGGCAATCAGGAGCGCTCGAAGCTCTTCCGGGTGATACCACACTCTTGCCGTTTTTGGATCTGCGCCGTCCTTCTCCCATGCCTCGCCGAGATCTACGTATTCCGCTTCAGTCGACAGATCGCGATAGCTTTCGTGCGGGTACCGAAGTTCGATGAACTGCTGCCCCAACTTATTGAGAAGTGCGGCAGGGTCCACTGTGAGTTGCGAGGGCCCGGCTATCTCGATCGCCTTTTTGAGAATCTCCGACTGCAACTGATCTGGGAGCAGCTTGAAAAGGTCGTCGTAGTGATGCCCTTTCCTTACGCTAAACGATTTGTGATTTGCATGCAGCGCGCACTTGATCAGCAGCTCGAGCGCCAGCAGGTCGAGCATGTACTCGGTATCCGACCTGTCGCCTAACGGATCTGCGTCGCGAAGCGTTTGAGCGTCCTTGCGGCGCGCCAGCGCCGTTCGACGCATTAGTTTGAATTCAAGTTCGTTCATGGGGCCCCGTGCAGTGGTGGACCGCTGAGCTAACGCCAGCGGGCTTGTGTTACTTACCTTGCAGCTTATCGGCAAGAGTCGCAATCATGGATGCAAGGTACTCAGCGTCTAATCGTCCGGCTTCTTGTTGCGACGTAGTAGTGCGGAGTGCGTCCGGTTTGATTGCGCAGCTCTGAAGTGCGGTAGAGACGAGTCGAACTGCGATTTCTCGTGCGTCGTGGTCGTTATAAGGCGTCATTTTATTCCCTCGTAGTGGTGTGAACCGGTGGATTCCGGCTCGATGATTCTACGCCGGCTGCTCACCTCTCCCGAGCTCGCGAAAACATGCCTCGACCCAATCGAACTGGCGTCGCAACTGTAGCGTCCGCTTCGCGGCCGGCGCCGCCCGACATCCTCTTCGACGGCTCGAACTGGTTTCGATACCTAGCGCCGGCAGACGGTGTCAACGACTGGGTTCATCACACTTTCCTGCGCGAAGGTGCGCCGCTGCACAACCCTGACCACGCGCATCTGGTCGATGCCGACGTCGCCTACCTCTGGGCGGCCGTCGAGAACGTACGCCAGATGCGCCGCGTCGTCGGCCAGTGCGAAGAAGTGATGATCCGCGCCGGCGGCTGGCAGCGCGCACGGCAGGAGCAGCAGCTCTGCGAATGGTTTGGCCGCGTGCCGGCGTTCCTGATCACGCTCGACGCGCACTATGCGCGCGAGTGCAACGATCTGCAGTGGTGCGCGCTCGTCGAGCACGAGTTGATGCACATCGCGCAGAGGACGGATGCGTTCGGCACCCCCGCATTCACGAAGGATGGGTTTCCCAAGCTGGGCATCCGTGCACATGACGTTGAAGAATTCGTCGGGATTGTGGAGCGGTACGGCGTTGGTGATCGCGACGGCGCCATTGCAAAGATGGTCAGGGCCGCCAACGCGGGGCCGACGGTTTCCCCTGTCTCGATCGCGCGCGCGTGCGGAACATGCCTGTTGAGGTCAGCATGAACGAAGAGCAGTGGCGAGTGATCGCCGAGTGGCCTAACTATGCGGTCAGCGATCACGGGCGTATCAAGCGGCTGACGAGCCGGAACAGCGGCGTCGCCGGCGCGGTGCTCGCGACCTTTCTCGTTTGCGGCTATCCATCGGTGAATTTATCTCGCCCAGGAAAGCGCCAGTCTGTTCGAATCCATCGGATCGTCGCCGAAGCGTTCCTTGAGCGACCGGCCGGTATGTCGGAGGTGAATCACATCGACGCCGATCGCGCCAACAACCATCTTCCGAATCTGGAGTGGGTGACCGCGAGCGGCAATCGATTTCACGCATACCGAACCGGCGGCCTCTCGGCTGTCGGTGAGCGAAACGGCTACTCGAAGTTGACCGAGGGCGCCGTGCGTGAGATTCGGCAGCTAGATCGCAGCGAGGTCGGGTTGGCGCGCAAATTCGACGTGTCCATCCGAACCATCCGCGATGTCCGGGCGCGGCGCACCTGGGCCCATATCTAGCGCCGCGCGCCGCATAGCAACCTGAAAGTTCCCCGTCATGGCCGCACTTCCCGAACCGATCAAGGTGTTCGTCACGCAGGCGCTCGCCTGTTTCGACACGCCGTCGCGTGCCGCGAAAGCAGTGCGCGAGGAGTTCGGTGTCGAAGTGTCGCCGCAGCAATGCGAGCGGTACGACCCGACGAAGCGCGCCGGATCGGCGCTCAGCAAGAAATACCGGGAGATCTTCGAACGGACGAGGGCGGAGTTCCTAAGCGACACGTCGCGAATCGGCGTGTCGCACCGCGCGGTGCGTCTGCGCGCGCTCGATCGCGCTGTCGCATTGGCCGAGCAGCGCGGCAACTTGCCGTTGATGGCGCAGCTGCTCGAACAGGCGGCGAAGGAGGCCGGCGACGCGTTCACGAACCGGCGCCGCCTCGAACACACCGGGGAGGACGGCGGCCCAATCGTGAACAGGACGGTCGTCGTCGATGAACAGCAGGTCGCAGCCGCCGTCGCCAAACTCGAAGACGAGTATTGACCAGCAGTACACCTACGATCGCCAGACGATCGACTCGACGGGCGCGTTCCTCGTCGGCCAGCTCGAACGCCTCGACCAGACGCTCAACGAGCCGCTGGTCGAATACACCTGGTCGCGCGACATCTTCATCCGCAGCGACGTGTCGGCGGCCGACGAAGTCGCGTCGTTCACGAACTCGGCGTTCGGGATGAGCGGCGGCATCAAGTCGTTGGCGAACAAGCCGACGTGGCTCGCGAGCCAGTACGGCAACATTCTGGGCATCGACGAGAACCTGATGCTCGCGATGCGCAATGGAGACTTCGAGAAGCTCCTGGCGCAGTACCGCGAGATGTCCAAGTCAACCGGCCTGGACAAGGCGGCTGACGACTCGCACCGTTTCATGACGCAGTTGCGCGGGCTCGGCACATCATTCGAGAACCTCGGCATCCGTGTCGAGGGCGCGATGCTCCAGAAAATCGGGCCGCAGCTCGAACGGTTCCAGCGATGGATGGACGAGCACGGCGACGAGATCGCGAACAGGATCACTGACATTGCGAACGCCGTCGTGAAAGCGGCCGCCGCGATGGGGCCGCCGCTGGCGTGGCTGGCCGATAAGTTTGTCGAGCTGGATCGCGGCACGGACGGCTGGTCGACGAAGATACTGCTGCTCGGCGTGGCGCTGAAGGCGCTGGGCGTATTCAAGATCGCGGGCGGTATCTGGAAGATTGTGGGGGCGCTGCGTGCGGGTGGCGCGGCGGCCAGCGGCGCAACTGGCCTGCTTTCGGCTATGGGAGTAGAGCTTGCTGCCCTTGCGTCGAGCGCGGCAGCCGTCGGCGCCGCTTTCCTCGGTTGGAAAATCGGCGACGGCGTGCGCGACCAGATCGACGGTCTGATCACCAAGCTGTCGGGCGGCCGCTTCCGCTCGCTGTGGGACATCCTGACGCTGAAGGACCGCCGTGGCCTTGATGCGACGGGTGGCTACACGCAGGCCGAGCTCGACAGTGTGCGCAAGAACGGCGGCGGTGGTGCGAAGCTGGCGTCGCCGCGTGGCGCCGGTTCCGTGCCGGCGGCCGCAGCGCCTGGCGCACAGGACGGCGTGGCCGGCGCAATGTCGCGTCTCGCAGACACGGCGTTCGGCCGGCTGATCGCGCGCGGTGAGGGCGACTACAACAGCGTCAACCGCGGCGCGCGCGGCGGATATCGCGCTGGCACCGAAAATCTGGAGGGCATGACGCTCGCGCAGGTCATGGCGGCGCAGCGCGCCGGGCAGTTCAACGCTGCCGGCCGCTACCAGATCATCGGTAGCACTCTGGCCGAGGCAGCACGCTCGCTGAAGCTGAACGGCGACGAGATGTTCGACCGCAAGCTGCAAGACCGGATCTTCGATCAGTACCTCGTGCGCAACAAGCGGCGCGCGATCGCCGACTACGTCGAAGGGCGCAGCGACGATCTGCGCGGCGCGCTGCGCGCGGCGTCGCGCGAGTGGGCGAGCGTCGCGGACCCGGACACCGGTCGCAGCTACTACGCCGGCAAGGGCAATAACCGCGCGAGCATCACGGCGGCCGAGATGGAGGCTGCGCTGCGCAATACGCGCGCGACGTACCAGCCGACGGCCGCATTGACGGCGCAGTCGGTGGCGCGCGGCGGCGCGGCTAAGGTCGAGCTGCATCAGTCGACGCAGATCCACGTCAGCGGCGCGGGCGATCCTTCGGCGGCCGGCCGCGCGGTCGAGCGCGAGCAGCGCGCGGTGAACGCAGACATGGTGCGCAATCTACAGGGGGTGATCGCGTGATCCTCGACCTGCAGACGCCGAACTCGGCGCGTATCCGCGTGTACAACGTATCGGCCACCACGGCGCGGCGCGCGCAAAAGGAATTCACGCGCGTCGTATTGCAGGCCGGCTACGAGGGCAACTACGGGATCATCTTCGACGGTCAGATCAAGCAGGTACGGCGGGGGCGCGAGAGCCAGACAGACACGTTCCTCGACATCACGGCGGCGGACGGCGACTCCGCGTACAACTTCGCGGTGGTCAACACGACCCTCGCGGCTGGGTCGACGCCCGTGGATCATGTAGCGGTAGCATGCACCGCGATGAATCCGTATGGCGTGCAGCAGGGATATTTGCCAGAACTGCCGTCGAACCCGTTGCCGCGTGGGAAGGTGATGTTTGGCATGGCGCGAGACTTCATGCGATGGACCGCGCGCACCACGCAGACCGTCTGGAGTATTCAAGACGGTAAGGTCGTCATGGTGCCGGAGACGGCGTACATGCCCGGCGACATTCCGGTGATCACGTCGGCGACCGGCATGGTTGGGCTGCCGCAGCAGACCGCCAACGGCATCGAAGTGAAGATGCTGCTGAACCCGAGCGTGAAGATCGGCCGGCTGATCTGGCTCGACAACGCGAGCATCCAGCAGTACGAGTACAGCCTGAACGTCGGCCAGCAGGCCGAGAACGAGCGGATCGAGATGCAGGCGAAGCTGCAGGACGATGGCTTCTACTACGTGATGCTCGCGGAGGTCGGCGGCGATACGCGCGGCGAAGAGTGGTACACGAGCGTGACCTGCCTGGCGGCTGACGTCACGGTGCTGCCCGATTCGTTCAGGGACAAGGCGGCGGTGCCGTCAGCCGACGTGATCAAGCGATTTGGCTAGCGGCCGTACGTCGGCAGCGCCTTGATGGTCATCGTCGTGTTCTCGCCGTTGCGTTTCACGTCTGCGCGCGCGAGCACATTGAGCGGCATCGACTTCGTCGGCATCGTCGGAACGATGATCACGGCGTCGCCGTCGATCGTCTCGCCCCAGCAGCCGATGTCCCACCCGCCGCGATAGGACTCGTATCGCCGCATGTTCTTCGCGTTCGCGAGCGGCAGGTCACACTTCTTCGCCGTGTACAGGATGGTCGGGAACTCGTTCTCGACGGTCACGCCGACCTTCATGCCGGCGAACGGGTAGACGTAGGCGTCGTCAGCGACGGCGGCGAGCGGCGCGAGCAGCGCGGCGGTCAACAGCAGTTTTTTCATTTTCATCCCATGGACAGACGTGAAAGGGTAGGCGACCCTGAGGTCGCTCTGCGTGAAGCGTTCGACGGCGTGCGCGCGGGTATCTGGACAGCATTGCCCGGCATCATCCAGTCGTTCGAAAGCGCTGCCGACCGGCCGCCGACGTGCAGCGTGCAACCGGCGATCAAGGCGCAGGTGCGCGGCATCGACGGCACGATCCAGAGCGTCGCGCTGCCGCTGCTGGTCGACTGCCCGGTCCAGTTCCCCGCTGGCGGAAATTGTACGTTGACGTTTCCCGTGGCGCCTGGCGACGAGTGCCTCGTCGTGTTCGCGTCGCGCTGCATCGACGCCTGGTGGCAGTCGGGCGGCGTGCAGGAGCAGGCCGAGCTGCGCATGCACGACCTGTCGGACGGGTTCGTGCTGCTCGGCTTTCGATCGCGGCCGCGCGCGCTCGCCAGCGTCAGCGCCAGCTCGACGCAGTTGCGCAGCGACGACGGCGCGACGTACATCGACCTGAATCCGACGCTGCAGAAGGTGAAGATCGTGGCGCCGGGCGGCTTCGACGTCGTCGCGCCGCTGTCGACTTTCTCGGCCGCCGTGACGATCACCGGTCTGCTGACGTTCGTCGGCGGCATGGTTGGCAGCGCGGTGAGTGGTGTGGCGGCGGTCTTCAACGGCGTCCTGAACGTGATTGGCCAGATCACGGCGAACGGCAAGCGCGTCGACGATACGCACACGCACACCGACCCGCAGGGCGGCAACACCGGCCCGGTCAACTGAGGTTCTCATGCGATACCGAAAACTCGACGCTGACGGCGACTACGTCTTCGGCGGGGGCGCGGCCGACTTTCTCGTGAACACGCCAGAAGCAGTCGCGCAGGCCGTCTTGACGCGCCTGCGCTTGCTGCGCGGCGAATGGTTCCTCGACACGACGGCCGGCATGCCGTGGGCCACCGACGTGCTCGGGAAGTACACGAGAGGAAAGTACGACGCGGCGATCCGCACGTGCATCCTCGGCACGCAGGGCGTGACCGAGTTGACGAGCTACTCAAGCTCGGCTGATCCCGAGACGCGAACGCTGACCGTCACCGCGACGATCACGACCATCTATGGAACCACTACGGTACAGGCGACATTGTGACTCTCACGACTCTCGCACCCACCATCGACGCGAACGGCATCACGGCACCGACATACGCGGAAGCGTTCGCGTTCCTGCAGGTCAAGTATCGATCGATCTACGGCGCCGACACGTACCTTGAGCCCGACAGCCAGGACGGTCAGATGCTCGGCGTGTTCGCGAAGGCTATCAGCGACATGAACTCGGTTGCGATCGCGATCTACCGGTCGTTCAGCCCGGCCACTGCGCAGGAGGACGCGCTGTCGAGCAACGTCAAGATCAACGGCATCGCGCGCAAAGTCGCGTCGTACTCGAGCGCCGACCTGGTGCTGGTCGGGCAGGCCGGTAAGACGATTACGAACGGCGCGGCGAAGGATGCCAACGGCGTGCAGTGGATGCTGCCGGCCACGGTGACGCTCCCGCCGAGCGGCACGATCACGGTCACGGCCACGTGTGCGTCGATCGGCGACGTCTCCGCGCGCGCTGGCACGATCAATCAGATCGCGACGCCGGCGCTCGGCTGGCAGTCGGTGACGAACCCGGCCGATGCTGCCGAAGGCGCGCCGGTTGAGAAAGACGCGGTGCTGCGGCAACGTCAGACGGTATCGACCGCACTTCCGTCGCTTACGGTGCTCGACGGCATCATCGGTGCGGTGGCGAATGTCGCCGGCGTCACGCGCTACGTCGCCTATGAGAACGACACCAGCGCGACCGACGCGAACGGCATCCCATCGCATTCGATCTCGCTCGTGGTCGAGGGGGGCGACGCGACGGCAATCGCGAACGCGATCGCCGCGAAAAAGACGCCGGGCTCTGGAACGTACGGCACAACGGCAATCGTCGTAACGGACATCTACGGCCGGCCGATCACAATCAGGTTCTTCAGGCCGACGGCGGCGCCGCTCACGGCGACGGTCACCCTGAAGGCGCTCACTGGCTACACCAGCCAGGCGGGGCAGCAGATCCAGCAGGCGGTGTCGGACTACATCAACGGCGTGCAGATCGGCGGCGGCCTGTCCGGCAGCGTCGAGTGGGGTGACGCGCTGACTGCTGCGAACAGCGTCGGCGGCGGCGTCACGTTCAAGCTGTCCGGTCTGACGTTGAGCGGGCCGCGCGGCGCCGGCGCGCCGGACGTCTCGCTGCTGTTCAACGAGGCCGCGTCCTGTACACCGGCGAACGTGACTCTGGTGGTGACGTGATGGCCGCATTGATCGACTACACCTCGCTGATCACCTCCGAGCATCGTGACCTGCCTCGGTTTGCGGCGGTGCTCGGCGCGCTCGTGCAGCCGCTCGTCGACCAGATGAACGTGCTGCAGGGCATGCCTGGCAAGTTCGATCTGGATGACGCGGTTGGCGTGCAACTGGACGACGTCGGCCTCTGGGTCGGCGTGTCGCGGAAGATCCGTACGCCACTGACCGGGATCTACTTCTCGTTCGACATCGCGGGGCTCGGCTTCGATCAGGGTATCTGGAAGGGGCCGTTCGATCCCGATACCGGCCTGACCGTATTGGACGACGACACATACCGGCTGGTCATCCGCGCGAAGATCGGCGCGAACCACTGGGACGGCACACTCGAATCGAGTGCCGCGATCCTGAACAGCATCTTCGGCGCGGACACGCACGTGCTCATCGAGGACCACCAGGACATGTCGATGACGATCGGGATCTCCGGAAAGGTGCCGTCGGCAGTATTTCTCGCGCTGCTCGCCGGCGGGTACATCCCGCTGAAGCCCGAAGGAGTGCGCGTCAGCTACACGATCGTCACGACCGTCGACAACGCGCCGCTGTTCGGCTTCGACATGAACAACCAGTTTGTCGCCGGCTTCGATGCTGGCGCCTGGGGCAGGACGCTCTGACCAGCGCAACGCCTTCCTTTCTGCAAGCCGCCTTCGGGCGGTTTTTTTATTGCTCGGAGAATTGATGGGAACCAATGATTTTCTCGCGTTCGGCGGCGGCGGGTCCGCGAACGTCATCGACCAGCCCACCTACGCTGCGCTTACTGCTCGCCTGACCGGCTTCCAATCTGGTACCGCGCAGTCGGCGCAGCTCAATAAGGTCTGGCGCCAGAGCTCGATCATGGCAGCCGTACTTGCGCAGTTCATCGTCGATCTGACCGGGCAGGATGCGATCGACGACGGCACTACGGCGACACTGCTCGCGAACCTCAAAGCCGCGATTCAAGCGCAAGCGGCGGCTGTGGTCGGCCAGACGCGAAACGTGGCCATGTCGGTGTCGGCAGCATCGAGCACGGCGACGCTGACGGCGGACGAGATCGTCGTTGGCACGGCGCTCGGCGGAAAGAAGTATGTGCTCAGCTCGTTCAGCAAGACGATCGACCTCACGAAGATCGGCGCGGGCGGTATGGACACTGGCGCAGCGCCGGCATCGGGTTACGTCGCGCTGTACGCGATCTACAACCCGACGACGGGTGCGAGTGCGCTGCTCGCAACGAACGCGACCTCGAGCGTTGCACCAAGCGTCTATGGTGGGGTGAACGCACCGGCCGGATACACCGCCAGCGCGCTCTTGACGGTTGTGCCGACTACGGCGGGCGGTCAGTTTGTGCTCTTGAACGTTCTCGATCGCACTATTCGCACGGGTGTTCGAGCAATTGCGAACATTTCGACGCAGACATCGAGCCCGATTTCAATTTCATTGTCGGCGATCGTGCCTCCGAATGCCAGGAAGACATCTCTGGTCATCAATTGTGCAGGTTCGACCTCGGGTTCACTCTTCTGCAACATCTATGAAACTGTCAACGGTGTCGGTCAGCATCAACTCGCTTCGAACCCGAATACGGGGCTTACTGAGACATTCGAGAACGTCTGCATGCCATCTCCTCAGACTGTTTGGTACACGGCCGGCGCTGGCGGCACGATGACTCTTTCCATTACCACTTCGGGATACGAATTATGATTGTCGTGCAATTTTCGGATAGCACCGAAGCAACGGTCATCGGCTACTTCGCATCACCGCAAAACACCACCGAGTGGCCTAATCTCGGTTCCGTGGAAGCGAGCGATCCTAGGTGGAAAGCCTATTTTGAGCTTCAATCTGCGGAGGCTCAGCGGAACCTTCCGCAGCCGGACTGATTGCCTTATCGAGGCGTTAGTTACTTCTAGATTCCTCGAGGATAACTTTCAGCGAATCGTCGTCTTGGCGACCGTCTACAACATGAAACCCGGATGCAATGAAAATCTCAGCGTACTCTTGAACATCCCAGCATTGCTCATTGATTCCTTTTTCAAGATCGCGAAAATACTGCGGTGTCAGCTTGTTCGGTGCACACGGTTCGCACATGATCGCGACAAATGCGCCAGGCTTCATTACGGTCCTAAGATTCCTTAGGAGCTTCACTGGATCAGAGAAATGATGTAGCGCCGAGAAGATTACGATCCCGTCGAAAGTGCCAGATGGAAACGGCGGGGCATGAGCGTCGCAAGTGATGAATGCGACATGTGCAGCCTTGGCTGGCTCAAGGTAGTCGAAATGCGCACGCCCCAATTGTCCTTGTGGTGAGCTGATGTCGATCGAGATGAGATCGCAACCGTCCGGTATCAGGGCTGCTGCTTGGGGATGAATACCGGATCCGATCTCCAGAAGTCGCAATCGTGAGTTCTTTCTCGCTTGTGTGACGCGACTTCGCACGATGCTCATTCCGATCTGGTGATCATCAGCATAGTTAAATTTCTCGCCAGTACTTGGTATAGAGATCGTTGGCGAGACTTCGGCGGCCGCGACAACAGTACGGGTCAGTCTTGATCCGTCTAGCCAGGCCTTGCCTTCGATCATCGGGTGAAACTGCAATCGATAGATGCCAGGTTCAGGTGGCGTTTGGATCCTGCAAATTAACGTAAGAGACTCACCTGCAGCCAATTCGATAGGGAGGTTTGTGCGCAAGCCATCCCATACAACTACCGCGCCATTAACGTCAAGCCAGTGATAGCTCATGGCCAACGGCACGGATTCAGTCGACGCGATTGGGACGGGGCCAGCATTGCGAATTCGAACGCTTCTATTGATCAGGCTGGATGCTTTTACTACTGGTTCAATAAACGTGTTTTCGAATTCGATGTGGATTATTTTGTTCGCGTCACTTGAAATCTCTTGGCGATGATTTCCGTGGTGGTCGGTTATACCAAGTCGATCCGAAAGGTCCGCATTCTCGGCAGAAAACGAGTTGTCTCCCGATACGAGGTAGGTGTCCGAAATCGCATCTGCGACAACTGCAAGAACCTCTTCGGTGTGAGGGAGGCTCAACGAGGTAGCAACATCGCGTGCCACCTTGGGATCATAGTTAGTTTGCGCCAATCGAGGTGAATATTTTCCGTATAGGTCGAGAACCCCGTTCTTGATCGACCATCGACGGCCGTCGGCCTCCGTGTAGGTTCCGTCGGGCGAAATGGTGAGAGGTTTCCTAGTTTCAGGGCAGAGCAGGAGGCCCATTTCTGCCCATTCATCCAAAAGTGACATCCGTCATCCCTCGTATGGCTGTGCGATCTACGCGGAGAAAACGCGCATTGTATCTAATGATCCGATGAATCAGGAAAGGTTGCCAAGGTGAGGTAGTTCGGAGGTCAACGCATGTAGTTCAGTGTCACCCGATGCGTCTGGTCAGCCATTGTGGGCACGTCGTCAAGAACATTTCACTGCCGCCTTCGGGCGGCTTTTTCATTTCGGGGATTCGATGAAGAACGATCTCGCGGTGAGCGCAGCCAAGGCGGCGCCGGCGGTGGGAAGCAATTTCTGGTTGTGGCTGACCGGTCACGACATCAACTGGTGGGTAGCCGTCGCGACGATCGCGTATATCGGGCTGCAGGCGTACTACCTGGTCAAAAACAAAGGGAAGAGGGCATTGCTCGATGGCTAACGTACCGAAGAAGACACTCGTTGGTGTTGTGGGGGCTGCTGCGGCAGCCCTTCTTTTTTCCATGGTTCCGAAGTTCGAGGGGCTCGAGCTCATTGCGCGCCCGGACCCGATCGGGATCGTCACTGCGTGCAACGGCGACACGAAGGACGTGCGCGCCGGCCAGCGCTTCACGCCCGACGAGTGCCGCGCGCGCCTCGAGCAGCGCCTCATCGAGCATGCCGAGCCGGTGCTGAAGTGCACGCCGGTGCTGAAAGGCCACACGTACCAGCTCGCGGCCGCGGTGAGCTTCGCCTACAACGTCGGCGCGGGCGCGTACTGCGGCAGCACGACGGCGAAGCGGTTCAACGTCGGCGACTGGAAGGGCGCGTGCCGTGCGCTGAACGAAGCGGACAACGGCCGGCCGCAGTGGGTGACGGCCGGCGGCCGGGTGCTGCCCGGCCTGGTGAAACGCCGCGCGGAAGAGCGTGCACTGTGCGAGCGCGGCCTATGACGACCACAAAAACCCACGAGACGCGGCGCACGCTCGCCGAAGACGTCTTCTATCCCGATCACGAGCCGCGCACCGAGTCGCCGACGTTCCGCGCGACCAAGCGCGTGATGAAGGCGGTCGGCGGCTACGTGTGCGCGGTCTGCGGCGACGACCAGGCGGTCGAGTCGCACCACCGATTCTTCGAGTGGGCGTTCTCGCACGCGATCGACTGGAAGTGGATCCGCGAGGTCGCAATCAACAAGTGCGACACGATGTTCAGTCACAAGCTGCGACGCATCGTGCCGATCCCACTCCAACACCCGATCTGGGACGTGATCAAGCTGACGCAGGGCTTCGACTGGGAGGCGTTCGATCCGGGGCGCCCGGAGACGTTCGTTGACTCGACCTACAACCAACTGCTGCTGTGCGCGCTCCATCACCGGGGCAAGGATCACGGCCGGCATGAGGAAAGCGATCCTGTCTGGAGCGTGCAGGCGTTCCTGCTGCCGGGCTTCGTCTACTCGCCGGACGAGCTGAAGCAGCTGCATGCGAAGGAGCAGAAATGACCTGGTTCGATCCCCATGTCTGGCTCGCCGTCGTCGTGGCGGCCATCGTCGGCCTGGCCGGCGGTTACTTCAAGGGGCACGCCGATGGCGTGCGTACGACGGCTGCCGCCGCGCAGAAGGCGCAGCTCGACGCCGTCGCGGCCGCCCGCGCCGAAGAACAACGCCGCACCGCGGCCCAATCGGAGATCGCAAAAGATGCGAACCAACAACGCACTGCCGCGCTCGCGGATGCTTTTGCTGCTCGCGCTGCCTCTGGCAGCCTGCAACAGCGCGTCGATCAACTCGTCGCAGCCGCCCGCCATCCCGCCACTTCCGCCGGAAGCCCGGCAGCCGGCGACGCCCTCGATCTGCTTGCCGACGTGCTCGGCCGCGCTGACCAGCGCGCGGGTGAACTGGCAGAGTACGCTGACCGTGCCCGCATCGCCGGCCAGCAGTGCGAGCGCGACTACGACGCCCTGACGGCATCTACGCGCTGACGATGTTCAGTTTTCGGGGCCGTCGTCTATTTCGTCCTGGCTGCGATAGATGGCGCCGGGTTCGTCGATCGGCACTATGTCGTAGCCACGTGCCGTCAGGCTGATCTCGAAATCGCTGAATGCCTCGAACAAGCCGAAGTCGCACTTCACTTCAGTGAATTTCGAATCGAGGGTGTTGGTTGCGACACGCTCATGGAACGCGGCGACCGGATCAGACGTCTCCCCAGCATCGAAGTGCGAGATCCTGAGAAATGGGGTGCGTCCTTCCTTTGCGTACGTCGTGCACAGCACGATCTGCACATTCGTGATCACGTGATGGGGCGGAATTTCCGGCGCAATTCGTTGCAGGTAGGCCCGGAAAGAACCGTCAGCCTCGCGTTCGTGAGCGTATGCAACCCCGTGCCAGTCATCAGTTGATGTGCGAAACTCTTCATCGATCGTGGACATGGTCGCCTCCTGTTCCAGAGCGTTCAGGATGCCACAGGCCCGTCACTTCATCCCGGCGCGCCGCATCTCGTCTCGCAAGAGGTGCATGAGTCGATACAACTGCCCCTGTGCGCCGGCTAGATCGCCCTTGTTGGTGACGTTCTTGTCGGTATATTCATACCATTCTTCGATGCGTTCGAGCGATTTGCGTAGTGCGCGAATCTCAAGGATGAGCCACCGGACCTGAAGGTCGGTGTAGTCGCGCCACAGCGCACGAAGCTCAGCATCCGTCGGAGCATCGAACTCTGGCATCACTGGCTTCATCTTGAAGCGTGGATCTGTGAGCGGCACACGGTTGCGATCGATCCTGGTGGCCTCGATCGGCGTGCACGAGCCCAGGAACACCGCCCGTGCGTCCTGATCAATCCAAAATTCAAATTCCGGTTTCGTGAGCTCGATCGGGGTCCTCAGGCGGTTCTTGTCGCCTTGGAACCCATACTCCCAAATGTAAGCCCACTGCGGCTTGATCACGTTGCCATCACTGTATAAAAACACAGTGTATCCCGGGGTAAGATGGGGTCGTCAAGATCGAAAATTGGGGACGGCGATGTGCACGAACTACGTCGCGCCGGGCGAAGATCCGGGCCTGAGCGAGCTCAAGATCGACAATTTCCGCGACCTGTACCGCTGGACGCCGTGGAAGCCCGAGATCTACCAGGACTATGACGCTCCGATCGTCGGCTACGTCGACGGGCAATTCAAGCCGCTGATCGCCAACTTCGGCTTCTGGCCGCGCGCGCTGCAGAAGGCCAATGTCGAGAAGGCGAAGGCGGCGGGGCGCAAGCCGCCGATCATCCGCAGCACAATGAACGTGCGCGACGACAACCTTGGCAAGTCGCCGCTGTACGGGCCGGCGTGGCGTGCCGGGCGGCGCTGCCTAATCCCGGCGAAATGGATCTACGAGCCGAACTGGGAGACGGGGAAGCACGTCCGGTACCGGATCGGCCTGGCCGACTGGCGAACGATGTGTGTCGCCGGCATCTGGCGGACGCTGAAGGGCCCCGATGGCGCGGACCATCACACGATGTCAATGATCACGGTGAACGGCGAGGGACACCCGATTTTCTCCCGGATGCACAAACCCGGCGACGAGAAACGGGCGGTCGTGATCCTGCGGCCCGACGACTACGAGGAATGGCTGACGACTTCGAACGTCGAGGCCGCGCGCGCGATGCTGCGGCTCTATCCCGCGGACGATATGGAGGCCGAGTCTGCGTCCGATTGACGCGTCAGTCGGAGCCGATGGCCACGCGCTACGACGACACCAGAGCCACGAGAGTACCAACAATCTGCGCGACATTCGCGCAGTTCTGGATGAGCGGCCAAATTTTTGACGATTTGAGGACACCCTCCCGCGCTTCTTGAGGTTGCTGCTGCATGGCGTGCATCACAGCGACAAAATCGTCTGGTGACACCGTTTCTGGTAGACCCAACTGCTTAATCAGCGGAGGGGCATCGCGAACATCGATGGCCTTCCCATTCCTGATGAAGGTCGTGCTTGAAACTTCCAGTTGGACGCCATCTGAAACGCTGATTGCGGTGCCGTTGTTTTCGAAATGACAGCCGTCGACCTTGATGTTAGACATCGTTGTTTTCCTTACAAGATGGCGACCGGTCAATATTACTCCAGATGTAGAGCGCTACAGTCTCACGTCCGGGCTGAAAATTCTTGGAAGATGGGGGATTGATGCCTTGCCTGGCAACGATCTAACGACGCAATATGTTCCGATGTTTCGATATAAGTCATTGAAAAATATGATAAATGTATAAGGATTGTGATTCCTGTCGTCGTGGGTTCGAGTCCCATCAGCCACCCCAAAATTCTCGATCAAAACAGGCGCTTCGGCGCCTGTTTTGCTTTGCGCGGGACAGATCGGGGAACAGCATCGATTCGAGTCTCGCCATCGCCAGAGCGTTCTGCTCGCCATTCATCCGTTTCGCGTAAGTCGTCAGGAACATCTCGATGTCGAGTCCGAGCTGTTTCGCGCAAAAGGCATGGGGTCATGCCGGCCAGCAGCATTGCTGTCGCGTAGCGATGTCGCAGGTTGTACGGGCTGCGATAGCGAATTCCGAGTCGTTTCAGGATTGTTGTCCAGAAGCATTCGCCGGAATGCTTGTTCGTCTTCCCATCCAGTTCCGTACCGCGGGTCGTGGAAAATTGCGGCGGCAGACATCCTTCGCATCACGGCAGCGGTACGGGCAAACGCATGATCGAAGCCGTTCGCGCGTGGGCCCGGACGATCGGCGTGGACAAGGTCCATCTGTCGGTGCTGGAGGGCAACGTGCGCGCGATCGGCTTCTATGAGCACAACGGCTGGCAATTGGCGGGTATCGAAACGAGCCGGATCGGCCAGACGGAGGTCACCGACCGGATCTACGCGATACAGGCCTAGCGGCATGCTGCGATCCGAACGAACGGCCGCACGATATGCAGCCATTCCCGGGGCGAAAGCCGGACTTGCTCGTTTGTTACTCGCCGCAATATCGCACGAGCAAATCGGCCTCCGTCTCGTGCACCTCGACGGGCAGGGTCGTCGCGCCGGCAAAGGCAAGATAGCGTGCGCGATGCTGGCCGTTGCGGAATGACGCGACGCCGACTTTCGACAAGCCGGGGATGCCGAACAGCGTTCTCGTTCTTGTCTCGCGAAACGTGATGAGCGGCATGTCCGGAATCTTGTCCTGGTCCGGATCGAGGAATTCGCGAATACCCGAGGCTTTTCCGGGAGCCCAGTACTGAACCGACGGCAGCACATAGTCGGTGGTGTCGCGGTCGGCGCATGTCAGCAGTTTCGTCAGGTCGATCGTCACGACCCGATGTCGCGAGTCGTCGGACGGGAATACCCGCTTGAGGTGCGTATAGGCATAGGGGGCGTGCCCGGGAAGCTGGATAATCCAGACATCTACGCCATTCAGTTGTGCGCGGGCGAGCGTCATTATTTCCTCTGGTGGCGCAAGCGGTCTTCGTGGCCGGAGTTTAGCAGCGCGATTACGACAGCGGTGCAGGTCGATACCCGGAATAGGAAAACGGAACGATTCGCAGCGGAACCGGATGTGCAGAAGGCGCGATTGGCAAAGCGGATGCGGTCATGCGTTGGCGGTCGATATCGACAGGGCGTGGGAATATCGCGATACTTCCAGCGGAAAGGACGCGCCGCGCGTAATTCACGCATGCTTCATACGGCGTCGCGAAGCCGGGCAGTCGCGGATCATCAAGAGAACAGAGAGGGCAGATTGACCGGAGAAAACCATGTCGTCGAAACTTGAAATCGAATACCTCGATTACTGTTTCACGGCAACGCTCGAAATCAGGGAGTCCGGTCGGACGGGCGTTGTCGACCGGAAACTGGAATCCGATTCGCGAAGCAAGACGCTCGCGTGGATCGTGTTCGACCGCTTTCTCGAGCGGAATGACTTCGCCGATGAAGAGGACGCACGTGCAAATATCGTCGACTGGCTGGAGCGTCTTGCCGACCCGAGGTCCGGCGCGTCGGCCGAAATTGCGAAGGCAAATGCGGTTGCCGCCGGGGCGGCGTCAACAGGTTCATCGACTGCCGAAATCGTCGGCGAAACGGTCATTGAATTCGTCAGCGATGTCGACTGGATCGATATGGTCACCGACTGGTTTTCCAGCAACTCGCCGTAATGACGAAACCGGGTTTTCCTGCCGCTGGTTATTGCGTTCGTGAAACATGGTTTCACGAAAATCTGTGCGAGAAAATGAAGCCGAAATCACGGCTCTCGAAAAAAATAGAATAATCCTGCTTTGACATCACCCGCGACTTACCGGAAACTGGGCCGCTTCTGAAAAACGTCCGCTTGAACTAAAACAAAATAGAACTCCAAACATGAAATGAAGAACGCTGCCGACGGCTGGCGCGATCGTTGCCGCTGCCGATCGCAGGTCTTGCGCCCGGACCGCGACGCCACGCGGCATGCGGACCAGCCCGACGCCGCCACCTTGTCGACAAAGGGTGAGTTGCCGCACAGACCGTCGGGCGGCCCGCGATCACAATTTGGCCGGTTGACCGTTCTTCCCCGGCCCGGTCAACTGTTTCCCCGCTCGCTCGCTCGCGCAGGAGCGGGGGCTTTTTGCCCGCCCGACGCCGGAGCGTTGCGTCGGCGGAACCGGACAGGCGTTCGACAGGCTGCGCAATCGAACCAGGCGCACCCCGACATCCGTTCGCCTGATCCGCACGAATCGCTTTCCTCGTGCCTGAGCGAACCCTCAGGCCCATCGCCGGTTTCGGCCGGCGATGCCTTGATCCCGGCAGCGCGCAGCAACGCTGCCGGGAATTTTTTGCACCTGACGCGTAGCGTCACGTCGTACGCAGCGGGTATGTCGACCCGCTCAACCAGCCTGTTCGACGCTGGTTTCCCATCCGTCGTATTCCCCTCCGAGCGAACGCACCTCGCGATTGATCGCGATCGTATGGCGCGTGATGTCGGCAAGCGCCATCGTGCCTTCGTGCGAAAACCGCACGGCCGACTTGCCGTCTTCCGTCGGCGCGACCGATTCGACCGGATAGCCTTTCGCTTCGGCCCAGTCCGCGAACTGGTGTGCGTCGCTCGGGTCCGGGAAGTACGCCCAGTGCATCACGCGCCGGCTCACGTCGCTGGCGTCGCCTTTCTGCCGCAGCGCATCCAGCACGCGCATGTCGCGCATGATCTGCCAGTCGTCGTCGGTCGGGTAAAGGGTCTGCCAATACGCTTCCTTGTCCGGATCGTCCTGGTGTGCGTACTGCAGCGCGTAGGTTGTCTGTTCGGCCAGCGAGTCGACGAGCTCCGCCGCCGCCTCTTCGTCGAACGGCACGTAGAAAAGGAAATCCCGGTTACCGTCGACGGTGACGCGGCCGACCTGCACGCCGCCTTTCGCGGTGATCGTGGCGTCCAGCAGATCCTCGATCTTCGTGAGGTCGGCGAACTCGTCGCCGGTCGGCAGGCCTTCGGGCGTCGGGTGCGCGAAGGGGACGCGCACGCTGAGCAGCGACGTGCGCGGATCGCCTTCCGCGATTTCCGCAAAGCTGTGGTTGAAGCTGATGAAAGCCTGATGGTCGCCCATTCTGGCAGGGAAGGTTCCCCAGGCGTCGGTCATGTGTTTCTCCCGTACACGATTGTCTGTTGACGGTTGCAAAGCGTCCCAATGTATCATCGAAAATCGCGTTCGCCGGAGAGGTGCGCGTGATGGCAGCCCCGCGGGTAACGTATGCGAGATCCGGGGCTGCCCGTGATCCTGCGCATTTGCGTGACGGGCCGCAAAAGCGGACCGCAAAAAAATTCGAAGGAGATTCCGATGTCGATGTTTGCGGTGAATGGTGTCCGAATCGATCCGCTCAGCGCGCGCGTGACGCACGTGCGCTGGGCGGCCGTGAATCCGGCCGACCGGTCGTGGGCGGCGACGCCGAGCGAGGCGCCGGTGGCGGAAGTGGCGCGCGCACTCGCGTCCGGCAACGATGTCCGCGCGATCTTCTCGGCATCGGATGCCACCGCGATCGGGCCCAGGCTAAAACGCGTGCTGTATCGCGATGCGTCTGAAGGCATCGAACTCGACATCGATGCGACGAGCGAGTCGCGCACGTTGCGGGATCTTCCTCAGATCTGACCGGAACGACGCGTGCCGGCGGTAGCGGGCGCCGCCGCATTGGTTGCGGCACCCGGCCGAAAGGCCGCCCACACAACGTCGAACGCGAGGAGTAGTATCGAACAACCGTCGTACTGCATTGCCGATCGTGCCGAACGGTTTGACGGGCCGTGCGATGTGCGGCGGGCCGGCACCAAAGCGAATAGCGCAAACGCGCACGAAACCATGTCCAGACCTGTCATCGCCCCGTTGGCATCCGCGCTTTGTCTGGCGCTCGCTGCCTGCCAGACCGCGTCCAGGCCGACGCCTGTGCAGCCGTCGCCCGAGACCGCAGCCGTTCCGGCGGCGTCGCCGGGAGCGCCGATTCGCGGCATCGGCCAGGCGCCTCAGTTGGCAGGGCAAAGTCACTGGGCTGTCGGTCAATGCACGACCAACGGCACCGTCAAGGTGTGCAATTGACCGGTGCCGACTGAACGGTGCCCGTTCCCTGCGAACGAAAGATTGTTGGTGCGCGGAAACGCACGACGTTCTCGACTGCAACGATTTCCCATCGCCAATCCCTGTTTTCCGGTTCGTTCGCAGAGCCTTGATATGGCGCCCGATCTCGATGTGCCGATTGCCGTCGATGCGAGTAATTGAACGATGAACGATGAACGCGAAACGAACGATTCCGACCTGCACGCCGATCCCGTCGCGGGAACGGTCATCGGCCAGTTGCCGGTAACGCTGGCGGTCGACGGCCGGAGCCTGAAAAGAAGGGCAATCGCGTGCGCGGTGCTGGCCGCGGCGAGCCTATGCGGCTATGCGGCCGCCCCGACGCTCTGGCCGGTCGCGGCGCTGGCCGTGCTGCTGGCGCTGGCGGGTGTCGCCTTCTTCGTCTCGTCGCGACGCAAGATGGCGCTGCATGTCGACGAAACGGGTTTCAGGCTGATCGGCTCCGCACGCGAAAAACCCGTCACGCAATGGCGCGACGTCACCGAGTTCCGGATCATCCGCGTCGCCGGAAATCGTTACATCGGCTACCAGTTCTCGGCGCATTCGTCGCGCACCAAGGTGCCGGGCGGCGTGATGCTGCCGATCGCCCGGTTTGCCGATTTTCCGCTCGACGCGGTGGCCGGGTTGCTGGAAGCGTGTCGCCGGCAGTTTGGCGGGCAGGACGACCGGGCCGACCGAGCGGGCTGATTGCGCCCGATGCGCGTGACCTGAACGACCCGGCACTCAAGAAAACAAAAAAATGTCGGGCGCCGTGTCGATTTCCGTCGGGTTCGTCCGTCGTGGTATCGGAGGCGTGCGCATTGCGCGTCCGTCCCGTTTCCCGATACGACAACCGACTGAAGGAGCGACACCCATGTCCACGTCCGTCAAACCGATCCCGGAAGGGATGCGCACGCTGACGCCGCACCTGATCTGCGCCGGCGCAGCCGCAGCCATCGACTTCTACAAGCGCGCATTCGATGCGAGCGAGCAGTTTCGCCTGCCGATGCCTGACGGCAGGCTCGCGCACGCGTGCCTCGCGATTGGCGATTCGACACTGATGCTGGTGGATGAAATGCCCGAGCACGGCGCGTTCGGGCCGAAGGCGCTGAAAGGCACTGCCGTCTGCCTGCATCTGTACGTGCCGGATACCGATGCGGCGATCGCGAAGGCTGTCGCGGCCGGCGCGACGGTGACGATTCCGGCCGCGGACATGTTCTGGGGCGATCGCTATGGACAGGTCGAGGATCCGTTCGGGCATCGCTGGTCGCTCGCGACGCATCAGCGCGACCTGACGCCCGAGCAGATCGCGGAGGCGATGGCCAGCGCACCGCCGTGCGGAAGCTGACGCGGCCAAATAACCTCGGTTGAACGGCGGGGCGGCGGCATGCGCCTGTCCGGTTCGCCCGCGGTCAGGCGCCGGCCGTCGTGCCGCGCTGCTTGTGCTCGTACATCCCGTGGTCGGCCGACGCGAGCAGGTCGGCCACCGCGCGATGGCGCGCGGAATCGCAGGCGGTGTGGCCGACGCTGAGCCGGATCGCGTAGCCGCGCGCGTCGGCCATGTTGCGCAACGCAAGCGCTTCCGCCACGCGTTCGACCGGCTCGGCGACGTCGGCCGGTTTCGGTGTGATTTGCGTGGGCTTGTCCTTTGCCCCGTCGGTCATCGGATCGTATGCGCATGATTCGGCGCGTCGCCAAGCCGCAGGTCCCGCGACGGGCGTTTTCGGCTCAGCACGGATCGATGAAGATGCGGCGAGAAGCGGGCGGCATGGGCCAGCGTTGTGTCCCGATGCGGAATCGGCTGCGCGATGCCTCAAGGTGCTCGTCGCGGTGCCGTAAACAGGACGAGTCCAATCGTTCATCGCATCTCATCGCACCATGGTTCGAATCCTGTACGCGGGGTATCTCGCGTTTGCGCTGTATCTCCTTTACCCGATGGTTCAGAACACGCTGACATTCAGCACGGATTGCGTGCGCAACGCGCTGCCCGGCGGCGCCCACGGTTTGTCGACGTCGGCGGCAAGCGGCGTGGACGGGCACGCGAACCGCTGTGTGCCGACCACGCAGGTTGGTGCCGCGACCGCGCGGTTGCCTGAAATCCATTGAGCGCGGCGGACCGTCGCGCGTATCGTTCGATGCGCGATGCGGCGTGCTGGCCATTCGGCCGAATTGATACCCGCGCCGCGCTCGACGATCATCGGTAACACGGCGGATCGAATGCGACGTGTCGAGGGCCGTGCGAAAGCGCGGCGTGGTCAGTAGCTGGAGCGGTACGGCGTGCCCTGGTCGAAGCGGCTTTGCCAGTGCGTGAGGTAGCGTGACGCGAGTTGCGGATTGTTCCACACCACGACGACGTTCTCGGAATTGCGGCTGGACGCCGACGCACTGTAGTTGAACGAACCGGTCTCGACGTGCTCGGCGTCGATCACGAGGTACTTGTCGTGATGGATCGCATAGGCGTCGATCGTGCGCGTCGGGATGCCTGCGTTGACGAGCAGGTTCAGTGCCTGCTTGCTGCTCTTCGCGCGATTGCCCTTGTCGTCGACGACCACGGCGACATTGACGCCGCGTCGCTTTGCAGCGAGCAGCGCGCGCGTGACGGGCGGCGACGTGAACGAATACGCGGCGACGCGAATCGAGCTGCGCGCGGCGCCGATCGCTTTCAGCACGAGTGCCTCGGCGCCGCCGTCGGGCGAGAACGCCGATTCGACAACCTGTGTCGCGGGTGCTTCGTGGGTAGGCGCCGGCAGCCATCGCGACACAAGGTCGATCGCCTGCTGAAGCAGCGATTCACTTTGCGTCCTGCCGAAGGCGGCGAACGGTGTGGCGAGCAGGGAAGCGGCGAGGCAGGCAGCGGCGAGGCGATTGCGCGACAACATCTTGGACAGCGAACAATTTCGAGACAGCGGGCCGTGAGTGTAACGCAGACGCGGCGGCGCGGTCACGCGCGGATGCGAATGGATTGCCCGCGCGGTGATCGCTGGCGGCGGAGGCGATGACGCAAAGTTGCGTTGCGTGGCATCTGCGCGCGCGATCAGGTCGATCGATGGATGTCGCTGACGACGGCGTGCGATTGCGCGTGCCGTTGCGGGACATCGGCGTGCAGGCAAGGCACGCGTGCAGGCGAGCGGACTCGGTGCGGCCCGTGACGGAAGCACGCGTGTAAAACGCGGCTCGTGTGCATCAGGCAGGCATGCGCATGCCGCGCGTCATTCCTCGACTGCCGGCGCCCCGGCTTCGTCGGGCGCGATCCATCCGGGCCCGGGCTCCGGATGCACGTCGCGTGCGTCGAGCGGTTCGCCGCAGGCCGAGCACACGGTAACCGCATGCATCAACTGGCCGCAGGTACGGTGACGCAACTGCACCGGCGGCCCCTGGCCATCGTCCTTCCAGCGGTCGCCCCACGCCATCAGCGCGAGCAGGGCCGGGTACAGGTCGAGGCCTTTTTCCGTCAGCCGGTATTCGAAGCGCGGCGGGCGCTCCTGATACGCGCGCTTGACCAGCACACCTTCGTCGACGAGCCGTGCGAGGCGTTCGGCCAGTACATGGCGCGTGAGGCCAAGCTGTGCCTGGAACGCGTCGAAACGGCGGCAGCCGAGGAACGCGTTGCGAAGGATCAGCATGGTCCAGCGGTCGCCGAGTACGGCGAGCGTGCGCGCGACCGAGCAGTTCAGCGTGCCGATGTCATCCCATTTCATCGTCGAGTCTCTTGCGTCTTGCGGCGGTTCAGCGAAATAGCGGGTTCGATTATAGAACCCGCCTTCGGTTGCAACGGGCGCGGCTGCGTTGACAACGGCCGGCATCGTTGACAATAATGAGTTCCTATTTAGAACTTACTCGCGCGGCGACGCGCTTTCAACCCGGAGACAACCCGATGAATCCGCTTTCCCTGTCTGGTCTCGATCTGCTGCGCGCCGCAGTGGTGGGCGATGTGCCGCTCGCGTCGATCTCGGAGACGATCCCGATGCGTCCGCTGGACGTCGAACTCGGCTATGTGAAATTTTCGGCGCGGGCGGATGGTCGGCACCTGAATCCGCTGGGCGGCGTGCATGGCGGGTTCGCCGCGACGGTGCTCGATTCGGTCACGGGTTGCGCGGTGCATTCGATGCTCGACGCGGGTATCGGCTACGGCACGGTCGATCTGCATGTGAAGATGCTGCGGCCCGTGCCGCGCGACGTCGACCTGATCGCGGAAGGGCGCGTGATTCACCTGTCGCGTTCGCTGGGCGTCGCGGAGGGCACGCTGAAGACGCCGGACGACAAGATCGTCGCGCATGCGTCGGCGACCTGCTTCATTCAGCGGCCTCAGTAACGAATGGCGGCAGGCGGAGCCGGCTGCGGGAGGATGCCGCGGACGTGCGACGCAGGTTGCAAGGCCGTTGCCCGCGCATTCATGGCAGAGCCGAAGGCCGCCTGTAAGCGCACACGGCGCACGTCTGAAGCGATCGCTTCAATGTGATAGCGTTTCTGCTTTCCACCGACGCGACAGGAACAGCATGGAATACCGCACACTCGGCGATTCGGGCATCGAGGTCAGCCTGGTCGGTCTCGGCACGATGACGTGGGGCGAACAGAATTCGGAGCGCGACGCGCACGAGCAGATCGACTACGCGATCGGGCAGGGCGTGACGCTGATCGATGCCGCGGAGATGTATCCGGTGCCGCCGAAGCCCGACACGCAAGGGCGCACCGAGCAGTACATCGGCACCTGGCTCGCGCAGCATCGCGCGCAGCGCGACCGGATCGTGCTTGCGACGAAGATCGCGGGCCCGGCCCGGCAGCCGCACAACCCGCGCCATATTCGTGGCGAAGGCAACCAGTTCGACCGCAAGAACCTGACCGAGGCGCTCGACGGCAGCCTCAAGCGGCTGCAGACCGACTATGTCGATCTCTACCAGCTGCACTGGCCCGATCGCAGCACGACGACGTTCGGCCGTCCCGCGTATCCGTGGGTCGACGACGCGTACACGGTGCCGATCGAGGAAACCCTCGGCGTACTCGCGGAATTCGTGAAAGCCGGCAAGGTGCGCGCGATCGGCGTGTCGAACGAAACGCCGTGGGGCGTCGCGCAGTTCCTGCGCGCGGCCGAGAAGCTCGGGCTGCCGCGCATCGCGAGCATCCAGAATCCGTACAGCCTGCTGAACCGCACGTTCGAGAACGGGCTGTCGGAATTCACGCATCGCGATGGCGTCGGCCTGCTCGCGTATTCGCCGCTCGCATTCGGCTGGCTGTCCGGCAAGTATGAGAACGGCGCGCGCCCGGCCGGCGCGCGCATCACGCTGTTCGAGCGCTTCCAGCGCTACAGCAAGCCGCAGGCCGTCGAGGCGACGTCGCGCTACGTCGCGCTCGCGAAGCGCCACGGGCTGTCGCCCGCGCAGTTTGCGCTCGCGTTCGTCAACAGCCGGCCATTCGTGCGCAGCAACCTGGTCGGCGCGACGTCGCTCGAGCAGTTGAAGGAGAACATCGGCAGCATCGCGGTGAAGCTGTCCGACGAGATCCTCGCCGAGATCGACGCGCTGCACGAACTGCAGCCGAACCCGGCGCCGTAAACGGCGTGCGGCCCGCGCGGCAGCGATGCCGCGACGGGGCCGCAGCGGCGCGCCGTCGCCGGTTGCGTTACCGCATCTTGAGCCGCGTGCGCGCGACGAACAGCGCGGCAAGGCTCAGCAGTGCGCAGCCCATCAGGTAGAACGCCGGCGACAGCCGGTTGCCGGTCGTGCTGATCAGCCAGGTGATGACGAACGGCGCGAAGCCGCCGAACAGCGTGACGCCCGTGTTGTAGCTGACCGCGAGGCCCGTCGCGCGCGTCTGCGACGGAAACAGCTCGGCCATCAGTGCCGGCAGCGCGCCGCAGTACATCGCTTTCATCGCACCGATCCAGACCAGTGCGGCGAGCATCGTCGCGAACGACGCGTGGCGCGTGAGCCACGCGAACGTCGGCCACACGGTGACGAGCATCAGGACGGCCGCGACCGCCATCATGCGGATCCGCCCGGTGCGATCGGACAGATGGCCGACGACCGGCGTGACGAGCGTCAGCACGAAGCCGGTCGCGAGCGTCGCCGCGAAGCCCGTCGACGCAGGCAGCCCGAGCTGCTTGATCGCGTAGGTCGGCATGTACAGCACCATGTAATTGATTGCGGTCGAGATCACCAGCGCGCCGATCGACAACAGCAGCCGCAGCTTCTGGTCTGCGAACAGTTCGCGCACCGGCGCTTCGGAGCGTGCCTGCGTCTTGAACTCGACGCCTTCGTCGACGTAGCGGCGGATGTACAGCCCGACCGGTCCGATCGCGAGACCGAACAGGAACGGCACGCGCCAGCCCCAGCTTTCGAGTTGCGCGGTTGTCAGCGTGGACGTCAGCAGCGCGCCGAAGCCCGATGCGAGCAGCGTCGCGAGGCCCTGGCTCGCGAATTGCCAGCTCGACATGAAACCGCGCCGCTGCGGCGCATGTTCGACGAGGAATGCGGTCGAACTTGCGAATTCGCCGCCCGCGGAAAAGCCCTGCATCAGCCGCGACAGCATGATCCCGAGCGGCGCGAGAATGCCGATCGATGCGTAGGTCGGCATCAGCGCGATCAGCAGCGTGCCGGCCATCATCATCGCGATCGACAGCAGCAGCGACGCCTTGCGGCCCGCACGGTCCGCGTACGCGCCGAGCACGAAGCCGCCGATCGGCCGGATCAGGTAGGACAGCCCGAACGTGCCGAGCGTCAGCATCAGCGAGGTCGCTTCGCTCGTCGCGGGGAAGAACAGCTTGGCGATCGTCACCGCGAAGAAGCCGTAGACGATCAGGTCGAACCATTCGAGCGCGTTGCCGATCGACGCCGCGAAGATGATGCGCCGGATCTTCGCGGCGCTGGGGCGGGTGGCTTCCTGCGAGGTCAGGGTGGTCGTATTCATCGTGTGTGCAGGTCCCGAGAAAGGGGCGAAGCGCGTTACAGGGTGGCGCCGGCCGCGGCGGGAGCCGCGCGGCGAACGGGCGGCGCGTCGTCGCCGAGATCCCAGAAGAGGCCGGCCATCATCTGCAGCCCCTCGCTGACGACGCTCGCGAGCAGGTGCTCGTCTGGCGCATGCTGCGAGCACGCCGGGTACGAGTGCGGCACCCACAGCGTCGGCAGCCCGAGCGTGTCGGCGAACACTTCGTTCGGCAGCGTGCCGCCGAGATTCGGCAGGATCGCGGGTTTCTTGCCGGTGGTCCGCGCCAGCGATGCGACGGCCCAGCGGACCCACGGATCGTCCGGCGGCACGCGCGTCGCCGGTGCGCCGCGTTCGACGTCGATCTCGATGTCGCCGAAACCGTGCGCATCGAGGTGCGCGCGCAGGTGCGCATGCAGCGCTTGCCAGTCGGTGCCGACGACGAAGCGCAACTGGCAGTGCGCATACGCGGCGGGCGGGATCGCATTGACGGGGTGCTCGGGGTTGCCGGCCTTGAACGCGAGGATCTCGAACGTGTTCCAGCCGAACACTCGCTCGGCCGCGGACAGGCCGGGCTCGCCCCAGTCGGCGTCGAGCGTCGGATCGCCGGGGCCGCCGCCGACGGAAAGATCGGCGAGCGCGTCGCGCACGGCGGCCGGGATCGGCGGCGGGCGCAGCCCCGCGACGCGAATCGCGCCGCGCGCGTCGACGAGGCTCGCGAGCGCATGCGCGAGCACGATCGCCGGATTGCGCAGCAGCCCGCCCCAGTTGCCGGAGTGGTGCGCGCCGTCGCGAGCGCGCAGGCTCAGCCTGAAGTTGACCGAGCCGCGCGAGCCGAGGAACACGGTCGGGCGCGCGGCGGCGATACGCGGGCCGTCGGACGCGATCAGCACGTCGGCCGCGAGCGCGTCGCGCTCCTGGCGGCACAGCGCGTCGAGGCCCGGCGAACCCGTTTCCTCGCCCATCTCGATCAGCAGCTTCGCATTGAAACCGAGCCGGCCGCCGCGCGCGTCGAGCACGCTCGCCAGCGCGGCCAGGTTGATCGTGTGCTGGCCCTTGTTGTCGGCGCTGCCGCGGCCGTACCAGCGGTCGCCGTCGGCCGTCAGCGTCCACGGCGACAGCGGCGCGCGCCACTGCGCGTCGTAGCCGCGTACGACGTCGCCGTGACCGTAGATCAGCACGGTCGGCAGCGCGTCGTCCTCATGGCGCGATGCGAGCAGGAACGGGCCGCCGCCGTCGACGGGATTGTCGACGATCCGCGACGTGAAGCCGAGGCGGGCGGCTTCCGGCGCGATCTCGTCGGTGAGGTAGGCGCGCAGCGCGGCTTCGGTGCCGCTTTCCTGGCTTTCGGTGCGCAGGCCGACGCGGCGGCTCAGGGTCGCGAAGAACGCACCGGATTCGAACTGGTTCAGCGCGTGCTGGATGGCGGCGGTACGGCTCAAGTCGGGTCTCCTCGGTCGGGCTGGCGGCGTGCGCGGATCGCGCGTGCAGCGTGAAGTGCGATCGATTCTAGAAAGCCGTTTTTTTTGTCACAATGATCGAATTTCGAACCTTCCTTTGCCGAAAAGGCAAAGCAGCGCGGCCGGGAACGGCGCGGAGACAGAACGGTGGCGGCTTTCCTGCATGGCCTGGCGCTGCGGTATTTCGTCGAGGTGGCGCGCACCGGCTCGATCAGCGACGCGTCCGCGCGGCTGCACGTGGCCGTATCGGCGATCAGCCGCCAGATCGCGAAGCTCGAAAGCGAGCTCGGCGCGCCGCTGTTCGAGCGCCGGCCGCGCGGGATGGCGTTGTCGGAGGCCGGCGAGCGGCTGCTGGCCTTCGCGCAGCGCAGCCTGCTGGAGGCCGAGCATGTGATGAAGGACATCGGCGGGCTCGACGCGCTGCACGGCAGCCTGCTGAAGATCGCGTGCTCGGAGGGGTTCGCGATCGATTTCCTGCCTGGCGCGCTCGCGAGCTTCAAGGCGCGCCACCCGGGCGTCGATTTCTCCGTGTGGGTCGTGTCGCCGGCGGACGCGACGCGGCGTGTGCGCGACGGCGACGTGGACGTCGCGCTGACCTTCAGCCTCGCACCGGAGAAAGGCGTGCGTGTCGAGCACACCGAGCGAGCACCGATCTTCGCGCTGGTGCGGCGCGACCATCCGCTCGCGGCGCGCGCCGCGGTGTCGCTCGCCGATGTCGCGCGGCATCCGCACGTACTGCCCGAGGCGGGCACGACGGTGCGCCAGTTGATCGACATCGCGTGCGCGCTCGACGGGCTGCTGCTCGAGCCCGAACTGACGAGCAACAACACCGCGGCGATGTACGGCTATGCACGGCGCACGGGCGCGGTGATGTTCACGGGGCTGCTGTCGGTGCGCGACCGCTTCGATGCGGACGGCTTCGTCGTCGTGCCCGTGACGAACCCGCAGCTTCGCGAGCGCAGCATTCAGGTGCAGACGATGGCGGGGCGCGATCTGCCCGCGTCGGTACGGGCGTTCCGCGACCATCTGATCGACGCGATGCAGGTCGCATCGTCGCCGCCGGCCGCCGCGCGCGGCCCGAGACGCCGGCCCGTGAGATAATCGCCAATCCGCCTTCCGCGCCCATGCGGCTCATCGAGCCGCATCGCCCCTGTTCGACGCCAAATTGAAGAACCTGATTGTCACCCTCGATCGCGCCGGCGAGTTCGACGAGATCATCGACGTGCGCACGCCGCTCGAGTTCGCCGAGGACCACATTCCCGGCGCGCTGAACGCGCCCGTGCTCAGCAACGAAGAGCGCGTGCTCGTCGGCACGATGTACCGCCAGGTGTCGCCGTACGAGGCGACCCGCGTCGGCGCGGCGATGGTCGCGCGCAACATTGCGCGCCATCTCGACACGACGTTCGCCGACCGTCCGCGCAACTGGCGGCCGCTGATCTATTGCTGGCGCGGCGGCAAGCGCTCCGGCTCGATGACGGCCTGGTTCAACCTGATCGGCTGGCAGGCGCGCCAGCTCGACGGCGGGTACAAGGCGTACCGCCGCTCGGTATGCGCGACGCTCGACACGCTGCCGACGCGCTTTCGTTATATCGCGCTCGTCGGCCACACCGGCTGCGGCAAGACGCGCCTGTTGAACGCGCTGCGCGATGCGGGCGCGCAGACGCTCGATCTCGAGGCGCTCGCGTGCCATCGCGGTTCGCTGCTCGGTGCACTGCCGGGCACGCCTCAGCCGGCGCAGAAGGGGTTCGATTCGGGGCTCGTCGAAACGCTCGGACGTTTCGACCCCGAATGGCCGGTGTTCGTCGAATCGGAAAGCCGCAAGATCGGGCTCGTGCAGTTGCCGATCGCGCTGATCGACGCGTTTCACGCGGGGCCGTGGGTGCAGGTCGAAGCGGCGCACGACGAGCGCATCGCGTTCTTGCTCGACGATTACGGCCACCTGTTCGACGAACCGGCCGCGTTCAAGGCGCAGCTCCATCGGCTGATCGGCCTGCACAGCCGCGAAGAGGTCGCGCACTGGAACGCGCTGATCGATGCAAACGCGCGGGCCGAACTGTTCACCTTGCTGATCGACACGCATTACGATCCCGCTTATGCGCGCACCTACCGCGCGACGTACGGCAAGCCGAACCGGGCGCTGACGTTCGTTTTCCGGCCCAACGCGGCCGACGTGCGCGATCAGGCCAGCGCGCTGCTGGCCCAACTCGCGCAGGCCGGGCTGCCTGCGTCGGCCGCGCTTGCGGCAGGCGCGAAATCCTAAACCGATAAAGACCAATCGACGACTACACGATGACGACCACACGCACCCAACCCAATCCGGCCCTCGGCTGGATGACCTTCCTGCTGATCGCGGTCGCGGGACTGTTCTATGTGAAATGGTTCCCGTACTACAACAAGGCGTTCGTTGCCGCCGAACACCATTCGATCGGCCAGTCGATCCTGATGGGCACGTCGGCGGCCGCACCCGAGCCGTCGCTGAAGGCTGCGCTCGATTACGCGTGGGCGTACGGCAAGGCGATCTGGCAGGCGATGGTACTGGGCCTGCTGCTCGGTTCGGCCGTGCAGGCGCTGCTGCCCGCACACTGGGTCGCGCGCGTGCTCGGCCGCACGGGCTTCGGCAGCGTCGCCGCGGGCGGCCTGCTGTCGCTGCCCGGGATGATGTGCACGTGCTGCGCGGCGCCGGTCGTCGCGGGGCTGCGTGCGCGCCATGCGTCGCCGGGCGGCGCGGTCGCGTTCTGGCTCGGCAACACGGTGCTGAATCCGGCGGCGCTGGTCTTCATGGGCTTCGTGCTCGGCTGGCACTGGAGCGCGTTGCGCCTCGTGCTCGGCATTGCAATGGTGTTCGGGATCGGTTATCTGCTGAACCGCATTGCTCGCCCTGAAGACCGCAGCATCGACGATGCGCAGCTCGCCGCGCTGGCGGCCGAACAGGCCGCGGCCGGCAATCCGTTCGTCCGCTGGGTGAAGCTGCTTGCCCGCATGGCCGTGCGACTCGTGCCCGAATACATCGTGCTCGTGCTGCTGCTCGGCGCCGCGCGCGCATGGCTGTTCCCGCACATCGGCCCGGACATCGGCAATCATCTCGGCTGGATCGTCGCGTTCGCGGTCGCGGGCATGCTGTTCGTGATCCCGACGGCGGGCGAGGTGCCGATCATCCAGGCGATGCTGTCGCTCGGCATGGGCGTTGGCCCGGCCGCCGCGCTGCTGCTGACGCTGCCGCCGATCAGCGTGCCGTCGCTCGCAATGCTCGCGCGTTCGTTCAAGCCCTACATGCTGGCGATCGTCGCGACCCTCGTCGTCGTGTTCGGGATCGTGAGCGGCCTGCTCGCGGTCGCGTTCGGGTTCTGACGCGCGCGAGCGGCGCGCCGGGCGGGCGCGATCGTCGTATTCATCCGGCGCCGCGGCTTCACGCGTGCGGCGCCCTTTACAAGAAGCAAACAGGAAAACGCATGACCCAACCGAAGATTCATCCTCGACTCGAAAAGGCGCTGACGCGCGGCGATCTCGCGATCCGCCAGGCCAATTCCGCGCGGGCAACTGCCGTGCTGAACGCACTCGGCACGATGATCATCGAGGCCTCCGCAACGATCGGCGTCGACGCCAGCATCGACATTCCGCAGGGCGACCGCATTTACGATCCCGTCAACGGGGTGTGGCCGCAGAAGATGCTGGTGTCGTTCGACGGCCCGGTGGACGAAGCCGACAAGGAAGAACTGCGCTCGGTCTACCTGGTCGCCGACGATCCGGGCACGCAGTTCCGCGTCGAATGGCATCGCGCGGACGGCAAGCTCGGCCGCCAGGAAGGCGGCCCGCTCGCGACCGTCGCGTTCCTGACCGACGTCGAGATTCCGTGGAGCGACGACGACGAGTAACGTCGTCGCATGAAGCCGGCGCTGCGCGCGCCGGCCGTCAGCGCATCATCCGCCGCCGGAACAGCCACGCGGACAGCAGGAATCCGCCGACCGCATAGCCGGCGAGCACCGCAACATGCAACGCGACGTCCGTCGCGGGCCGGCCAAGCATCGCGGGCCGGATCAGCTCGACCGCGTTCGCGAGCGGCAGCGCATGCGCGGCGTGCTGCGCGACCGACGGCAACTGCGTGATCGGGAAAAACACGCCCGACAGCAGCAGCATCGGCGTCAGCACGAGCGTCTGATAGAACATGAAGAAATCGTAGGACGGCGCGAGCGCCGTGACGATCATCGCGACGCTGGCAAACGCGAGGCCCGCGAGCGCGATCACGGGCAGCGCCGCGAGCATCGACGGAAACTGCGCATAGCCGAGCGCACCCGCGACGAGCATGATCGCGGCCCCCGACAGCATGGCCTTGCTGGCTCCCCAGACGATCTCGCCGAGCACGATGTCGCCGAGCGCGAGCGGCGTATGCATGATCGCTTCCCAGGTGCGCTGCACGTGCATCCGCGAGAAGCCCGAATACATCGATTCGAAGCTCGCGGACATCATCACGCTCGATCCGGCCGTGCCGGCTGCGAGGAACGCGATATACGACACACCGTCGACATGGCCGAGCATCAGGCCGAGCCCGAAACCGAGCCCGAACAGATAGATCATGGGATCGGCAAGATTGCCGAACATCGACGCGAGCGCGAGCTTGCGCCAGACGAGATAGTTGCGCCGCCATACGGCGACCCAGTTGGTTGCGTTCGCCGGCATCGCGATCGCGAAGCGTGATTCGCGCGGCGGTGCCGAAGGTGCGGTGGCGGAATAGTTGCGGACGTCCATGGTCGATCAGTCCTGCATTTCGCGGCCCGTGAGCCGCAGGAATACATCCTCCAGATTGGCCGGGCGATGCAGATAGCGCAACCCAGAGCGACCCTTGAGTCGCGCGCTGAGCGGCTCCGGGTCGTTCACGTAGCAGAACAGCGTTTCGCCGCTGATCTCGGTGCGCTTCGCGAACGCCGACAACTCGTCGCGCAGCGCGGCCGGGTCGGGCCCGTAGATTTCGATCACGTCGCAGCCGATTTCCGATTCGATCAGCGCATGCGGCGCACCTTCGGCAATCTTGCGGCCTTCCTCGATCACGCACAGGCGGTCGCACAGGCGTTCGGCTTCTTCCATGAAATGCGTGGTGATCAGGATCGTCTTGCCGCGCGCGAGCAGCGAGCGCAGCCGCTCCCACATCAGGTGCCGCGCCTGCGGATCGAGGCCCGTCGTCGGCTCGTCGAGCACCAGCACGTCGGGATCGTTGACGAGCGCGCGGGCGAGCGTGAGGCGGCGCTTCATGCCGCCCGACAGCTCGCCGACCTTCGCGTCGGCCTTGTTCTCGAGCTTCGCGAATTCGAGCAGCGGCTGCACGAGCGCGCGCGCAGCGTGAGCCGACATCCCGAAATAGCGGCTGAACACGAGCAGGTTTTCGCGCACGGTGAAGTCGGGGTCGAGATTGTCGAACTGCGGGACGACGCCGACACGCTGGCGCGCATGCCGCGCTCGCGATGGAACAGGTTCGCCGCACAGCGAAATGGTGCCCGCATCGGGATACGCGAGGCCGAGCAACATCTTCAGCGTAGTGGTCTTGCCGGCGCCGTTCGGCCCGAGCAGGCCGTAGCATTCGCCGGCCTGTACGTTGAAGGACAGGCCGTTGACGACGAGTTTGTCGCCATAGCGCTTTTCGACGTTGCGGAGATCGATCGGTGCGACGGACATGGGCATGTTGTCGTTGTAAGCGGGTGGTTCCGCCGCCCGATGCGTGGCCGGTTGGCGAACGGATCGGACGAATGCGGGTCACAGGGGCATGACCGAAGCGCGCGACGCCGGCACGTTATGGCCTGCTGGAATACGAACGAGCCATTCTAGTGCATCGGCTGCGTCTCTTCAGGGCAGGCCTGCACGGTGCGATGCAGGCGTGCACCGCATCATCGCGCACGCGCCGAGCGGGGCGAATCAGCGTTTTCCATCCCTTGCGTCCTGAATTGCGGCGCACCATGATGAGTGCGTAGGCTCGTTGTCGCGATAGGGAGGTTTCATGGCTAGCTACAACAAGATTTTGCTGTGTTACGACGGCTCGCTCGAAGGGCGCAAGGCACTGCGTTGCGGCGCCAATCTCGCAATGGACCTGAAGGCCGAAACGCACTTGCTGTCGGTCGTCGACATGCGTTCGAGCATTGCACAAAGCGCGGGTTTGCTGACCGACGTCGCGTGCGGCCGCTTCGAGGAAACCGCGCGCGAAATCCTGCAGGAAGGCGTGAACTGGCTGCGCGAGCGCGGCGTGCAGGCCGAAGGCCATTTCGCGTTCGGCTATCCGATCGACGAAATCGCGAATCTCGCGTCGGAGCTGAAGGTAGACCTCGTCGTCGTCGGCCACCGGTGCCGCAGCGGGCTATCGAGATGGTGGATGGGGTCGGGCAATACGCAACTGCTCGATCGCGTGAACTGCAGCATTCTGGTTGCGTGTTCGTCGGCGGAGGAGCAGAAGGCCGAAATCGCGCGCGAGCGTGAAGCGGCCACGGCGAGCGGCAAATGATCCAATGACGCAATGATTGCCTGACCGGCGATTCGCACCGGTCAGGCGCCGCACTGCATCCGCGGCGCGGGCGTCGCGCGCGACCGGCTACGCATGCAGGTCGATCGCGGACAACTTCCACGAAAACAGCCCGAAGCGGTGGAATACTGCCGCATAGCGCGTGCCATCGGCGCTGCGCTGGTAGGTCACGACGAATTCATCGACATTCCGGTAGCCGGCACTGGTTTGCTGCTGATGCGGCGTGTGCGTTGCATCGTTCGCGTTGGCCGGTGCGGCAGATGCCGGTGCCGGCGATGATGCTGCCGCGGCTGCGTTGCTGACCGGAACGGCTGCGCTCGCCGGAGCCGGATTGGCTGGCGGTGCGGCCGGTGCGCTGCCCGGTGCATTGCCTTGCGGCAGATTCGACCATTCGGGCGGACGCTCGCCCGGATTGCCGCGCGGCGGCAATCCGCTCATCAGCGCGGCCACGCCCTCCGGGGTCGCGTACGCATCGACCAGCGGGCCGATCAGTGCGGACCCGATCAGCGCACCGATCACCGCGAACGGATTCTCCTTCTTCACCGCGTCGATCCGGCGCATCAACTCTTCCGTGACCTGCTGCTTCAGGCTGATGCGCAGCGACGGAAAATCGACATATTCACTGATGGCCTGAGCATCGCGCGAATCGATCGCCGATTTCAGGCGACCGAGCGCGACGTATGGCGATGCGTATGCATAACCGATCGCTGCAATGACGGCGACGGCCAGTACGACGATCAGCAGGGGCTTGAGCCGCCATGTGCGGCCCGAAGATCCAGTCACGTTGCCTCCGGTGCGGGAATGTTCCGCAATCAGAGACCGCCTTGCGCGGCCGATCGTTCCTCCGCGATGCAGCGATCGATCATCCGGCACACGGCATCGATCGTGCCGACCATGATCAGGCGCGACCGGCCGTGATAGACGCGAACCGGCGCGCGGCGCGCGGGTTCCGCATGATTCAGGCCGGCATTCAGCGATACCCGCGCGAAAGCGGGGAGCGCCGACGGCAGCAGGGACGCCTGCCGTTCGACTGCGACTTCTTCTTTCACAGGCGCTGCCGCGGACAGCGGTGCGCAAGGCGTGCGGCCGCGCAGATGACGCAGGCGACCGAATTGACGGAAAGGCAGCAGACGGGCAAGGCGTTCCATGATGTTCTCCTCAGCGAGACGGAATGTCAGAGTTCGCCTGATCGGATCAGCCCGACGGCGATGCCTTCCAGCGCGAATTCCGCGCTGCCGGCCTTGACGAAGATGTTTTCGTAATCCGGGTTCTCCGCGATCAGCTCGAGACCGCCCGGCCGGCGCATCAGGCGCTTGACCGTGACGTCGTCGCCGAGACGCGCGACGATGATCTGGCCGTCCTTCGCTTCAGTGCGCTTCTGCACGGCGAGGAGGTCGCCGTCGAGAATGCCGGCGTCGCGCATCGACAGGCCGCGTACCTTCAGCAGGTAGTCGGGCTTGCTGGAGAACAGTGCGGGATCGCACGCGTAATGCTGTGAGATGTGCTCCTGCGCGAGGATCGGGCTACCGGCCGCGACGCGGCCGACGAGCGGCAGCGACAGTTGCATCAGGCCGGCGTGCGGCAGCGTGAACTGGTGCGGGGCGTCGTCGATGCCGAGCAGGCGGATGCCGCGCGATGCGCCGGCGGCCAGCTCGATCACGCCCTTGCGCGCCAATGCGCGCAGGTGCTCCTCGGCTGCATTCGGCGAGCTGAAGCCCAGTTCGGCCGCGATCTCGGCACGGGTGGGCGGGAATCCGGAGCGCTCGATCGCGCGACGGATCAAGTCGAACACTTGCTGCTGACGGGCGGTGAGTTTGGTCATGGATCAACTGTATGGATAGACAGTGAGCTGTATTTTTATACAGTACTTCGGGAATTTCAAGCGTTACTTGAGGTTCGACGCGATCGCGCCGGTTCCGGCGCGATTTCGCGACGTCCGGACGCCGGTTCATCTGCCGCAACCGTCCATCCCGTATGCGTTAGCACTTTTGAGTATTAAAAAATGAGGAACGATTATTTTTAATCATGTAAGCCGTTCGCTAGACTGGCCCGACATCGCAATACCGACAACACTGGAGAACCAAGGATGGCGAAGCGCAATACGGGGCTGGCGGGCGGAGTGGGCCGCCTGATCGCAACACTCGCGCTGGGCGCGGCGGCGGCGCTGGGCGTCGCGACACACGCCCAGGCCGATACGACCTTCCTGAACGTGTCGTACGATCCGACACGCGAGCTGTATCAGGACTTCAACCAGGCGTTCGGCAAGGAGTGGAAGGCGAAGACGGGCGAGACGGTCAACTTCAAGCAGTCGCACGGCGGCTCGGGCGCACAGGCGCGCTCGGTGCTCGACGGCCTGCAGGCCGACGTCGTCACGCTGGCGCTCGCGTACGACATCGACGCGCTCGCGAACAAGGGGCTCGTCAACAAGGACTGGCAGAAACGCCTGCCCGACAACGCGTCGCCGTACACGTCGACGATCGTGTTCCTCGTGCGCAAGGGCAATCCGAAGGGGATCAAGGACTGGGACGACCTGACCAAGCCGGGCATCTCGATCGTCACGCCGAACCCGAAGACGTCGGGCGGCGCGCGCTGGAACTACCTGGCCGCGTGGGCGTATGCGGTGCACAAGCCGGGCGGCAACGAGCAGACGGCGAAGGAGTTCGTCACGAAGCTCTACAAGAACGCGGGCGTGCTCGATTCGGGTGCGCGCGGCGCGACCACGAGCTTCGTGCAGCGCGGGATCGGCGACGTGCTGATCGCATGGGAAAACGAGGCATTCCTGTCGGTCAAGGAATTCGGTACCGACAAGTTCGAGATCGTCGTGCCGTCGGTGAGCATCCTGGCCGAGCCGCCCGTCGCGGTGGTCGACAAGGTGGTCGACAAGAAGGGCACGCGCAAGCTGGCCGACGCGTACCTGAACTTCCTGTACAGCCCGCAGGGCCAGGAGATCGCGGCGCGCAACTACTACCGGCCGCGTTCGAAGAGCGTGCCGGCGGAACTGACGAAGCAGTTCCCGAAGCTGAAGCTGTACACGGTCGACGACACGTTCGGCGGCTGGACGAATGCGCAGAAGACGCATTTTGCGGACGGCGGCGTGTTCGACTCGATCTACAAGCCGCAGTAACGCCATAACGACAGCGGTGCGCCACGACAGCGCGCCGCATCCCCGACGGGCCGCCGGCGCAATTCATCGCGCCGGCGTTTGCGTCGGGCCCATGAGCAGCATCGACCCAGCAAGAGCATCCGATGACGACGTACACCTTTCGCAAGCCGAGCGCGCTGCCCGGTTTCGGCGTGACGCTAGGCATCACGGTGGCCTATTTGAGCCTCGTGGTGCTGATTCCGCTCGCCGCCACGTTCCTGAAAACCGCGACGCTGTCGTGGGACCAGTTCGTCACCGCCGTCACGTCGCCGCGCGTGCTCGCGTCGTACCGGCTGACGTTCTCGGCCGCGCTCGGCGGCGCGCTGATCAACGCCGTGTTCGGCTTCCTCGTCGCGTGGGTGCTCGTGCGCTACACGTTCCCGTTCAAGCGCCTCGTCGATGCGATCGTCGATCTGCCGTTCGCGCTGCCGACGTCGGTCGCCGGCATCTCGCTCGCGGCCGTTTACGCGACCAACGGCTGGGTCGGCCAGTATCTCGCGCCGCTCGGCATCAAGATCGCGTTCACGCCGGCCGGCGTGCTGGTCGCGCTGACCTTCATCGGGCTGCCGTTCGTCGTGCGCACCGTGCAGCCGGTGCTCGAGGATTTCGAGCGCGAGCAGGAAGAGGCCGCCGCGTGCCTCGGCGCATCGCGCTGGTTGACGTTCCGCCGCGTCGTGCTGCCGGCCGTGCTGCCGGCGCTCTTGACCGGTTTCGCGCTGGCGTTCGCGCGCGCGCTCGGCGAATACGGATCGGTGATCTTCATCGCCGGCAACGTGCCGATGAAATCCGAGATCACGTCGCTGCTCATCATCACGAAGCTCGAGCAATACGACTACGCGGGCGCGACCGCGCTCGCGGTCGTGATGCTGGTCGTGTCGTTCCTGATGCTGCTGCTGATCAACACGCTGCAATGGTATTTGCAGCGCCGGACGAGCCGCGGCTCGTCCGGCAAGGGCGCAAGCGGCCCCGCGCCCGCGACCGTCACCGCAACCGCAACCGCAGCAGGAGGCCAGCAATGAGCCAGGAGGCCACCGTCGTGCTGAAAACCCCGTCGTCGGCCGCGCAAGGGCGCGCCGCAAACCGGCTCGACCCCGTCAGCGAGTCGCGCGTCGTGCGCTGGCTGCTCACGGGCATCGCGCTGGCGTTCCTCGCGTTCTTCCTCGTCGTGCCGCTCGCCGCGGTGTTCGTCGAGGCGCTGAGAAAGGGCGTCGGCTTCTATCTCGAATCGCTGGCCGATCCCGACGCATGGGCGGCAATCAAGCTCACGCTGATCGTCGCCGCGATCGCCGTGCCGCTGAATCTCGTATTCGGCGTGTGCGCATCGTGGGCGATCGCGAAGTTCGAATTCCGCGGCAAGGCGCTGCTGACGACGCTGATCGACCTGCCGTTCTCCGTGTCGCCGGTGATCTCGGGCCTCGTGTACGTGCTGCTGTTCGGCGCGCAGGGCTGGCTCGGGCCGTGGCTGCAGGATCACGACGTGCAGATCATCTTCGCGGTGCCGGGCATCGTGCTCGCGACGATCTTCGTCACGTTCCCGTTCGTCGCGCGCGAGCTGATTCCGCTGATGCAGGCGCAGGGCACCGACGAGGAAGAAGCCGCGCGCGTGCTCGGCGCGTCGGGCTGGCAGATCTTTCGCCGCGTGACGCTGCCGAACGTGAGGTGGGGCCTGCTGTACGGCGTGATCCTGTGCAACGCGCGCGCGATGGGCGAATTCGGTGCGGTATCGGTCGTGTCGGGCCACATCCGCGGTGTGACCGACACGATGCCGCTGCACGTCGAGATCCTGTACAACGAATACAACTTCGCGGCGGCGTTCGCGGTGGCGTCGGTGCTGGCGCTGCTCGCGCTCGTCACGCTCGCGCTGAAGCTGCTCGCCGAGCGTCATCTCGCCGCCGAACTGGCCGGCGCGCGCGACGCCGTTCCCGCACATGCCGGCCCTGTCGCCGCCGTTTCGTCGAAATCGTAAAGAGGCAACCAGAATGGGTATCACCGTCCGTAACCTTCAGAAGCGCTTCGGCGATTTCACGGCGCTCGACAACGTGTCGCTCGACTTCCCTGCCGGCGAGCTGGTCGCGCTGCTCGGGCCGTCCGGCTGCGGCAAGACCACGCTGCTGCGCGTGATCGCGGGCCTCGAGCACGCGGACGCCGGCCAGGTCGTGCTGCAGGGGCTCGACGTCGCGTCGGTCGGCGCGCGCGACCGTCAGGTCGGTTTCGTGTTCCAGCACTACGCGCTGTTCCGCCACATGACGGTGTTCGAGAACGTCGCGTTCGGGCTGCGCGTGAAGCCGCGCCGCGAGCGGCCGTCGGAAGCCGCGATTCGCGACAAGGTGCACGAGCTGCTGAAGCTCGTGCAGCTCGACTGGCTCGCGCAGCGCTATCCGTCCGAGCTGTCGGGCGGCCAGCGCCAGCGCATCGCGCTGGCCCGTGCGCTCGCGGTAGAGCCGAAGGTGCTGCTGCTCGACGAACCGTTCGGCGCGCTCGACGCGAAGGTCCGCAAGGAGCTGCGCGGCTGGCTGCGCCGTCTGCACGACGACCTGCACATCTCGACGATCTTCGTCACGCACGACCAGGAGGAGGCGCTGGAGGTGGCCGATCGAATCGTCGTGCTGAACCGCGGCCACGTCGAGCAGGTCGGCAGCCCGCAGGACGTCTACGATCATCCGCGGAGCGCGTTCGTGTACGAGTTCCTCGGCGCGGCGAACCGGCTGCCGGGCACGGTCGCCGGGCGCGGCTTCGTCGCCGAGGGCGCCGCTGCACCGATCGAGGTGGACGCCGACTTCGCGGGCCCCGCGAACGCATACGTGCGGCCGCACGACCTGCAGCTTTGGCCGGCAGGAGAAGGGCACCGGGACGGCATCGCCGTGGACGTGCGCCGCGTGATCCCGCTGGGCGGTTCGGTGCGCGTCGAGCTCGAGGCGCGCGCGGGCGGCGCACTCGAGGCGGAACTCGATCGCGATGCATGGCGTGCGCTCTCGCTGCAGGTCGGCGACGGCGCGACGGCCGTGCCGCGCGCGGTGCGCGTGTTTCCCGCGCGTTGAAGCGAGCATGCAGGGCAGGGGGCGGAATTCGCTCCGATTCGACCATCAAACAACGACAGCCTAAGAGGCATACCCATGAATTTTCAGCAATTGCGGTTCGTGCGCGAAGCGGTGCGCCAGAACATGAACCTGACGGAAGTCGCGAACGTGCTGTACACGTCGCAGTCGGGCGTGTCGAAACAGATCAAGGATCTCGAGGATGAGCTGGGCGTCGACATCTTCATTCGGCGCGGCAAGCGGCTGACGGGCCTCACGGAGCCGGGCAAGGCCGTGCACCAGTTGATCGAGCGGATGCTGCTCGACGCCGAGAACCTGCGCCGCGTCGCACGCCAGTTCGCGGACCAGGACAGCGGCCACCTCGTCGTCGCGACCACGCACACGCAGGCGCGCTACGCGCTGCCGAAGGTGATCCGGCAGTTCACCGACGTGTTCCCGAAGGTGCATCTCGCGCTGCGTCAGGGCAGCCCGCAGCAGATCGCGCAGATGATCCTGAACGGCGAGGCCGATCTCGGCATCTCGACCGAGGCGCTCGACCGCTATCCGGACATCGTCACGTTCCCGTGCTATTCGTGGCACCACACGGTCGTCGTGCCGAAGGGCCATCCGCTCGTCGGCCGCGAGAACCTGACGCTCGACGAAATCGCCGAGTACCCGATCATCACGTACGACCAGGATTTCACGGGCCGCTCGCACATCGACCAGGCGTTCGCGCAGGCAGGCGCCGTGCCCGACGTCGTGCTGACCGCGATCGACGCGGACGTGATCAAGACCTATGTCGAGCTCGGGATGGGGATCGGCGTCGTCGCGGCGATGGCTTACGATCCGCAGCGCGACACGGGCCTCGTCGCGCTCGATACGCAGCACCTGTTCGAGGCGAGCACGACGCGGGTCGGGCTGCGCAAGGGCGCGTTCCTGCGCGCGTATGCGTACCGGCTGATCGAGATGTTCGCGCCGCACCTGAACGAAGCGGAAATCGCGGGGATGTTGCGCGAAGCCGTCTGACGACAGCGCTTCGCGCGCCGTTCGGGCGGTTGCGCCGGGCGGCGCGGCATGCGCTCGCCGGAGGCGATGCGCAGCGCAGCGGCGGATGTGCCGTCGCCGTGAAGCGGCTGCACGGCATCGACAAGTCGGGTGGTGGATGCTGCTGCACTTCGTGCCGAGCGTCGGCGCGATCGCGTTGTTCGTGATGAACGGTTTCGTTGCCGGACGCCGCATGTGAACCGCTTCGGCGAGCCGCCGTCGGCCGATGAAGACGAGCCGGTGCCGCAGGACCCTGCGTGACGCGCGGCGGCCTGCGCAAGTGTGGTTTTTGCGCGTCGCGACGCACGATCGCGCACTCCGAAAAAACCCTTAAATATTGATCAGACAGGTTGCGCGCCGAAGCGAATCGGTACAGCATAGCTTTCACTCCGCCGGCTTCCAGCCGGCGGCGGCGCGTAAACAACAGCACGCGCCAGGCAGTCGGCCGTCTGCCTCGCTTCCATTCCGTGGTACCGACAGCAGCATCGATGGCCATTGCCCGGGTAGTGTGGCGCAAACGTTTGCTTACATTAAAACAACAGTCCGGCCCTTCGGGCCAGTCGCCAGGAGATGTGTATGAATGTCCGCTTTCGCCGTCGCTTCCTGACCGTCGCGCTCGCCGCCGTCGCGGTCGCCGCCGCACCGGCCGTCCACGCGCAATCTGCGGCCAAGCCGAAGGTCGCGCTCGTGATGAAGTCGCTCGCCAACGAGTTCTTCCTGACCATGGAAACCGGCGCGAAGGAATACCAGAAACACAACGCGAATCAGTTCGACCTGATCACCAATGGCATCAAGGACGAGACCGACACCGCGAACCAGATCCGCATCGTCGAGCAGATGATCGTGTCGAAGGTCGACGCGATCGTGCTCGCGCCGGCCGATTCGAAGGCGCTCGTGCCGGTCGTGAAGAAGGCCGTCGACGCGGGTGTCATCGTCGTGAACATCGATAACCGGCTCGATCCCGACGTGCTGAAGTCGAAGAACCTGAACGTGCCGTTCGTCGGCCCCGACAACCGCAAGGGCGCGCGCAAGATCGGCGACTACCTCGCGAAGAAGCTGAAGGCGGGCGACCAGGTCGGCATCCTCGAAGGCGTGTCGACGACGACCAATGCGCAGCAGCGCACGGCCGGCTTCGAGGACGCGATGAAGGCGGGCGGGATGAAGGTCGTATCGGTGCAGTCCGGCGAATGGGAGATCGACAAGGGCAATGCGGTGGCTGCCGCGATGCTCAACGAATACCCGAACCTGAAGGCGCTGCTGTGCGGCAACGACAACATGGCGATCGGCGCCGTGTCGGCCGTGCGCGCAGCCGGCAAGCAGGGCAAGGTGGCCGTGGTCGGCTACGACAACATCAACGCGATCAAGCCGATGCTGAAGGACGGCCGCGTGCTCGCGACCGCCGATCAGTACGCGGCGAAGCAGGCCGTGTTCGGCATCGACACTGCGCTCAAGGCGATCGCCGAGCATCGCAAGCAGGCCGACATGTCCGGCGTGGTCGAGACGCCGGTGGATCTCGTGACGAAGTGACGCAGCGCCGGTGCGGCCGCCGCCCTCAAGAATCGGGCGCGGCGGCCGTTATCCGGTGTGAGCGCGATCACGGCCACTGCATGCACATGCACTAGTGAGCGTCACACCCGCGCGCCGCGTGCGCGCGGCCGCAACCAGGATCGCGATGGAACCGACCTTCCAACCCTCCCGTTCAGCCGCCCCGGTGCTGTCCGTATCCGGCATCGGCAAGACCTATACCGAACCCGTGCTCGCCGACGTCACGCTGACGCTCGCGGCGGGCCAGGCGCTCGCGTTGACGGGCGAGAACGGCGCCGGCAAGAGCACGCTGTCCAAGATCATCGGCGGGCTCGTCGAACCGACCGCCGGCACGATGCAGCTCGGCGGCCAAGCGTATGCGCCCGCGAGCCGCACGCAGGCCGAGGCGCTCGGCGTGCGCATGGTGATGCAGGAGCTGAACCTGCTGCCGACGCTGACGGTCGCCGAAAACCTGTTCCTGAACCGCCTGCCGCGGCGCTTCGGGATCATCGACCGCGCGCGGCTGCGCGACGACGCGCGCGCCGCGATGGCGCAGGTCGGGCTCGACACGGTCGATCCCGATACGCCCGTCGGCGCGCTCGGCATCGGCCATCAACAGATGGTCGAAATCGCGCGCAACCTGATCGGCGACTGCCGCGTGTTGATCCTCGACGAACCGACCGCAATGCTGACCGCACGCGAAGTCGCGCTGCTGTTCGAGCAGATCGACCGGCTGAAGGCGCGCGGTGTCGCGATCGTCTACATCTCGCACCGGCTCGAGGAACTCGCGCGCGTCGCCGAGCGCGTCGCGGTGCTGCGCGACGGCCGGCTCGTGCATGCGGGCGACATGGCGGCGACGACGTCCGACCGGCTCGTCACGCTGATGGTCGGGCGCGAGGTCGGCGAGCATATCGATCTCGGCGAACGCCATATCGGCGCGCCGCGGCTTGTCGTGTCGGGCCTCACACGCGGGTCGGCCGTGCGGGACGTGTCGCTCGAGGTGCGCGCGGGCGAGATTTTCGGCATTTCGGGGCTGATCGGCGCGGGGCGCACCGAATTGCTGCGGCTGATCTACGGCGCCGATACGCCCGATGCCGGGATGATCGCGGTCGGCCAGCCGCTGAAACCGGCGCGGATCGGTTCGCCCGTCGATGCGGTGAAGCATGGCATCGCACTGATTACCGAGGATCGCAAGGGTGAAGGGCTGCTGCTGTCGCAGTCGGTCACCGCGAACGTGTCGCTCGGCCAGCTCGACCGGCTCGCGCGCGGCGGCATCGTCGACACCGCGCGCGAAACGGCGCTCGCCGAGCGGCAGATCGACGCGCTGCGGATCCGCACGCACGGCGCCGCGCAGGCGGTCGGCGAGCTGTCGGGCGGCAACCAGCAGAAGGTCGTGATCGGCCGCTGGCTTGCGCGCGACATGGGTGTGCTGCTGTTCGACGAGCCAACGCGCGGGATCGACGTCGGCGCCAAATTCGAGATCTACACTTTGATGGGCGCGCTCGCGCGCGAAGGCCGCGCGCTCGTCGTCGTGTCGAGCGACCTGCGCGAGCTGATGCTGATCTGCGACCGGATCGGCGTGATGTCGGCCGGGCGCATGACCGCCGTGTTCGAGCGCGGCAACTGGACCCAGGATGCGCTGCTGGCCGCGGCGTTCGCCGGCTTCGGCCGCGAGACGCCGCCGGGCGGCGCGCAGCATCCGGACGCGGGGCCGGCGCAGGGCGCGGCTCCCGGCACTTCGACGACAGGACAACCGCAATGACCCAGCCTCCCGTATCCCCGACCGATGCAGGCGCGCAGCAGGATGTGACGGGGCGCCGCGCGCGCATGCTGTCCGGCACGCGGCTCGGCCTGTCGAACTATCTCGGGCTCGCCGGCGCGCTGGCCGCGATGATCGCGCTGTTTTCGGCGCTGAGTTCGCATTTCCTGACCTACGACACGTTCAGCACGATCGCGAACCAGATTCCCGATCTCGTCGTGATGTCGGTCGGGATGACCTTCGTGCTGATCATCGCCGGGATCGACCTGTCGGTCGGCTCGGTGCTTGCGCTCGCCGCGTCGATGGTCAGCGTCGCCGCGCTGAAATGGCAGTGGGGGCCGCTGCCGGCCGCGCTGATCGGGATCGCGGTCGCAACCGTCACGGGCGCGCTGACGGGCGCGGTCACGGTCGGCTGGCGGATCCCGTCGTTCATCGTGTCGCTCGGCGTGCTGGAGGCCGCGCGCGGCCTCGCCTATCAACTGACGAATTCGCGCACGGCCTATATCGGCGACGCGTTCGATTTCCTGTCGAACCCGATCGCGCTCGGCATCTCGCCGGCATTCCTGATCGCGGTCGCGGTGATGATCGCAGCCCAGTTCGTGCTCACGCGCACCGTGTTCGGACGCTATCTCGTCGGGATCGGCACGAACGAGGAAGCCGTCCGACTTGCCGGGGTTAACCCGCGGCCGTATAAAATCCTCGTATTCGCATTGATGGGTGCGCTCGCGGGGCTCGCATCGCTGTTCCAGATTTCGCGGCTCGAGGCGGCCGATCCGAACGCGGGCGTGGGCCTCGAGCTGCAGGTGATCGCGGCTGTCGTGATCGGCGGCACGAGCCTGATGGGCGGGCGCGGCTCGGTGATCAGCACGTTCTTCGGCGTGTTGATCATCTCCGTGCTGGCCGCTGGGCTGGCGCAGATCGGCGCGAACGAGCCGACGAAACGGATCATCACCGGCGCGGTGATCGTGGTGGCGGTCGTGCTCGATACGTATCGCAGCCGGCGCGCACGCGCGCGGTAGAAAGACAGACAGAACAGACCAGAGAGAAACGGGAAATGGCGACGATCAAGGATGTGGCGGCCATGGCGGGCGTGTCGTTTACGACCGTCTCGCACGTGGTGAACAATTCGCGGCCGGTGTCAGCGGATGTGCGTGCGAAGGTCGAGGGCGCAATCCGCGAGCTGAACTACGTGCCATCGGCCGTGGCGCGCTCGCTGAAGGCACGGGCGACGGCGACCATCGGCCTCGTCGTGCCGAACAGCACGAATCCGTACTTCGCGGAGCTTGCGCGCGGCATCGAGGATCAGTGCGCGGCCAACGGCTATTGCGTGTTCTTCTGCAACTCGGACGACGATCCCGTGAAGCAGCGCAACTACCTGCGCGTGCTGCAGGAAAAGCGCATCGACGGGCTGATCGTCGCATCGGCAGGCGAGGATGCGGTGCTGGCGCAGACGCTCGCGGACACGCATGCGCCGCTCGTCGTCGTCGACCGCAACATCGAGGGGCTCGCGGCCGATCTCGTGCAGATCGACCACGAACGCGGCGCGTACCTGGCGACGCGCCACCTGCTCGAACTCGGGCACGCGAAGATCGGCTGCATCACCGGGCCGACCGACACGGCCGTCAGCGCGATGCGCGTGCACGGCTTCATCCGCGCGATGGCCGAGCGCGGGGTCGACATCGTGCCGGGCGCGATCGCGGAAAGCGACTTTTCGTGCCTCGGCGGTTATCACGCGGCGTCGCGGCTGTTCGAATCGGTGCGGCCGAGCGCGATCTTCGCGGGCAACGACCTGATGGGCGTCGGCGCGCTGCGCGCGGCCGCCGAGCGCGGAATGCGCGTGCCCGACGACTGCTCGATCATCGGTTTCGACGACATCGAATTTTCCCGCTACACGTATCCTGCGCTGTCGACGGTCGGCCAGTCGGTGCGCGCGCTCGGCGAAATGGCCGCGCAGACGCTGATCGAGCGGATCGGCGGCGGCTCGACGGCCGTGCCGAGCCGCCGTCGCGTCGTGTCGCCGCGCCTCGTACTGCGCGAGTCGACGGCGATCTACCGCGAACCGGCCGCATCGGGCGGTCGCGCATGACGGCGCCCGTTGCGGGCGCCGGCCGCGTGACGGTGGTCGGCAGCCTGAACATGGATCTCGTCGTGCGTGCGCCGCGGTTGCCGCTGCCGGGCGAAACGCTCGCCGGGCACGCGTTCGCGCAGGCGGCGGGCGGCAAGGGCGGCAACCAGGCCGTTGCCGCCGCCCGGCTCGGCGCGCAGGTCGCGATCATCGGCTGCGTCGGCGCGGACGCGCACGGCGCGGCACTGCGCGCGGGCCTCGAAGCCGAGGGCATCGACTGCACGGGGCTCGCGACGAGCGCGTCGGCGTCGACCGGCGTCGCGCTGATCGTCGTCGACGATGCGAGCCAGAACGCGATCGTGATCGTCGCGGGCGGCAACGGCGAGGTCACGACCGATACGATCGCACGGCACGAAGCCGCGCTGGCGTCGGCCGACGTGCTGATCTGCCAGCTCGAGACGCCGCCCGATGCCGTGTTCGCGGCACTGTCGGCCGGGCGGCGGCTCGGCCGCACGGTGGTACTCAATCCGGCCCCGGCCGTCGCGCCGCTGCCGGCCGGCTGGCTGCCGCTCGTCGATTACCTGATCCCGAACGAAGTCGAGGCCGCAGCGCTGACCGCGCTGCCGGTACGCGATCCGGCCGAGGCGGAAGCCGCCGCGCGTTCGCTGCAGGCCGGCGGCGCGCGCAACGTGCTGGTCACGCTCGGTGCGCGCGGCGTGCTCGCGCTGACGGCCGACGGTACCGCGCGGCACTATCCGGCGCCGACCGTGCAGGCCGTCGACACGACGGCGGCCGGCGATACCTTCATCGGCGGTTTTTCCGCGCGGATCGCAGCCGGCGCGGACGTCGACGCGGCCATCCGCTTCGCGCAACGCGCGGCGGCGCTGTCGGTCACGCGAGCGGGCGCGCAGCCGTCGATTCCGACACTCGCGGAACTGGCCGAATAGGGCTGGATCCCTGATGCCGCATCACGGCCGGCCGTCGCACGAGACGGCCGGCCGTGTCTGCTGCCCCGGCCGGCATCGCGCGAGCCCTCTCCCATCCTGTTTGTCGCTACCCGGATCTCGCACCAATTATTCGGAAGGATGAAATAAACAGACAAATAATTCGAGAAAATACCGTGGAAACCATCAAGTTGTGCAGCGTACGGTCGTAAATGCACCGAGTGAAGCAATGCTTCGAGCCAACGGGCCCGGCCCGTTCATGACGACGCAACACAGGAAGGATGATGGTCTTCAGGAACCTGACGATTCGTGCGCGCATCGGTTTGACGATGGCGTTTCTGGCGGTGCTGCTGGGCGTAACCGGCGTGCTCGGGCTGTACGGGATGACGCGTGCGAACGACTCGACGCGCGATATTTTCACGAACCAGATGCCGAGTGCGGTCGACGTGGCGGTCGCGGAAATGTTCGCCGCGCGCGAGCGCCTCGCGCTCGACCGCGCGGCGCTGCTGTCCGGCACGCCCGACTCGGCGGCGGCCATCGAGCGCAGCCGCGCGATGCGCACGCAGTCCGACGCGTGGTGGCAGAAATACCTCGCGCTGCCGCGCGACGCGGAGGAGGATCGCCTGGCGCAGGATGTCGCCGCGAAGCGGCTGGCGCTGCAACGCAGTTGCGACGCGTTCGCGAGCATCGTCGGGGCCGACCAGCGCGATCGCATCGGCGACGGCGCGAAGGAGCTCCAGGCGCGCTACAACGACCTCTCGGTGGCGAGCGAGGCACTGCGCAACTTCCAGTTCACCGCTGCAAAGGAGGGCTTCGATCATGCGCAATCGGTGTACGACACGCTGCGCGTGCTGTCGATCGTCGCGCTCGCGGCCGGCATCGGCGCCGCGCTGTTGTCGTGGCTGACGCTGAGCCGCGCGATCGGCCGCCCGATCGCGGACGCGCTCGCGCATTTCGACGCGATTTCCGCAGGTGACCTGCGCCGGCCGATCGTCGTGCACCGGCGCGACGAGATGGGCCAGCTTCTCGACGGCCTCGCGAAGATGCAGCGCGGGCTCGTCGACACGGTTCGCACCGTGCGCGGCGGCAGCGAGTCGATCGCAACGGCGGCCCGCCAGATCGCGGCCGGCAACATCGACCTGTCGTCGCGCACCGAGGAACAGGCCGCTGCGCTGCAGGAAACCGCATCGAGCATGGAACAGCTGACCGGCACCGTGAAACAGAACGCGGACAATGCACGCCAGGCAAGCGCGCTGGCCGCGAATGCATCGGAGATTGCAAACAAGGGCAATACGGTGGTCGGCCAGGTGGTCGGCACGATGGGTGAGATCAACGACAGCTCGGCCAAGATCGCGGACATCATCGCGATCATCGAGGGAATCGCGTTCCAGACCAACATTCTTGCGCTGAATGCGGCCGTCGAAGCCGCACGCGCGGGCGAGGAAGGGCGCGGCTTCGCGGTCGTCGCGGGCGAGGTGCGCAGCCTCGCCCAGCGATCGTCGACCGCGGCCAAGGAGATCAAGGCGCTGATCGACGCGTCGGTGGAGCGCATCCGGTCGGGTTCCACGCTGGTCGACGAAGCGGGGCGCACGATGAGCGACGTGATCAGTGCGGTCCAGCGCGTGACGGACATCATGGGTGAAATTGCCGCGGCGTCCGAGGAGCAGAGCGGCGGGATCGACCAGGTGGCGCGCGCCGTTGCGCAGATGGACGAGGTCACGCAGCAGAATGCGGCGCTCGTCGAGGAAGCCGCGGCCGCCGCGCAGTCGCTCGACGAACAGGCCGCGCGCCTGCGTGAAACGGCGTCGGTGTTCCAGCTCGACGACGAAGCGGCACGCCCGGGCGGCGTCGCGCCGGTCGCAGTGCGTCACGCATCGCGCGCTCCCGCGGCGGCCGTTGCCGCGCCGGCACCGGCACAACAGGCTGCTGCGCGCGACGATCGCGATGCACCGCCGAAGCGCATGGCTGCGGCGATGCCGGCGCGCAAGCCCGTCGCTGCATCCGCAGCGCCCGCAGCGGCGCCGGTCGCTGCCGCCGCCGGCGGTGATGACTGGGAGACCTTCTGATTCGCGCGTGCCGCGCATCTATCCCCATTTGGTGACGAACGACGCCCGCGACATGCGGGCGTCGTCGTTTCGGCGGCGGACAAAATGTGACAGCGCGCGTGAACGGTCACGCATCGTCGCATGCATCGCGCGATCAGCACCGACGGATGCGCGCAATACGCGCAACGGTACGCGTCGTGTTCCCGCATCCGTCGTACGGGTATCTCCGTAAGGGGCACGGCAAAAAAATTGTAACGGTGCGCGCGGCGTGTCGTCGTAAACGACGGCTCGAACGTATAGGGATGAAGGGGGGGCGTGACGACGTCGGAAGTGTCCAACGCACAAGACGATCCGTTGTTCGACGAGACGCGACGGATGCAGTTTCTGCGGCTTGGGAGGTCGATTGTAAAACGACGAAATACGTTGTCCAAGCGGTGTTGTCGAGAATGACGAACTTCATACGAAGAGTTCGTGAAAAAAAATTAGAAAGGGTTTAGGATGAATTCGAACGCGCTTGCTTCTGCGCAGTCGTACGAAGGCAGGCACGTCTTCAGACTCAGGCGAGGGAGGTAGCATGGATATTTACAGCAGCTTCGCGAACCGCTTCGAAAAAATGCGAGAGGAAGAGCTCTCGCTGGAGGAGTATCTCGCGCTCTGCAAGAACGATCCATCCGCGTACGCGACGGCTGGTGAACGCATGCTGGCAGCAATCGGGGAACCTGAACACATCGATACCCGCAACGAGCCGCGCCTGTCGCGGATCTTCGCGAACAAGGTCATCAAGGTCTATCCCGCATTCCGTGAGTTCTACGGAATGGAGGAAGTGATCGAGCAGGTGGTCGCGTATTTCCGCCACGCCGCGCAAGGGCTCGAAGAGAAGAAGCAGATCCTCTACCTGCTCGGTCCGGTGGGCGGCGGCAAGTCGTCGATCGCCGAGCGTCTGAAGCAACTGATGGAGCGCGTGCCGTTCTATGCCCTGAAGGGCTCGCCCGTCAACGAATCGCCGCTGGGGCTGTTCGACTACGACGAAGACGGCCCGATCCTCGAGGAACAGTACGGCATTCCGCGGCGCTACCTGAAGAGCATCCTGAGCCCGTGGGCAGTCAAGCGCCTGCACGAATACAACGGCGACATCCGCCAGTTCCGCGTCGTGCGCCGCTATCCGTCGATCCTGCGGCAGATCGGCATTGCTAAGACGGAGCCGGGTGACGAGAACAACCAGGACATCTCGTCGCTGGTCGGCAAGGTCGACATCCGCAAGCTCGAGCAGTATGCGCAGGACGACGCCGACGCATACAGCTACTCGGGCGGCCTGTGCCTCGCGAACCAGGGCCTGCTCGAGTTCGTCGAAATGTTCAAGGCGCCGATCAAGGTGCTGCACCCGCTGCTGACCGCCACGCAGGAAGGCAACTTCAAGGGCACCGAGGGCTTCGGCGCGATTCCGTTCGACGGGATCATCCTCGCGCACTCGAACGAGTCGGAGTGGAAGGCGTTCCGCAACAACCGCAACAACGAGGCGCTGCTCGACCGGATCTTCGTCGTGAAGGTGCCGTACTGCCTGCGCGTGTCGGAAGAGACCAAGATCTACGAGAAGCTGATCCGCAACTCGTCGCTCGCCGAGGCCGTATGCGCGCCGGGCACGCTGAAGATGATGTCGCAGTTCTCGGTGCTGTCGCGCCTGCACGAGCCGGAGAATTCGAGCCTGTTCTCGAAGATGCAGGTGTACGACGGCGAAAACCTGAAGGACACCGATCCGAAGGCGAAGTCGTACCAGGAATATCGCGACTACGCGGGTGTGGACGAAGGGATGACGGGCGTGTCGACACGCTTCGCGTTCAAGATCCTGTCGCGCGTGTTCAACTTTGATTCGAGCGAGGTCGCGGCCAACCCCGTGCACCTGATGTACGTGCTCGAACAGCAGATCGAACGCGAGCAGTTCCCGCCGGAAACCGAGCAGAAGTACCTGTCCTTCGTGAAGGACGTGCTCGCGTCGCGCTACGCGGATTTCATCGGCAAGGAGATCCAGACGGCCTACCTCGAGTCGTATTCGGAGTACGGCCAGAACATCTTCGACCGCTACGTCACGTATGCCGACTTCTGGATCCAGGATCAGGAATTCCGCGATCACGATACGGGCGAGAGTTTCGATCGCGCCGCGCTGAACGCGGAGCTGGAGAAGATCGAGAAGCCCGCCGGCATCAGCAATCCGAAGGATTACCGCAACGAGATCGTGAACTTCGTGTTGCGTGCGCGGGCGGCGAATGCGGGCAAGAACCCCGTGTGGACGAGCTACGAGAAGTTGCGCGTCGTGATCGAGAAGAAGATGTTCTCGAACACCGAGGAACTGTTGCCGGTGATTTCGTTCAACGCAAAGGGTTCGGCGGAAGAGCAGCGCAAGCATGAGGACTTTGTAAACCGGATGGTCGCGAAGGGCTATACGCCGAAGCAGGTGAGGCTGCTTTGCGACTGGTACCTGCGCGTGCGCAAGTCGTCATGACGCGCGCGGTACCGAGCCCGTGCGGCGAGTCCGCACGGGCGCTTTCAGGGACGCCGCCCGCATGACGGGAGACGGCATGTGCGGCGAGCGTCCCGGCATATCGACTTTCGAGCGGGAGACCGGCAGTGCTTCATCAAATCATCGACCGCAGGCTGGCCGGCAAGAACAAGAGCATCGCCAACCGCGAACGCTTTCTGCGTCGCGTCAAGAACTACATTCGTCGTGCCGTGTCCGACGCGGTGCGCGACCGTAGCATCAAGGATATCCAGAGCACGCAGAGCATCACGATCCCGCGCAAGGACATCGCGGAGCCGAATTTCCGGCACGGGCCGGGCGGGCGTCGTGAATACGTGCATCCCGGCAACGAGGACTACGTGCGCGGCGACAAGATCCCGCGTCCGCAGGGCGGTTCGGGCGGCGGCGGCAGTCAGGCGAGCAACGAGGGCGAAGGGCAGGACGATTTCGTGTTCGAGCTGTCGCGCGACGAGTTCATGCAGTACTTCTTCGACGATCTCGAACTGCCGCGCCTCGTGAAGACGCACCTGCTGACGGTGCCGAGCTGGAAGAACGTGCGCGCGGGCTGGTCGGCGGAAGGCACGCCGAACAACATCGACGTCGTGCGTTCGCTGCGCAGCGCGCTCGGCCGGCGCATCGCGCTCGGCTCGCCGCTCGTCAACGAGCTGCGCGAACTCGAGGCACAGCTCGAAGCGATGAAGAGCGATCCGGAAGACCGCCGCGCGGAAATCGCGACGCTCGAGGCCGAGATCCATCACCTGAAGGGACGCATCTGGCGGATTCCGTTCATCGATCCGTTCGACCTGCGCTACATCAACCGCGTGAAGCAGCCGCAGCCGTCGAGCCAGGCTGTGATGTTCTGCCTGATGGACGTGTCGGGCTCGATGGACGAGCAGCGCAAGGATCTCGCGAAGCGCTTCTTCATCCTGCTTTACCTGTTCCTCAAGCGCAACTACGAGCGCATCGAGGTCGTGTTCATCCGTCACCATACGCGCGCCGAGGAAGTCGACGAGGATACCTTCTTCCATTCGACCGAGAGCGGCGGCACGGTCGTATCGAGCGCGCTCGAACTGATGCGCAAGGTGCAGAACGAGCGTTACTCGCCAACCGAATGGAACATCTACGGCGCGCAGGCGTCCGACGGCGACAACTGGACCGACGATTCGCCCAAGTGTCGCAAAATCCTGGAAGAGGATATCCTCACGAAGACGCGTTACTTCGCGTATATCCAGGTCGCGCCGGAAGAGCAGAATTTGTGGCTGGAATACGCGCAACTGGCGCTGTCGCAACCGCATCTCGCGATGAAAAAAGTGGAATCGGCTGCCGACATTTACCCGGTGTTTCGCGAATTGTTCGAAAAGCAGGTGGAAACGTCATGACGACCCGCCATCTGCACAACGAGTCGCGCGGCTACGAGCCGCGCCCCTCCGGCGGCGACACGGCCGGCCCTGCCGCATCGCAGCAACGCGCGCAGGCCGAACCGTCGCCGCCGGCCGCCGACTTGCCCGGTTCCGGGCAAAAGGAAGCGCGTATGAACGTTGCCGAACGCAAGCCGCTGCCGTGCCCGTCCGACTGGACGTTCGAACTGCTCGAGGAATACGACACGCACATCTCGCAGGTCGCCGAACAATACGAGCTCGACATCTACCCGATCCAGCTCGAACTGATCAGCGCCGAACAGATGATGGACGCGTATGCGTCGGTCGGGATGCCCGTCAACTACCGCCACTGGTCGTTCGGCAAGCACTTCCTTTCGACCGAGAAGAGCTACCGCCGCGGCCAGATGGGCCTCGCGTACGAAATCGTCATCAATTCGAACCCGTGCATCGCGTATCTGATGGAAGAGAACACGATGACGATGCAGGCGCTCGTGATCGCGCACGCGGCGTACGGGCACAACTCGTTCTTCAAGGGCAACTACCTGTTCCGGCTGTGGACCGACGCGCACGCGATCATCGACTATCTCGTGTATGCGAAGAACTACGTCGCGGAATGCGAGGAGCGCTACGGGCTCGATCGCGTCGAGGAACTGCTCGATTCGTGCCATGCGCTGATGAACTACGGCGTCGACCGCTACAAGCGGCCGCAGAAGCCGTCGCTGTCGAAGGAAGCGGCGTTGCGGCGCGAGCGTGAGGCGTACCTGCAGTCGCAGGTGAACGAACTGTGGCGCACGCTGCCGGGCAAGAAACCCGAGCTGATGGAGGAGCAGGAAGACCGCTATCCGCCCGAGCCGCAGGAGAACCTGCTGTATTTCGCGGAGAAGAACGCGCCGCTGCTCGAGCCGTGGGAGCGGGAAGTGATCCGCATCGTGCGCAAGATCGGCCAGTATTTCTACCCGCAGCGGCAGACGCAGGTGATGAACGAAGGCTGGGCGACGTTCTGGCACTACACGCTGCTGAACACGCTGTACAACCAGGGCAAGCTGGAAGACAGCTTCATGATGGAGTTCCTCCATTCGCACAGCAACGTGGTCTACCAGCCGCCCGTCACGAAGCCGTACTACAGCGGGATCAACCCGTACGCCCTCGGTTTCTCGATGATGAGCGACATCCGGCGGATCTGCGAAGCGCCGACGGAAGAGGACTACAAGTGGTTTCCGGAAATCGCGGGCACCCCGTGGCTGCCGGCGATGCACTACGCGATGCGCAACTTCAAGGACGAGAGCTTCATCGCGCAGTACCTGTCGCCGAACCTGATCCGCGAGATGCGGCTCTTCTCGGTGCTCGACGACGACATGCGCGATTCGCTCGAGGTGTCGGCGATCCACGACGATTCCGGCTACCAGTACGTGCGGCAGGCGTTGTCGCGGCAGTACGACATCCATCACCGCGAGCCGAACATCCAGGTGTGGGCCGTGAACACGCGCGGCGACCGCAGCCTCACGCTGCGCCACTTCATGACCGACAACCGCCACCTGTCGAGCGACAGCGACGAAGTGCTCAAGCACATGGCGCGGCTGTGGCAGTTCGACGTGTACCTGGAAAGCGTCGACGAGGCCGGCACCGTGCGCAAGCGCTACGAGTGCCGCTACGTGCCGCCGGAGGTGCGCGTGTGAGCGCCGCTTTCGAATAGTTTGCATCGGACGCCAGCCCACGGGCTGGCGTTTTCATATGACGAACGCGCGGCGGGAGAAAAATTTTCTACATCCGGACGAACCCGGAAAGCCTGTTACTTTACATTTCGCTAAAATCGCGTAGCGCCGTGCCGCCGGAACCGGTGCCACGTGCGACCGCACGCGGCGGCCCCCAAGCCGTCTCGCCCAGAAAGCATTAAAAGGAACAGACCAATCCATGGACGTCCAGACCGACCAAGCTGCGCTGTCCGCGCATGACACCCGGCGGCGCGTGTTCGCCATCGTCGGCGCCTCATCGGGCAACCTCGTCGAGTGGTTCGACTTCTACATCTACTCGTTCTGCGCGCTGTACTTCGCGCCGGCGTTCTTCCCGAGCGGCAACACGACGACGCAGTTGCTGAACACGGCCGGCGTGTTCGCGGCCGGCTTCCTGATGCGCCCGATCGGCGGCTGGCTGTTCGGCCGCATCGCCGACCGTCACGGCCGCCGCGCGGCGATGATGATCTCGGTGCTGATGATGTGCGGCGGCTCGCTCGTGATCGCGGTGCTGCCGACCTATGCGCAGATCGGCGCGCTCGCGCCGGCGCTGCTGCTGGTCGCGCGCCTGTTCCAGGGCCTGTCCGTGGGCGGCGAATACGGGACGAGCGCGACCTACATGAGCGAGGTCGCGCTGAAGGGCCGGCGCGGCTTCTTCGCGTCGTTCCAGTACGTGACGCTGATCGGCGGCCAGCTTTGTGCGTTGCTGGTGCTCGTGATCCTGCAGCAGACGCTGTCGACCGATGAACTGAAGGCGTGGGGCTGGCGCATTCCGTTCGTCGTCGGCGCGGCGGCCGCGCTGATCTCGCTGTACCTGCGGAAATCGCTCGACGAGACGTCGACGAGCGCATCGCGCGACAAGAAGGACGCCGGCACGATCCGCGGCGTGTGGCGGCACAAGGGCGCGTTCTTCACGGTGGTCGGCTTCACGGCCGGCGGCTCGCTGATCTTCTACACGTTCACGACGTACATGCAGAAGTACCTCGTGAACACGGCCGGCATGCACGCGAAGACGGCCAGCAACGTGATGACCGTCGCGCTGCTCGTCTACATGCTGATGCAGCCGGTGTTCGGCGCACTGTCCGACAAGATCGGCCGCCGCACGTCGATGATCCTGTTCGGCTCGTTCGCGGTGATCGGCACGGTGCCGCTGATGCATGCGCTGAAAGACGTGACGAGCCCCGTGGCCGCGTTCGTGCTGATCACGGTCGCGCTGGCGATCGTCAGCTTCTATACGTCGATCAGCGGCCTCATCAAGGCCGAGATGTTCCCGCCGGAAGTGCGCGCGATGGGCGTCGGCCTGTCGTACGCGGTCGCGAACGCGATCTTCGGCGGCTCGGCCGAGTATGTCGCGCTGTGGTTCAAGTCGATCGGCAGCGAGGAAACCTTTTACTGGTACGTGACGGTGCTGTGCGCGATCTCGCTGATCGTGTCGTGGCGGATGCGCGATCCGAGCAAGGAAGGGTATCTGCGCAACGAACCGTGATCGTGCACGGCGCTGCCCGACCATCCGGCCGGCGCAGCCCGGCGCACCACCAGCGGCGTCCCGCCATTGCGGCGGGGCGCCGTTTTTTTTTGCAGCGGACGGGCTATGTTCGTGCGAACCCGTGCAAGCGTATCGACGCACACGCGATATCGATATGGCGATCCATTCGTTGTCGTCGGCCGGCGCTCCTTTTATTCTGAACCCGTAGTTCGTGTGACACCTCCTTGACTGGGATTCGCGCCCGCTGCTTGCAGCGGGCGTTTTTTTGCGTGCTGCGTCCGGTGCCGGGCGAGAAACGGTGGATACCCGCCCGGGACGATGCGTTTGGGACAAGTTCGTAACGATGTCTGCGTCGATGCGGTCGCGCGAAGAAATGCGGGCTCGCAATGATGCCCCGGTACGAGACGCGAATTCAGATTGTCAATATGCTATATGCACAGTTAATTCATGGGTGGAATGATCGAGGGGAGGCGTCCTCGATTATACGATTTGTCAAATTTTCGATTTTCATCAATAGGACATCCTTGATTAATCGAATTTCAAGATAATCAATCGTTGTCTTTTTTGATAAATTTGATGATTTTTTTGATGGCTTTGTGCGTCCGCGATGAAAGTGCCGACTGGACTGCATTTCTCGCCGCTACCGGAAGCCGATTCAAGAGCCGTGCGCGTGATCCGGTCGGCATACGCAGATGGCCGTGAGCACGCCCGCGCGCGGCTATCGACTCGGTGCAGTCATTCGAATTTCTTCTGAATGGACAAATGGATCCGATATTTCTTACTCGTACGATATCGGGAAATCGTTTGGGTAAATAGAATGGTGCGGTCGTCATTTTTTCGGATGAAATCATCCGAAATGCGACGATCCGATCCGTATTGCGGGCAGTCGGCGGAAGGGTTGAATGTCCGCGTGTCGATCGGTCTGTTCCGAGAAGAATCGTCCATTTTTAGAGGAATTCAACGATGAAAATGAATCTGCTTCGGGGTTGCGTTGCAGCGGGTATCGCGAGTGTCGCACTGGTGCCGTCGGTTTCCCACGCATTCGACGGCCAGCTCGATTTCTACGGCAGCATCTCCGACGTCACCTGCAACATCAATGGAGAAGCGCCCGGGCCCGGCAACCGGAAAGAAGTGCAACTCGGCGATCGCATCAGCCCGAGCACCTTCGACAAGATCGGTGCGACGTCGACGCCCGTCACGTTCAACCTCGCTATCGGCGGCAATACGGGCTGTACCAACGGCACGAAGGTCGTGATCGATTTCGACCCGGTGTCGGTCAACATCAATCCGGCGACCGGCAACCTGAAGCTCATCGGCACCAAGCCGGCGGAAGGCGTCGAGATCCAGATCAGCGACGCGGGTAACGGAAAGGCCGGCAAGATCACGCTCGGCAAGCCGCAGAACATCGCGGATGCTCAGGTCGCGACCGTCGCGAACAACGCCGCGACCCTGACCTACACGGCGTCGTACGTGTCGACGGCCGCGCCGGACGCGATCAAGACTGGTTCGGGCAATTCGTTCATCCGCTATATGCTCGCTTACCACTGATCGGTGCATTTCCCGTTCCACGTCATGACCTTGTCAATTCGTTATCCTTATTTACAAGTCGTGGCCGGTGTCATGGCGTGGGCCGCCTGCGCCACGCTGGCGCAGGCGGCGCTTTTGCTGGACGGTACCCGGGTGATTTTCCCCGAACGCGCTCGCGACGTGACTGTCCGGATGGAAAATTCCGGCTCCGAACCGGTACTCGCGCAGAGCTGGATCGACGACGGTCGCGCCGACGTTCCGCCCGAACAGATGCGCACGCCATTCGTGGTTGCGCCGACACTGGTGCGCGTCGAGGCGGGGAGGGGCGCCGTGCTGCGCATTACGAACATGCAGGCGCAGTTGCCCGTCGACCGTGAATCGGTGTTCTGGCTGAACGTGCTCGAAGTGCCGACGGTACAACCGGACGCGGATAACCGGCTGCGCTTCGCCTTCCGAACCCGCATCAAGATGTTTTACCGGCCCTCGTCGCTCGCGAACGACGTCGAAACGGCGCCAGACAAACTGGTCTGGAAGGTGTCCGCCGATTCGTCCCACACGGACAAGCGGCAGATATCGCTCGAGGTTTCCAATCCGACGCCGTATTACGTGTCGTTCGGGATGGTCGAGGGCGACGTAGGCGGCACGTTCATACCGGCCAGTGGCGGGATGGTCGCGCCGTTCGGCTCCCAGCGCTTCCCGTTGCAGGGCGCCGCCGCGCAGTCGCATCGCCCGACGGCCGTGCGCTTCATGACCATCGACGACTACGGCGGGCAAAGCACGATAACCAAAAAATTGACCGACTGAGCAGTCCGTCCACGCAACGCATCCAGAAGGCACGATCCAGCATGCCGGATTCGAATCATGGATTCGGTATGCTAACTAACTGTATCCACATGCGCAGTTCTGCAGGTTTCCAATCTTCATGCGCGTCGGGGCTCGCCCCGCGGCTTCCGCAGCGGCCTTGCCTGCTGGCGGTCGCTTCCGTGTTCGCATCGGTCGCGATGGCGTCGGGTACGAACGCCGTCGCGGATACGATCGATACGGTGGCGCAGGAGGACGCGCACCGCGCGACCGCAGGTACGGCACCGGCTGCGCCGGCGGCTGGTGCGACCCACTTCGACGATTCGATGCTGATGCATGGCCCGGACAGCGAGCCGATCGATACGACGCCGTTCGAGCGACCGAATACCGTGGCGCCGGGCGTGCATCGTGTCGACATGATCGTCAACGGGCAGTGGCGCGGCGTGGAAGACATCACGTTCCGTCACGATGCCCATGGTGACGTGCTGCCTTGCTACGACCGGATGCTGTTGCAGCGGGCTGGCGTCGACCTCGACCGAAGCGCGCGGGGCCAGGACGCCAGCCAGCCGCCGAACCCGATGCCCGACGGGCTGATCTGCGATGCACCGTCCCGGTACGTGCCCGGCGCCGCGCTGTCGTTCGATGCGGCCGAGCAGAAGCTGTATCTGACGGTGCCGCAGTTCTACATGCGGCTCGCCAGCCAGAGTACCTACGTCGATCCGGCGAACTGGACGAACGGCGTGCCGGCCGCGTGGCTGAACTACAACGCCAGCGTGTTCACGACGCGTTCCAGCGGCTACGAATTCTCGCAGCTCTACACGGGCCTCTCGATGGCCGCGAGCGCCGGGCGGTTCCGGATTCGCCACAACGGCAACCTCACCTGGTCGCAGCGCGGCGGCGCCCACTATCAGCGCGGCTACGTCTACGCGCAAACCGATCTGCCCGACTGGCGTGCGCAACTGCTGGCCGGCGAAAGCTCGACGAGCGGCGCGCTGTTCGACGCCGTGTCGTTTCGCGGCGTGCAGTTCTCCAGCGACGACCGGATGCTGCCCGACGAGCAGCGCTACTACGCGCCGGTCGTGCGCGGCGTCGCGCAGTCGAATGCCAAGGTATCGATCTACCAGCGCGGCTATCTCGTTCACGAGACGACCGTCGCGCCGGGGCCGTTCGCGATCGACAACCTGCAGGCGATGAGCTACGGCGGCGACCTGAACGTGACGGTGACCGAGGCCAACGGCGAAACACGCAGCTTCGTGGTTCCCTTCGCGACGACGGTCCAACTGCTGCGTCCAGGCAGCACACGGTTCAGCGCGATGGCGGGGCAAGCGATCGAACTCGGCGGCGACATCGGCACGCAGTACGTCGGCCAGTTCACCGTGCAGCGCGGCGTCAGCAATGCGGTGACGAGCTACGGCGGCGCCGCGTTCGCGAACCGCTACCAGTCGGTGCTGATGGGCGTCGCGCTCAATACGTCGATCGGCGGCTTCGCGGCGGACGTCACGATCGCGCGGACCCAGCCGCCAGGCAGCGAGCGCCTGACTGGCTCGAGTATCCGCGTGTCGTACAGCAAGAACCTGCCGAACAGCGGCACGAACTTTTCGCTGCTCGCCTATCGCTACTCGACGAAAGGTTATCTCGGCCTGCGCGACGCGTTGCTGCTGAACGGCCGGAGCGACCAGGGCGCGGTGTCGTTTTCGCGGCTGCGCAATCGGGTCGATCTCAACGTGAGCCAGCAGATCGGGCGGTCGGGCAACCTCTATGCGAACGGATCGGCGCTCAGCTACTGGGCGGGAGGCGGACAGTCGCTCAGCTTCACGCTCGGATACAGCACGCAATGGCGTGACGCCACGGTGACTGCGTCGGTGCAGCGCGTGCGCAACCTGTCCGCGCGGGAACCGTCGTTCGGCGGCGGGGCGGGCAGCACGCTCGCGAGCCTGAACATATCGATTCCGCTGGGGCGCAATACGCGGCGCGCACCGATCTTCAGCACGCTGATGACGCACGACAGCAGCACCGGTACGAGCGCGACGGCGAGCCTGGCGGGCCGTTTCGGCGAGCGGAACGACGGATCGTACTCGTTGTCGTCGAGCTACGACGGCAACAACCGGGCGTCGTCGGGCAGTTTCGGTGTCGGCTATCAGCGGCCGGCCGTGTCCCTGTCGGCGAATCTCGGCATCGGGCGCGATTACCAGCAGGCGTCGGCGAGCGCAACGGGCGGCCTCGTGCTGCACCCGGGCGGCCTGACACCGGCACCCACGTTGAGCGAGACCATCGGCGTCGTGCATGCGCCGAATGCGCGCGGCGCACTGGTTGCGAACACGAGCGCACGCGTCGACCGCTTCGGTTACGCGATCGTGCCGAGCCTCATTCCATATCAGCTCAACAGGATCGACATCGATCCGAAGGACGTGCCCGAGGACGTCGAACTGAAAACCGTATCGCACAGCGTGGCGCCACGCTCGGGTTCGATCGTCATGCTGTCCTACGACACGCTGAAAGCGCGTGCGCTGCTGATCGACGCGCAGACCGACGACGGTCGGCCGCTGCCGTTCGCCGCCCGTGCGCTCGACGCGGGTACCGGTGCGGCGCTCGGCGTGGTCGGGCAGGGCAGCCGCCTGTTCGTGCGCAGTGCCGAACACGACGGCCGGATTCGCGTCGAGTGGGGCACGCGAGCGGATCAGCAGTGCGTGATCGATTACGCGGTGCCGGTCGCGCAGCGTTCGGGAAGCGGCTATGTGACGCTGGCGGGCATCTGCCGCGCGGCGACGGTGATGCCGACGGCGGCCGTACCGTCGGCCGGCCGTATCGAGGCGCGCTAGCCCAATGCACGGCTCGGCATTTCGCTTCGTTTCCGTCATCCGCGCGTTGCCGCGCCGTTTGAGTGGACGGCCCGGCGCCGGCCGCATCGTGCGCGCGGCGGTGCTGGCCTGCATCGCGAGCATCGGTACGGTCCGGTGCGACGCAGCGTTGTCCGTGACCGGTACCCGCTTCGTTTATCCGGGCGATGCGCGCGCACTGACGATCTTCGCGCGCAACGGCGGGGACGCACCCATTCTTGTCCAGGCCTGGCTCGACGATGGCGATGCGAACGCCGACCCGAGCCGCCTGCGCGTGCCGTTCGTCGTCACGCCGCCGCTCGCCCGGCTCGATCCGGGGCAGCCGCTGTCGATCCGTGTGCAGTCGCTCGGCGGCGGCCTCGCCGCGGATCGGGAATCCTGTTTCTGGATCAACCTGCTCGAAGTGCCGCCGGCCGCGCCGGCGGGCGACCACGCGCTGCGCCTCGCGTACCGGCTCCGGATGAAGCTGCTGGTTCGGCCGCCCGGTCTCGACGGCGATCCGGACGACGCACCGAACCGGCTCGCATGGACGCACGCCGGCACGAAGGCGGCGGCGTCGATCGTCGCGCTCAATCCCACGCCGTACTACGTGACGCTGACGCGCGTGTTGCTGAACGGCGAGCGTGCGGTGCCGGCGAACACGGCGACGGATGTCGCGCCGTTCGGCCGGGCCGAGATCCCGATCGGCACGCAGGCCGGCGCGGGGCCGGGCGAGATCGTGTTCGACGCCGTCGACGACAGCGGTGCAACGCACGAATACCGGGCGCGGCTCGCGCCGCCGTGACCGACGGGGCGGGAATGCTTGAAGTACCCGTCCTGCCGCGGGCATCGGCAGGGATTCAACCACAACAAGGAAAAACGAAAGTGAACAAGACCTACTCTTTGATATGGAACGATGCGCAAGGCGCCTGGCAGGTCGCCGGCGAACGGGTACGCCGGCACGGCAAGTCCGCGACGCGCGCACGTGTCGTCGCGGTGCTGGCGCTGCTCGCCGGCGGCGCGGCGACATCCGCGCATGCGCTGCCGACAGGCGAGAAGATCGTGTCCGGGAAAGCCGACATTCATCGCTACGACAACGGGCAGCAGATGTCGATCAACCAGCATAGCGAGAAGCTGGTGACGGACTGGCAAACGTTCAACATCGACAAAGGGCAGCGCGTCACGTTCAACCAGCCGTCCGCGGCGTCGATCGCGCTGAACCGGGTCGTCGGCCAGGACGGCAGCGCAATCCACGGCAATCTCGATGCGAACGGCCGCGTGTTCCTCGTCAATCCCAACGGCATCCTGTTCGGCAAGAGCGCGCAGGTCAATGTCGGCGGCCTGGTGGCGACGACGCTGGATATCAGGAACGACGACTTCGAGGCAGGCCGCTTCCGGTTTTCCGGCCAGTCGCCGAGCGAAGTGCAGAACGCCGGCAATCTCGTGGCGGGCGAAGGCGGCGCGATCGCGCTGCTCGGCGCGAAAGTCGTCAACAAGGGGATCGTCCAGGCGCAGATGGGCACCGTCGCGCTGGGCGCGGGCAGCGACGCCACGCTGAACTTCGACGGCAGCAAGCTGCTCAGCGTGCAGATCGACCAGGGCATCGTCAACGCGCTGGTCAGCAACGAGCAGTTGCTGAGGGCCGACGGCGGGCAGGTGCTGATGAGCGCGAAGACCGCCGATACGCTGCTGCGCACGGTGGTCAACAACCAGGGCGTCATCGAGGCGCGCACGCTCAGGAGTGCCGCGGGCCGGATCTCGCTGGACGGTCACGACGCCGGCACCGTCAACGTCGCGGGCGTGCTGAACGCGAGCGCGACGACGCCGGGCAACGGCGGCACGGTCGAAACGCGCGGCGCCGACGTGAAGGTGGCGCTCGGCACGATGGTCGACACGCGCGCGACCAACGGGCGCGTCGGCACCTGGCGTATCGCGTCGTCGGACGTGTCGGTCAAGGCCGGTGCGAATCAGCCGGGCACGATCGTGGCCGACACGCTGTCGCGCAATCTCGCGACCACCGATGTCGAACTGGTCGCCGAACGCGGGCAACTGTCGGTCGACGGGCCGGTGACCTGGGCCGGCGGCAACCGATTGACGCTGGCCAGCCGGCAGGGCGACGTGTCGGTCAACGGCGCGCTGCGCGCGACAGGCGCGAATGCGCGTTTGGCCATCGACGCGAAGCAGAGCGTGCGGATCGCGGCCCCGATCGCGCTGACCGGCGCGAACGCGCTGCTGACGCTCGACTACGGCGTCGCGCACTCGCTCTCCGGCGGCGCGGCCGTGACGCTGTCGGGGGCCGGCGCCGGTTTCGAATCGAACGGCTATCGCTATACCGTGATCCAGAATCTGCAGCAGTTGCAGGCCGTCAATGCGAATCTCGACGGGCTGTACGTGCTCGGCAACGACATCGCCGGTTCCTATTACTACGGCACCGCGTTCAAGACGATCGGTTCGGGCGCGTCGTTCGCCGGCGTGTTCGACGGCCTCGGCAACACGATCAGCAACCTCACCATCGCGAGCAGCGATGCGTATTCCGGGCTGTTCGGCCGCAACACCGGCACGCTCGCCAACCTCAACCTGAAGTCGTTGCGTGTCAGCGCTGCGTCGGGCGTCGGTCCGGTGGCCATCGGCGGGCTGGTAGGCGAAAACGCCGGCAAGATCTCGAACGTGACCGCGACGGGTATGCAGGTGAGTGCCGGCGCCAGCCGCAACAATGCGCTGGGCGGTATGGTCGGCATCAATAGCGGCGAGATTTCCCGGACGTCGTATTCGGGATCGGTAACGGGCAACAGCATGTCGGACGCCGTCGGCGGCCTGGTCGGCGAGAACCGCCTGGATCAGCTTGCCGGCATCGTGTCCGACAGCGAGTCCAACGCGACCGTATCCGGCGGCGCATCGAACCGCGCGTCGATCGGCGGTCTCGTCGGCGTGAACCGGGGCGGTGAAATTCTGCGCTCGACGAGTCGCGGCACCACATCCGGCACCACATCCGGCTACAACCTCGCCGGCGTGAACGTCGGCGGGCTCGTGGGTGCGAACCTGCTCGGCAAGATCGTCGACGGATCGGCGCTGGGGCGCGTGACGGGCGGCTCGAGCGGCACGGCAGGCGGGTTCGTCGGAAGCAATACCGGCACGATCACCGGTTCGAGTGCGAGCGGTGTCGTGGATGGCCGATACGCGCAGGCAATCGGCGGCTTCGTCGGGCTGAACCAGGGCAACGTGGCCGACAGCAAGGCGCTGGGCACCGTCTCGAGTTCATCGACAGGTTCGACGGGCGGTTTCGTCGGCATCAATCTCGGCGACAACGCGTTCATCGACATGGCGGAAGCGCATGGTGCGGTAACGGGTGGTCAGGGCGCCAATGGCGGTTTCGTCGGCAGTCATCTCGGCGGCCGAATTGCTCACGCGGTCGCACGCGGCAAGACGACGGGCGGCAGTTACAGCAAGACGGGCGGTTTCGTCGGCAGCAACGAGGCGGAATTGGCCAACGTCGACGCGAGCGGCGACGTGTCGGCCGGTACCGGCGCGTCGGTGGGCGGGTTCGCCGGCGCGAACACGCGGTTCGGCACGATCGAGGCCGCGTCGGCAACCGGCAACGTGACGGGCGGCTCGTCGAGCACGGTGGGCGGGTTCGCAGGCGAAAACCTCGGCACGATGCGCGACGTATCGGCGTCGGGGACGGTCGGCGCCGGCTACTACTCGACGCTCGGCGGCCTGGTCGGCCTGAACGCGGGGCTCGTCGAGCGCGCTGCCGCAAGCGGGCGGGTCAATGGATCGTCGAACCAGACCTTCGGCGGCCTCGTTGGCATCAACCGGGGCATCTTCCGCAACAGCGTCACGTCCGGCGAGGCTGCGCTGCAGAAGATTGCCGGTCTCAATCTCGGTGTGATCGAGTAATGCAGCAGGCGGCGGGCGAGCATGGCCGGCGCCCGCCGCCGATTCAACGGGAGGGCAGCATGAAGACGATTCGACGGCGCCGGCTCGGGCGAGTCGGCCGGGTGATGCGTCGCCTGGCGACGGCGGGATACATCCTCGCATTCGGCACGCACGCAATGGCGCAAGGCGGCAGTGGTGCGACCGCGCTGAATTGCACGTTCAGCAACCCCGAAGCGTCATCCTGGCGCATGGTCACGCCGTTGACGAGCGCGACGCCGGTCGGCGCGACCTTGTATCAACGCACGGTTTCGCTGATGGTCTCGTTTACGTACGGCACCGCGCCGACGGCGCACGAACTGGTGAGTGCCGCACACTGGACGCCGGGCAGCGTCATCGCGGACGGTGTTGCGCAGACGAATGTCAACGGGATCGGCTTCAAATGGGCCGGCGTGTCCGACGACAGCAGCGAGCGCACGCTGCAGCAAGGTGCACTGCCGGTGGTAACCGCAAAGACCGATCTCGGTCGAGCGGGAGAAGGCGGCAACGATATACAGATGGCGCGCTTCCGGCAGTTTCTGGTGCTCGACAAGCCTGTTTCGCAACTGCCGCAAGGCAAGCTGGTCGTCAAGAACCTGCCGGGCAATCCGACCGTCGCGATTTATGCGATCGACTTTCCGAAAGGCGTCGCGTCGATCGGCGGCACGGTGACGGTGCCGGAGCAGACGACGCCGCCCAACCTGTGCAAGCAGATGAAGGCCTTTGTCGGCGTCGGCAACGTCTGCATCGGCAGCGAGTGCGAGATCCATGTACCGAATCGCTGCGAGATCCAGTCGAACATGATCGTGCCGGTGACGCTCGGCAATTTCGCGATCAACCATTTTCCCAGCGTGAACTCGATGTCGAAGCCGGTCGATTTCGATATCGCGCTCAGCCAGTGCGCGGCAGCGGCAAAGCCGTCGATCAGTTTCCGCGACAAGGCCGCGCAGCCGAATCCGGACAAGACGCTGCTGCAACTGAGCGCGCCTGCCGGGCAGACGGTCGCGCGCGGGTTCAACATCGTGATGACGAATGCGCTGACCGGCGAGCGGATCGCGTACGGCGAGCCGGGCGCGGCCACCCAGTATCCGATGCGCCGCACCGGCGACATGGCCGTGATGCCGTTGCGCGCGCAGTACATCCGTACCGGTGCGGATGCCGAGCTGCAGCCCGGCTATGCCGGCGGCGGCGCGGAATTCTCGTTTACGTTTCCATGAACGTGACGCGCGGTTCGGCGATCAGGCCGGCGCCGGCCCGGCGTCATCACGAAACCCGCTGAGCAAAGCACCATTTGTTGGTTCGGATTCGCCGCACGCGCTGATACGTTAGCGGCTTCGCGACACCACACTTCGTCGCGATGTTCCTCGAACCGGCCGCCGCGCGATCCGCGGCGGCCTTCATGACAAATCAGGTCGTGCTCATGAAAATCCACACTCTCGCTACGTGGCTCGTCGGGGCTGCGCTCGTTACCGCAGGCACGGTCGCGCATGCGGACCGCCTCGACGACATCAAGAAGGCCGGCGTGCTGCGCGTCGCGACGTTCGACAGCAACCCGCCGTTCGGTTATGTCGATGCGAAGAACAACCACATCGTCGGCCTCGACGTCGACTATGCGAAGGCACTCGCCGACAAGCTCGGCGTGAAGCTGCAACTCCAGCCGACCAACCCCGCGAACCGCATTCCGTTCCTGACGTCCGGCAAGGTCGATCTCGTGCTTGCGAACTTCACGATCACCGACGAGCGCGCGAAGCAGGTCGACTTCAGCATTCCGTATTTCTCGTCGGGCCAGCAGTTTCTCGCGAAGAAGGGCGTGCTGAAATCGGCCGACCAGTTGAACGGCCTGCGCGTCGGCGCGGACAAGGGCACGACGAACGAGATCACGCTGCGCGAGAAATTCCCGAAGGCGACGATCGTCGCGTACGACGACACGCCGTTCGCGTTCGCCGCGCTGCGCGCCGGCAACGTGCAGGCGATCACGCAGGACGGCCCGAAGCTGATCGGCCTGCTCGCGAACGTGCCCGACAAGCAGAACTACGAGATCCCCGCTTTCACGATCTCGAACGACTACATGGGCGTCGGCGTGCCGAAGGGCGAGACGCGCCTGCTCGGCTTCGTCAACGACACGCTGAAGGGGCTCGAGGCGAACGGCCGTGCCACGCAGATCTACGACGCATGGTTCGGGCCGACGACGAAGACGCCGCTCACGCGCATCTTCCGCATCGGCGACAAGACCTGATCCATACTGCACGCGCGCCGCGGCCTGCCGGAACACCGGCATCGCGGCGCGTTTTGTTTTTTCCGATCGCGTGCTTAGCGCACGTCCCTCAGCATGCTCGGGTTGGCTCCCAAATATCTGTCCTGGCTCTGGCAGGGTTTCCTGCTGACACTCGGCCTCGCGGCCGCGTCGGCCGTCGCCGCGACCGCCGGCGGGCTGCTGCTCGCGGTCATGCGGCATGCGCGCGGCAGGGTGCCGCGCACGGCGGCCGCCGCATACGTCGTCGCGTTCCGCAACACGCCGCTGCTCGTGCAGTTGCTGTTCTGGTATTTCGGCGTCGCGTCGTTGCTGCCCGACACGTGGATCGCGTGGCTGAACGTGCGCCATGAAGTGAGCGCGGGCCCGCTCACGCTCGCATGGCCATCGTTCGAATTCGTCGCGGGCTGGGTCGGGCTGAGCGCATACACGGCCGCGTTCGTCGCCGAGGAATACGAAGCCGGCCTGCGCGGCGTGCGCCGCGCGCAACATGACGCGGCAGCCGCGCTCGGCCTCACGCCGATGCAGTCGCTGCGCTACGTGGTATTGCCGCAGGCCGTGCGCATCGCGCTGCCGCCGCTGTTCGGCCAATACATGAATCTCGTGAAGAACTCGTCGCTCGCGATGGCGATCGGTGTGGCCGAGCTGTCGTATGCGTCGCGGCAGGTCGAAACGGAAACGTTCAAGACCTTCGCCGCGTTCGGCGTTGCGACCTTGCTGTACGTCGCGGCGGTGGCCGCGATCGAGGCCGGTGCGTACGCGGCCACGCAATGGCGCGACCGGCTTGGCGCGAGGCGTTGACGATGGATTTTTCGCTGCTGCTCTCCAACCTGCCGTACCTGCTCGTCGGCGCGTTCCCGGAAGGCCCGCTCGGCGGCGCCGCGCTGTCGCTGGTGCTTGCGATCGCGTCGGCCGTTGCATCGGCCGTGCTCGGCATCGCGCTCGGTGTCGCGATGGCGCTCGCGCGCGGTCCCGGCCGCCTGCTGCTGCTCGCGTTCATCGGGTTCTTCCGCGCGATTCCCGTGCTGATGCTGATCTTCTGGATGTACTTCCTGATGCCCGTGCTGCTGCATATGGATGTGCCGGGGCTCGCGACGGTCGTCTGCGCGCTCGCGCTCGTCGGCGGCGCGTATCTCGCGCATGCGGTGCATGCGGGCATCGTCGCCGCGGGCGACGGCCAATGGCAGGCCGGGCTGTCGCTCGGGCTCACGCGCTGGCAGACGGTGCGCCATGTGCTGCTGCCGCAGGCGATCCGGATCATGACGCCGTCGTTCGTCAACCAGTGGGTCGCGCTCGTGAAGGACACGTCGCTCGCGTATATCGTCGGCGTGCCGGAACTTTCGTTCGTCGCGACGCAGGTGAACAACCGGCTGATGGTGTATCCGGCGCCGATCTTCCTGTTCGTCGCGGCGATCTATCTGGTGCTGTGCACGTCGCTCGACGGCGCGGCACGCTGGCTGTTGTCGCGCGGCCAGCGTGCGGAACGTGTCGAGCAGGCGAGCGCCGAGCGCACGGAACCCGCGCGGTGACGGTGTGCCGTGGCCGTGACGAACGGCCAGTGGGGAAGCGCTAGTGAATATCCGCAGCGGGCAGCACACCGGGCAGGTCGGGCCCGGCGTGCAGTACGGACAGGAGCGGTAGATGGCCGGCCGCCTGCGCCGCCGCTTCCGGAGCGGCGGCGGGCGGCACGCGCGTCACGACGCCGAGTAGTGCGTGTTGAAGACCGCGCGCAGCGTCGATTTGTCGGTCGCGAAATCGCCCCACAGCGGCCCGTCGTTCTGCGCGAACGCGAACGGCGCCGTATTGATCGACGCGAGGCGGAAGCGCCATTGCGCCGCTTCCTGGCGGAACGCGGTGAGTTGCATGTCGGACAGCGCCGTCTGCGCGTTGGCAAGCGTGACCAGCGGGTCGACCGGGTCGTTCGCGACGCGCACCTCGAAATGCAGGTGCGGGCCCGTTGCGGCACCCGTCATCCCGACCGAACCGAGCCGCTGGCCCTGCTTCACGATTTCGCCGGTCTTGAGCCCGTGCGCGAACGCGGACAGGTGCGCGTAATAGGTCGAGTAGCCATCCGCGTGATCGACGATCACGTAGCGGCCGTAGCCGCCCGGATCGGTGCCGACGAACGACACGACGCCGTCGGCCGCCGCGCCGACGGGCGTGCCGGACGGCGCGGCGAGATCGACGCCCGTGTGGAGCGCCATCGCCTGCGACAGCGGATGGACGCGCTCGCCGAAGAACGAGCTGATGCGCGTCCACTTGACCGGCATCGTGAACGCGGCGGCTTCGAGCGGCGAACCGTCGAGCGTGTAGTACGCGCCGTGCTCGGCACCCGGCGCGCGGAACCAGATCGCGCCGAACGTGCGGCCGGCGACGCGCAGTTCGAGTGCGGTGAGGCGCGGCGTGCCGTCGGTCGTATCGAACGCGACGCGGTAATAGTCGCCGCGCTGTGCACTCGCGCGCATCGCGACCTTGCCGGTGACGAGATCGCCGAGCTGGATGCGCACCTCGGGCGGCACGTCGAGCCGGTTCAGCGTATCGGACAGCGTGAACTCGATGTCGCCCGCGCGCATTCCGTGCTGGTTTTCGGGCGGCGCAAGCTGGAACAGGCTCGCATAGCCGAGCATGTCGTTGCGGTGTGCGCTGAGCGGCGCAAACAGGCCCGGCTGCAGGCTGCGGTCGTTGCGTTCGCCGTATTCATTGCGCTCGCCGATCGTGCGGGCGAGCTCGCTCGTCACGAAATGCTGTGCGGTGGGAAACGGCGTGTCGGACAGCACGCGCTGCGGCAGCACGGCCGTGCCCGAGTCGACGGCGCCCGGCAGTTGCGATACGGCCGGCAGCGCGGCGGCAAGGCCGAGGGCGGCGAGGGCGCCGAGCACGGCGGCCGGCACGAGCGCGCGCACGACGCGCTGCGCGCGGCCGGGCGCGAAAGCATCAGGAGTTGCGGCAGGCTTGACCAAGGTGTCCACATCCAGGAAAGCGGTTCAAAGGGGGTGTGGGCAGGGGCCGCCGGCGGCTCAACCGTCGAATGGCGACGGGGCGGGCGGCGGGCGTGCAACAAAACAGGCCCCGCCGGGGGCCTGTGTCGTTTCCGTTCGACCCAACGCGCGGGGCGGGCCCGCTTCGAACGGCGGCGTGTTTACCGGGTCGAACCCGGTTATCACGAAGACGCTAAAGAATGATGACAGCGTCAGTCTACCGATGTTCCGCGAAACGTTAAAAATTTTAAAGGGGGTCAGCTCATTCGTTTCGCAGTGCGGTAAATCGGGTTAAATCAGCATTTGTTACGACGATTTTCGTCAATTCGGCAATTTTTGCGCGCGGCCGCGCAGCGCGGCGGACGTGCGGACGGCGTCGAAGCCGGCGTCGAGCATCGCTTCGGCGTCGTTCCACAGATTGCCGCGCAGCCGGTTGGTCCAGATCATCGACGCGAACACGCCTTCGAGCAGCGACACGAGATAGACGGCGGCCAGATGCACGTCGAGATCGGCGGCGAGTTCGCCGGCCGCGATCGCGCGGCGCAGCAGCGCCTTTGTGATTCGCAGCATCTGCAGCTCGAGCAGCATGCGGCGCCGCTGCAGCGCGCCGTTTTCCTCGCTCTGCTCGCACTTCGTATAGAGGATTACGAGCACGCGCTGCATCGGGCCCGGCTCGCCGCACTCCTGCAGATAGTGCGACGCGGCACGCCGCAGCGTGGCGAGCGGCGGCAGGCCGTCGCCCGCGTCGAAGCCTTCCGACGTGCGCGCGAACGCGCGGTCGCACATCGCGAGACACACTTCCATCTTGTTGCGGTAGTGGCCATAGACGGCGCCCCGCGACATCCCGGCGGCCTCGGCGAGGTCCGCCATCGCGGTTTGCGCGACGCCTTTCTCGAGCAGCACGAGCTCGGCGGCGTCGAGGATCCGGTGCTTGATTGCGAGCGATTCTTCCCGGGTCTTGCGGGCCATGTCGTGAGTTTCCTTACAATTCGCTGTCGTTTTATTGAGACAGTGTGGCGTTCAGGTTGAAACAGCGTTTATTTAATCAGTCGTGACTGATTATAATCGACCACCCTGAGCCGCCGCATTTTATCGGCGGCGAACGATCCGAGGTCACCATGAATAACAACAATTGCTTCCTGTCGCGCTACCGCCGGCTGGCGCCGTTCACGCTGGCGGCCGCGCTCGTCGTGGCCGGATGCGGCAAGGGCGGGCAGGACGCGGAGAAAGAGACCGCGAAGCAGGCGACCGTCGTCACGGTACGCCCGACAGCCGTGCCGATGACCGTCGAATTGCCGGGCCGGCTCGACGCGTACCGGCAGGCGGAAGTGCGCGCGCGGGTCGCGGGCATCGTCACCGCGCGCACCTACGAGGAAGGCCAGGAAGTGAAGCAGGGCGCGGTGCTGTTCCGCATCGATCCCGCGCCGCTGAAGGCCGCGCGCGACGCCGCGCAGGGTGCGCTCGCGAAGGCGCAGGCCGCCGCGCTCGCGGCGAGCGACAAGCGCCGCCGTTACGACGATCTGGTGCGCGACCGCGCGGTCAGCGAGCGCGACCATACCGAGGCCGTTGCCGACGACACGCAGGCGAAAGCCGGGGTTGTATCCGCGAAGGCCGAGCTCGCGCGTGCGCAGTTGCAGCTCGACTATGCGACCGTCACCGCGCCGATCGCGGGCCGCGCACGGCGCGCGCTCGTGACCGAAGGCGCGCTCGTCGGCCAGGACCAGGCGACGCCGCTCACGACCGTCGAGCAGCTCGATCCGATCTACGTGAACTTCTCGCAGCCGGCCGCCGATGTCGACGCGCTGCGCCGCGCGGTGAAGAGCGGCCGCGCGACGGGAATTGCGCAGCACGACATCGCGGTGACGCTGTTGCGCGCCGACGGCACCGCGTATCCGCTGAAGGGCAAGCTGCTGTTCAGCGATCTCGCGGTCGACCCGACCACCGACACCGTCGCGATGCGCGCGCTGTTCCCGAATCCGGAGCGCGAGCTGCTGCCGGGCGCGTATGTGCGGATCGCGCTCGACACCGCGGTCGACCAGCGGGCAATCCTCGTGCCGCGCGACGCGCTGCTGCGCACGACCGATCGCACATCGGTGCGTGTCGTCGGCACGAACGGCAAGGTCAAGGACGTCGAGGTCGCGGCCGACCAGATGAGCGGCCATGACTGGCGCATCACGCGCGGCCTGACGGGCGGCGAGCGCGTGATCGTCGACAATGCCGCGCAGTTCGCGCCTGATACGGCCGTCAAGCCCGTCGAGAAGGCGCCGCCGTCGAAGGCGGCGCCGGCAGCGGCCGCTTCGCAAGCGGCCGCCCGTCAAACCTGACCGGTTCAAACCAACATGGCACGTTTCTTCATCGATCGCCCCGTCTTCGCGTGGGTGATCGCAATCTTCATCATGCTGGGCGGCGCGTTCGCGATCCGCACGCTACCCGTTGCGCAATATCCGGACATCGCGCCGCCCGTCGTCAGCATCTATGCGACATACCCGGGTGCGTCCGCGCAGGTCGTCGAGGAATCGGTGACCGCGCTGATCGAGCGCGAAATGAACGGCGCGCCGGGGCTGATGTATACGTCCGCGACGAGCAGCGCCGGGATGGCGTCGCTGTACCTGACGTTCAAGCAGGGCGTGAACGCCGATCTCGCAGCCGTCGAAGTGCAGAACCGGCTGAAGACGGTCGAGGCGCGCTTGCCCGAGCCCGTGCGCCGCGACGGCATCCAGGTCGAGAAGGCCGCCGACAACATCCAGCTCGTCGTGTCGCTGACGTCGGACGACGGCCGGATGACCGACGTGCAGCTCGGCGAATATGCATCGGCGAACGTCGTGCAGGCGCTGCGCCGCGTCGCCGGCGTCGGCAGGGTGCAGTTCTGGGGCGCCGAATATGCGATGCGGATCTGGCCCGACCCGGTGAAGATGGCCGGGCACGGCCTCACCGCGTCGGACATCGCGTCGGCGGTGCGCGCGCACAACGCGCGCGTGACGATTGGCGACATCGGCCGCAGCGCGGTGCCGGCCAGCGCGCCGATCGCGGCGACCGTGTTCGCCGACGCGCCGCTGAAGACGCCGGCCGATTTCGGCGCGATCGCGCTGCGCACGCAGGCCGACGGCTCCGCGCTATACCTGCGCGACGTCGCACGCGTCGAGTTCGGCGGCAACGACTACAACTATCCGTCGTACGTGAACGGCAAGGTCGCGACCGGGATGGGCATCAAGCTCGCGCCGGGCTCGAATGCGGTGTCGACCGAGAAGCGCGTGCGCGCGACGATGGACGAGCTGTCCGCGTACTTCCCGCCGGGCGTGAAGTACCAGATTCCGTACGAGACGTCGTCGTTCGTGCGCGTGTCGATGAACAAGGTCGTCACGACGCTGATCGAGGCCGGCGTGCTCGTGTTCCTCGTGATGTTCCTGTTCATGCAGAACCTGCGCGCGACGCTGATCCCGACGCTCGTCGTGCCGGTCGCGCTCGCGGGCACGTTCGGTGTGATGTATGCGGCAGGCTTCTCGATCAACGTGCTGACGATGTTCGGGATGGTGCTCGCGATCGGCATCCTCGTCGACGATGCGATCGTCGTGGTCGAGAACGTCGAGCGGCTGATGGTCGAGGAAGGGCTCGGCCCGTACGACGCGACCGTCAAGGCGATGAAGCAGATCAGCGGCGCGATCGTCGGGATAACCGTGGTGCTGACGTCGGTGTTCGTGCCGATGGCGTTCTTCGGCGGCGCGGTGGGCAACATCTACCGGCAGTTCGCGCTGTCGCTCGCGGTGTCGATCGGTTTCTCGGCATTCCTCGCGCTGTCGCTCACGCCCGCGCTGTGCGCGACGCTGCTCAAGCCCGTATCCGGCGACCATCACGAGAAGCGCGGTTTCTTCGGCTGGTTCAACCGCTTCGTCGCGCGTGCGACGCAGCGCTATGCGACGCGTGTCGGCGCGATGCTGAAGAAGCCGTTGCGCTGGCTCGTCGTGTACGGCGCGCTGACCGCGGCCGCGGCGCTGATGCTCACGCAGTTGCCGACCGCGTTCCTGCCGGACGAGGACCAGGGCAACTTCATGGTGATGGTGATCCGGCCGCAGGGCACGCCGCTCGCGGAAACGATGCAGAGCGTGCGCGAGGTCGAGTCGTATATCCGCACCGACGAGCCGGCCGCGTATACGTTCGCGCTCGGCGGTTTCAACCTGTACGGCGAAGGGCCGAACGGCGGGATGATCTTCGTCACGCTGAAGAACTGGAAGGAGCGCAAGGCCGCGCGCGATCACGTGCAGTCGATCGTCGTGCGCGTCAACGAGCGCTTCGCGGGCACGCCGAACACGACGGTGTTCGCGATGAACTCGCCGGCGCTGCCCGATCTCGGCTCGTCGAGTGGCTTCGACTTCCGGTTGCAGAACCGCGGCGGGCTCGACTACGCGACGTTCAGCGCCGCGCGCGAGCAACTGCTCGCGGCGGGCGGCAAGGACCGCGCGCTCACCGACCTGATGTTCGCGGGCACGCAGGACGCGCCGCAACTGAAGCTCGACATCGATCGCGCGAAGGCGTCGGCGCTCGGCGTGTCGATGGACGAGATCAACACGACGCTCGCGGTGATGTTCGGCTCGGACTATATCGGCGACTTCATGCACGGCACGCAGGTGCGGCGCGTGGTCGTGCAGGCCGACGGGCTGCACCGGCTCGATCCGGACGACGTGAAGAAGCTGCGCGTGCGCAACGCGCGCGGCGAGATGGTGCCGCTCGCGGCGTTCACGACGCTGCACTGGACGATGGGGCCGCCGCAGCTCACGCGCTACAACGGCTATCCGTCGTTCACGATCAACGGCTCGGCCGCGGCAGGCCACAGCAGCGGCGAGGCGATGACCGCGATCGAGCGGATCGCCGCGAAGCTGCCGGCCGGCATCGGCTACGCGTGGTCGGGACAGTCGTTCGAGGAGCGGCTGTCGGGCGCGCAGGCGCCGATGCTGTTCGCGCTGTCGGTGCTGGTCGTGTTCCTCGCGCTCGCGGCGCTCTACGAGAGCTGGTCGATCCCGTTCGCGGTGATGCTGGTCGTCCCGCTCGGCGTGATCGGTGCGGTGCTCGGCGTCACGCTGCGGATGATGCCGAACGACATTTATTTCAAGGTGGGGCTGATCGCGACGATCGGTTTGTCGGCGAAGAACGCGATCCTGATCGTCGAAGTCGCGAAGGATCTGGTCGCGCAGCGCATGTCGCTCGTCGATGCCGCGCTCGAGGCCGCGCGGCTGCGGCTGCGGCCGATCGTGATGACGTCGCTCGCGTTCGGCGTCGGCGTGCTGCCGCTCGCGTTCGCGTCGGGCGCGGCATCCGGCGCGCAGATGGCGATCGGCACCGGCGTGCTCGGCGGCGTGATCACGGCGACCGTGCTCGCGGTGTTCCTCGTGCCGCTGTTTTTCGTGATCGTCGGCCGCCTGTTCGACGTCGGCCCGCGCCGGCGCGGCGGCACGCAGCCGGCGACGATGGAGGGATCCCGATGATGTTTGCGCTGAATGCACGCGCCGTGCTGCGGGCGCAGCTCGCGCTGGCCGCCACGCTCGCGCTCGCCGGCTGCTCGCTCGCGCCGCGCTACGAGCGGCCGGCGGCGCCGGTGCCGGCCACCTATGCGCCAGCCGACGGAAGCCTGGAGCCGGCTGCGACGTCTGATGCAACGCCTGCCGACGCCGCGCGGCTCGACGACTGGCATGCGTATTTCACCGATCCGGCGCTGCAGGCGTGGATCGACGCGGCGCTCGCGAACAACCGCGACCTGCGGATCGCGGCCGGCCGGCTCGAGGAGGCGCGTGCGCTGTACGGCGTGCAGCGCGCGGACCTGATGCCGTCGGTCGATGCGAATCTCGGCTATGAACGCGTGCGCCAGTACGACCCGGTCGTGCGCGAAAGCGCGATCAGCGGGCTGTATCGCGCGGGCGTCGGCGTCAGTGCGTACGAACTCGACCTGTTCGGCCGCGTGCGCAACCTGTCCGACGCGGCGCTCGCCGAATATTTCGCGACGGCCGACGCGCAGCGCACGGTCCGTATCGGCGTGATCGCCGAAGTGGCGGGGGCATATGTGTCGGAGCGCTCGCTGTACGAGCAGCTCGCGCTGGCGCAGCGCACGCTCGACGCACGCGAGCGCATCGCCGCGCTCACGCAGCGCCGCTACGCGGCAGGCACGAGCGACGCGATCGAGCTGCGCTCGGCCGAGATGCTGGTGGCGTCCGCGCGTGCGTCGCAGGCCGCGCTGCAGCGCGAGCATGCGCAGGCCGGGCGGGCGCTGCAGTTGCTCGCGGGCGATTTCGCGCGCAACGTGCCCGGCGACGCGACCGCGCTCGACACGTTGTCGATCGCGCCCGTGGCACCCGGCGCACCGAGCGCGCTGCTCGAACGGCGGCCGGACATCCGGCAGGCCGAGGCGCGGCTCAAGGCCGCGAACGCGCAGATCGGCGCCGCACGCGCGGCGTTCTTCCCGCGCATCGCGCTGACGACCGACTACGGCTCGGTCAGCGACGCGTTCTCGAGCCTGTTCGCGGCTGGCACGAGCGTGTGGACGTTCGCGCCGCGCATCACGCTGCCGATCTTCGCGGGCGGACGCAATCGCGCGAACCTCGACGTCGCGAACGCGCGCAAGCACATCGCGGTCGCCGAATACGAGAAGACCGTGCAGACCGCGTTCCGCGAAGTGGCCGACGCGTTCGCCGCGCGCGACTGGATCGATCGTCAGTTGGCTGCGCAGCAGGACGTCTACACGGCGGACGGTGCGCGGCTGAAGCTCGCGGAGCGCCGTTATGCGGGCGGCGTCGCGACGTATCTCGAACTGCTCGACGCGCAGCGCAGCACGTACGAGTCGGGGCAGGAACTGATCCGGCTCAAGCAGCTCCGGCTCGCGAACGCGATCGCGCTGTATCGCGCGCTCGGCGGCGGCTGGGCGCCCGCATCGGGGTCGGCGTCGACGGAGGTCGCGGCTTCCGCATGATGTGCGTTGCCTGACGCCGCAGCGCGCCGGGCAACGAGACGGCGGCCGCACGGTCGCCGTCTCGATCGACATCGTTGCCCGCTGCATCGCCGATCGCTATTGGCGTTGGCTTCCGCTGCCGGGCAAGTCATCCAGATCGTTTTTCATCCCATGGCAGCGCGGAAGGGCATCTTCCGGAACGGCCCGCATCCGGCGACCGATCGTGTCGCCATCCGGCGCAAACGTGCGCCGCGCATCTTCCTTTTTCATCTCGTCCATTCAGACACGCACATCGCGTGCCAACGGCCACGCAAATGCCTGAATCTCGATCGATAATTGACGATCGGATTAATTCGTGTATTGGAATTAATGAGGGTGACAAAGTGTCGCGGCAAAACGTTTGTATTCGTTTCGCAATCGTTTGCGCAATAAATCGGGGCTGTCTAAATTCGGGGTTAATTTCCTGTCAGTTGAAAATGATTTGATGTCGGTGTTGCCGTCCGGCAACGATGGCGGCATTGGACAAGGTTTTGTCTTTTTCGGATCGAGTCCGAGGCGCGCCAATACCAGCAAGGATGAGGTGGATTATTTGGGCTATCGAAGAAAAATATCGTTAATCTTCAATCGGTTCCGTGGGGAAAAAAATAACTTCGGGGTAAATCGAGTGGATTGGGGATTGTCGGGAGGGGATGTGATTTGCGAGATGTAAATCGAACATTGTCAGAAGCATTTAACAATGATTTACAAAAAACTTTCACGATTATCTCGATAATGCCGCCTCGTGACGGACGGGAGCCAACCACACGCTGCCTTTTGTATCCGCCACGTCGTCCATTCCCTTTGCAATTCTCACGGAAAACGTCATGAAAAAATCCCTCCTGACCGCTGTCGCACTCGCGGCCCTGTCGACCTCGGCCTTCGCAGCGGGCACCGGCACGATCAACTTCACGGGCGAGATCGTCGCGGGCGCATGCGGCATCGATTCGGGCTCGGTCAACCAGACCGTGAACCTCGGCAAGGTGCCGACCAACGTGTTCAAGCAGGCTGGCGACAAGTCCACGCCGACCAACTTCGACATCAAGCTGACCGACTGCGACACGAGCATCGCGCAGAACGCGTACTTCACGTTCACGGGCACGTCGAGCGCGGGCCAGCCGAAGCTGCTCGCCACGATCGGTTCGGCAACCAACGTCGGCATCCGCCTGCAGGCCGCGTCGGGCGAATACCTCGACAACGGCGCCGAGCAGAAGGCCCCGACCGTGCTGCAAAACGGCACGAACATCGCACGCTTCGCAGCGATGTACGAAGCGACGGCAGCCGGCGTGACGCCGGGTACCGCCGACGGCGTCGCGAACTTCACGGTCCGCTACCAGTAAGCGTCCGTATCGGAGGAGGGGTGCGTGCATCCCTTCCTCCTTCTTCTTTCCTTCCTGTTTCCTTCTCCTCGGACTTCCGGTAGCGTCGCGTGCGAATCAGACATTCCTTCCTTTGCGTCTGCGTGCTGGTCGTCGGCAGCCAGAGCCATGCGACGGAATTCAATGCGTCGTTTCTCGACATCGACGGAACGAGCAATGTCGACCTGTCGCAGTTCTCGCAGGCCGACTTCACGCTGCCGGGCGAGTACATGCTCGATGTGCAGGTCAACGACCTGTTCTACGGGCTGCAGGCGATCGAGTTCGTCGCCGTCGACGCGTCCGGAGCGGGCAAGCCATGCCTGCGGCCGGAGCTCGTCGCGCAGTTCGGGCTGAAGCCTTCGCTCGCGAAGGACCTGCCGCGCTTCCAGGGCGGACGCTGCGTCGACCTCGGCGCGATCGAGGGGGCGACCGTGCGTTACCTGAAGAGCGACGGGCGGCTCAAGATCACGATTCCGCAGGCCGCGCTCGAATTCACCGATTCGACCTACCTGCCGCCGGAGCGCTGGTCCGAAGGGATTCCCGGCGCGATGCTCGACTATCGCGTGATCGCGAACACGAACCGCAACTTCGGTGCGGGCGGCGGGCAGACGAATTCGATCCAGGCCTACGGGACGATCGGCGCGAACTGGGATGCATGGCGCTTTCGCGGCGACTACCAGGCGCAGTCGAACGTGGGCAACACGGCGTACGCGGACCGCACGTTCCGCTTCAGCCGGCTTTACGCGTTTCGCGCGCTGCCGTCGATCCAGTCGACGGTGACGTTCGGCGACGACTACCTGAGCTCCGACATTTTCGACACGTTCGCGCTGACGGGCGCGTCGATCCGCAGCGACGACCGCATGCTGCCGCCTTCGCTGCGCGGTTATGCGCCGCTGATCGCGGGCGTCGCGCGTACCAACGCGACCGTGACCGTGTCGCAGGCGGGCCGCGTGCTGTACGTGACGCGCGTGTCGCCGGGCGCGTTCGCGCTGCAGAACATCAACACGAGCGTGCAGGGCACGCTCGACGTCGCGGTAGAGGAAGAGGACGGCAGCGTGCAGCGCTTCCAGGTGACGACGGCTGCCGTGCCGTTTCTCGCGCGCACCGGGCAGTTGCGCTACAAGGCTGCCGTCGGCAAGCCGCGCCTGTTCGGCGGCGCAGGCATCACGCCGTTCTTCGGCTTCGGCGAAATCGCGTATGGTCTGCCGCTCGACGTCACGGTGTACGGCGGCTTCATCGCCGCATCGGGCTATACGTCGATCGCGCTCGGCATCGGCCGCGATTTCGGCGCGTTCGGCGCGGTGTCGGCCGACGTCACGCATGCGCGGGCGCGCCTGTGGTGGAACGGCGCGACGCGCAACGGCAACTCGTACCGTGTCAACTACTCGAAGCACTTCGACGGGCTCGACGCCGACGTGCGTTTCTTCGGCTACCGCTTCTCCGAACGCGACTACACGAACTTCGCGCAGTTCACGGGCGACCCGACCGCGTACGGCCTCGCGAACAGCAAGCAGCGCTACTCGGCGACGATGTCGAAGCGCTTCGGCGACACGTCGACCTATTTCTCGTACGACCAGACGACCTACTGGGCGCGCTCGTCCGAGCAGCGCGTCGGCCTCACGTTGACGCGTGCGTTCTCGGTCGGCGCGCTGCGCAACCTGAACGTCAGCGTGTCGGCATTTCGCACGCAGAGCGCGGGCGCGAGCGGCAACCAGTTTTCGATCACCGCGACGCTGCCGATCGGCGGCCGCCACACCGTCACGTCGAACCTGACGACGGGCAGCGGCAGCACGAGCGTGAACGCGGGCTACATCTACGACGATCCGGATGGCCGCACCTACCAGGTCAACGCGGGCGCGACCGACGGCCGCGCATCGGCGAACGCGAGCTTCCGCCAGCGTGCGTCGGCGTACCAGCTCACGGCACAGGCGTCGACGCTCGCCAATGCGTATGCGGCCGCGTCGCTCGAGGTCGACGGTTCGTTCGTCGCGACGCAGTACGGCGTGTCCGCGCACGCGAACGGCAACGCGGGCGATACGCGGCTGCTGGTGTCGACCGACGGCGTGCCCGACGTGCCGCTGTCCGGCACGCTCACGCATACCGATTCGCGCGGCTATGCAGTGCTCGACGGCATCTCGCCGTACAACGTGTACGACGCGACCGTCAACGTCGAGAAGCTACCGCTCGAAGTGCAGGTGACGAACCCTATCCAGCGCATGGTACTGACCGACGGCGCGATCGGCTTCGTGAAGTTCGCCGCCGCGCGCGGCAGCAACCTGTACCTGACGCTGACCGACCCGGCCGGCAAGCCGCTGCCGTTCGGTGCGTCGGTGCAGGACGCGGCGAACGGCAAGGAGCTCGGCATCGTCGGCGAGGGCGGTGCGGCGTTCCTGACGCAGGTTCAGCCGAAGTCGTCGCTCGCGGTGCGCGCGGGCGAACGCACGCTCTGCACGGTCGATGCGCTGCCGAACCAGCTCCAACTCGAAGGCACGCCGATCCCGGTGACGTGCCAGACGCCCGGCGAGTCGCACGCAGCGGCCGCGCGGGTCGAACGATGATTCCACGGATCCTGCGATGAAAAACTCTCTTTCCCTTTCCTTCCCGCGCCGCGCGTCGTGCGCGCTCGCGACCGCCGGCGCGCTGCTCGCGGGCGCCGCGCATGCGGCGATCGTACCGGACCGCACGCGCGTGATCTTCAACGAAGGCGAGCAGGCCGCGATCGTCACGATCACGAACAAGAGCACGACGTATCCGTATCTCGTGCAGTCGTGGCTCGAGGACGCGAAAGGCAACAAGATCACGTCGCCGCTGATGGTCGTGCCGCCGCTGCAGCGCGTCGAGGCGAACGAGCGCAACGTGCTGAGGATCGCGAAGCTGCCGGGCACCGAGTTGCCGGCCGATCGCGAATCGGTGTTCTACCTGAACATCCGCGAAGTGCCGCCGAAGACCGATACGCCGAACACGCTGCAGATCGCGCTGCATACGCAGATGAAGCTGTTCTACCGGCCGAAGGCCGCGCAGCCCGCGCGCGACGAGGACTGGACGCTGCCGATGACGCTGCGCGTCGACGCGGCCGCGCACAAGCTGGTGTTCGACAACCCGACGCCGTATCACGTGACGGTGGTCGACGTGAGCTCGGGCGCGCAGAAGACGCCGGTGCCGATCGAGCCCGTGATGGTGAGCCCGATGAGCACGGCCGACGTGCCGTTCAAGGCCGCGACGCCGTCGACGCTGTTCGTCACGCATATCGACGATTACGGCGGCCAGGTGGCGGTCGAGTATGCGTGCGAGGCAGGGGCTTGCAAGAGCGTGAAGAAATGAGCGGGGGAATGCGTCATCGGGAATCGCCGGCGGCATGGTTGCGCTGGGTCGTACTCGTGCTGCTGGTCGCGGCCGTGCAGCCTGCGTGGGCACTGCGCTGCCTGACCAACAGCGGCGCGACTTCGTTGACCGAGCCGATCGGCGGTGTTGCGTCATATCCGACCGACGCGCCGGACGGCTACGTGATCTGGGTGTCGCCGGTGCGCACGACGTCGGGGTACTGCTACAAGGACCTGGGTGACGACGGCAGCCTGAAGGTCGTCGACAACATTTATTTCTACGCGAATCCGAATCGCACGAACCCTGCCGCATGGGGGCTCGAGATCGGCATCCGCTACAAGGGCGTCGACTATTTCGACAAGACCAGCAATCGCGGCGGCGGGGTGTTTACCGGATATTCGGTGCCGCCGTGCAGCAGGTACGACTTCGACCGCGGGCGTTGCCAGCAGACGCGCATCAGCATCGACTATCAGGTCGTCGTGCGCAAGAAGGGCAATTGGGTCCAGCCGCCGAGCGATATCTATACGGTGTTCCAGTTCGACGGCGAGTTCGGGCTGAATGCATTCGGCACGAGCTTCCAGTACCGTCTGAGCGGCCTGCGCAACCTCAAGCCGACGCCGTGCTTCGTCGACGTACTCGTGACGCCCGAGCCGGGCATCGTCAATTTCGGACAGGTGCAGGCGGTCGGCAACGGCTTCCTGCCGGCGGTGCCGCGCAAGCGCTTTTCGCTGTCGCTGACCAAGAAATGCAACGTCGCGGTGCGCGTCGACGGGTACTTCGAAACGAGCTATCCGGTTCAGAACGGTTTGCTGGTACCTGCGAAGGACAGCAATTTCGGCATCGGCATCGAAGACAGCCAGGGCAAGGCGATTCCGTTCAACGAACAGTTCACGCTGACGCAGTTTCCGTCCAACGTGATGAATCAGAGCGTGCTGATGGATGCGGTGCTGAAGTCGTTCGGGCCGCCGAAGATCGGGCGATTCGATGCGACGGCGACGATCCGGTTGTTTATCTATTGACGCATGCGTGCGCGGTCGGCATCGCGCGATCACGTTCGCTCGAACAACGATCCCGTCAATTGTTCAGACAAATCCTGACAACCGGAAGGGGTATCTGGTAATCGGATTGAGAATGATTTGCGTTTACGTTAAATTGCGCTATCTCGGAATTTGACGGAGCAGATCGATGGCGATGGCGGAAGTGCTCGACCGACCGGCGGCGGCAACGGCGAACCCGTTCGTCGGCAGTTATCCGGACCTGCCGTTGCGCGCCGCACCGCGCGCGCGCCGTGCCGCGGAGCCCCGCGCGCAGGGCGCGCTGCTCGACGTGCTGATTTCGCATCGCGCGATGCTCGTCAATGTCGCGCGCGGCTTCGTCGGTTGCGCGAGCCGTGCCGAGGACGTCGTGCACGACGTATTCGTGAAGCTCGTCGAATTCCCGAACCAGGACGCGGTGCGCCAGCCGGTCGCGTACGTGACGCGGATGGTGCGCAATGCGTCGATCGACGCGTGCCGCCGGCAGAGCCTCGAAAACGTCTATCACACGGAAGAGGACGACGGCTTCGACGTGCCGTCGCCCGAGCCGACGCCGGAAGCCGCGCTGATGACGCGCGATACGCTGCGGCGCGTGTGGGCCGCGCTCGACGACCTGCCGGCGCGCAGCCGCGCCGCCTTCGAGATGGTGCGGCTGCGCGAGGAGACGCTGCAGACCGCGGCGCGCGCGCTGAACGTATCGCAGACGCTCGTGCATTTCATGGTGCGCGACGCGGAGCGCCACTGCGCGGAATGCCTCGACGCGTGCCATCGCGGCGTCGCGTGCCCGGTGTTCCTGGGCGGCCGTGCGCGGCGGCGGTAAAAAAACGCGCCGGCCAATCGTCTAACAGACAGGAGCGGCGCAATCCGCCGCTTCGCATCCTTCAACCGTCTCCTGCTTTTTTCCGATCATGACGCAAGCCACGACGCCTTCCGCCGACACCGACGATCTCGTCTACACGGTCGTCATCAACGACGAAGAACAGTATTCGATCTGGCCGACATTCCGGCCCGTGCCGGCCGGCTGGCGCGAGGTCGGCGTGAGCGGCCCGAAGGCCGACTGTCTCGCGCACATCGAAACCGTCTGGACCGACATGCGCCCCGCGAGCCTGCGCCGCGCAATGGACGGCGAGCGCGCGACGCGCGCATCGTGACCCGCAGCGCCGCGACCCGGCGCGCCACCTGAAGAGGACGTTGCATGACCCTGCTTTCGTTGCCGACGCTCGACGACCTGCGTATCGAGCCGGGGCTGCCCACCGTCGTGTCGCCGCGCGGCAGCGACGGCATGTCGATCGACGAAGTCGCGCCGCTGGCGCGCGAGATCGCCGCCGACACGCTCGAACGGGCGGGCGGCGTGCTGTTCACGGGCTTTCGCGTGCCGTCGATCGACGCGTTCCAGCAGTTCGCGGCATCGTTCGGCGATCCGCTGATCGGCTATGAATACGCGTCGACGCCGCGCAGCCAGGTCGAAGGCGCGGTCTACACGTCGACCGAATACCCGCCGCACCGCGCGATTCCGCTGCACAACGAGCAGTCGTATACGCGCGAATGGCCGCTGCGGATCTGGTTCCACTGCGCGCTCGCGGCGCCGAAGGGCGGTGCGACGCCGATCGCGGACAGCCGCGCCGTGTACCGCGCGCTCGATCCGGCGCTGATCGCGCGTTTCGAGCGGCGCGAGCTGCTGTACGTGCGCAATTTCGGGCAGGGGCTCGACCTGCCGTGGCAGCAGTCGTTCGGCACCGACGAGCCGGCCGAGGTCGAGCGGATGTGCGCGGCGCGCGGCATCGAATGCGCATGGCGCACCGACGACGACGGCGAACTGCTGCTGCGCACGCGCGAACGCTGCCAGGCCGTCGCGCGCCATCCGCGCACCGGCGACCGCGTGTGGTTCAACCAGGCAAACCTGTTTCATCTGTCCGCGCTCGACGACGACATGCAGGAAGCGCTCGTCGATGCGGTCGGGCTCGAGAACGTGCCGCGCAACGTGTACTACGGCGACGGCGAGCCGCTCGAGGCCGATGCGCTCGCGCAGATCCGCGGCGTGCTCGACCAGCAGCGCATCGTGTTCCCGTGGCGCACGGGCGACGTGCTGATGCTCGACAACATGCTGACCGCGCATGCGCGCGACCCGTTCGAAGGGCCGCGCAAGGTCGTCGTCGCGATGGCGCAGAGTTACACGGTCCCGCGCGCGACCGAGCGGAGGACCGATGACGCGTAGTACCGCCGCGCTTGCCGGGCGCGGATTGACGGTAGGTTATCGCGACCATGTCGTGATCGACGGGCTGGACCTGTCGATCGCGGCCGGCCGCGTGACCGCGCTGTGCGGGCCGAACGGCTGCGGCAAGAGCACGCTGCTGCGCACGCTCGCGGGCCTGCAGCCCGCGCGTGCCGGCCATGTCGTAGTGAACGGCAAGCCGCTCGCGTCGTTTCGCCGTCGCGCGCTCGCGCGCGAGCTGACGATGCTCGCGCAGTTCAACCAGATTCCGTCGGGCCTCACGGTGCGCGAACTCGTCGCGTACGGGCGCTATGCGTACGGCGGCTTCCTGCGCGGCCTGTCGCGCGCCGACCATGCGGCGATCGACGAGGCGCTCGAGACCAGCGGCCTTGCCGACGATGCGGGCCGCGACGTCGGCGCGCTGTCGGGCGGCGAACGCCAGCGCGCGTGGATCGCGATGGCGCTCGCGCAGCAGGCGCCGATCGTGCTGCTCGACGAGCCGACCACCTATCTCGACATCCATCACCAGCTCGACATCCTCGATGCGCTGCGCGCGCTGAACCGCGCGCGCGGGCTGACGATCGTGTGGGTGCTGCACGACCTGAATCAGGCGGCCGCGTACAGCGACGAGATCGTGCTGATGCGCGCGGGCCGCCTCGTCGCGCAGGGCTCGCCCGACGCGATGCTCGATCCGGCGCGGCTGCGCGCGGCGTTCGGCGTCGAGATGCTGAAGCTCGCGCATCCGCAGACGGGCGCGCCGATGTGCGTGCCGGCCTACGGGCCGTCGAGCGTCGGTACGCCGCAGGCGGCCGGCGTCTTCGATCGGGATCTCGCCGTATGACGACGTTCGCGATGCGCAAGCGCCTCGCGGCGACGGGGAGGGGTGCGGCCACCGGCCGGGCCGGCACGATTGCGATCGGCCTCGTCGCGCTGATCGCGATACTCGCGGCGCTGCGCGTCGCACCCGATTTACGCGCGTGGTGGGCGGCGGCGCCCGGCAGCGACGCCGCCGCGCTCGCGCACGTGTTCCTGTTCGACCTCAACCTGCCGCGTGTCGCGGCCGCGCTCGTCGCGGGCGGCTGCCTCGGCATCGCGGGGGCGCTGTTCCAGTCGCTCACGCGCAATCCGCTCGCGTCGCCCGACCTGCTCGGCGTGACGGGCGGCGCGCAGCTCGGCCTGCTCGCGGCGATGCTCGTGCCGGCACTGGCGGGCGTCGCATCGGTGCCGCTGCTGTTCGTGTGCGGGCTGGCCGCCGCTGCAGTCGCGATCGTCGCGGCCGGCGGCTGGCGCGCGACGCCGTTGCGGCTCGTGCTCGCGGGCAGCGTGTGCATGCTGCTGTTCGCGGCGCTGTCGACGCTCGTGCTCGCGTTCTTCGAGCAGAACATCGCGGGCGCCGCGCTGTGGACCAACGGCAGCCTTTACCAGCCGGGCGCGACGGGCCTCGCGCTCGCCGCGCGCTGGCTCGTCGTGCCGCTGGTCGCGCTGCCGTTCGTGATCCGGCCGCTGAACCCGCTCACGCTCGGCGACGACGCGGCGGCCGCGGCCGGCGTGCGCGTCGATGCGTCGCGGCTCGCCGCGACGCTCGTCGCGGTCGCGTTCACGAGCGTGGCCGTCAGCATCGCGGGCCCGCTGTCGTATGTCGGCCTCGTCGCGCCGAACCTGCTGCGCCAGGTGCGCGGTGCGCGCGCGGCGCGGCTCGGCGTACTGGTGCCGCTGTCGGCGCTCGCCGGCGGCGCGCTCGTGCTCGTCACCGACAGCGCGGTGCTCGCGTCGGGACTCGACGCGACGCTGTCGACCGGCGTCGCGATCGCGCTGGTCGGCACGCCGCTGATGCTCGCGATGATCCGGCGCGGCGCTGCATGGTCGGGCGTGCTGCATGCGGATGCCGAACGCGCGGCGGGCGGCGGCTCGACGCGGTTCGTCGGCTGGCTCGAACGCCTCGGCTGGCCGCTGCGCACGGCGCTGTTCGTCGTGATCGGCGCGCTGGTGGTGTCGGTCGGCGTGTCGGCCGGCCCCGAGTGGCTGTCGCCCGCGCGCTGGTCCGCCGCGCTGTCCGGCCAGGATGCGCTCGCGCGGATGCTGATCGACCTGCGCATGCCGCGCCTGCTGTGCGCGCTGCTCGCGGGCGCGCTGCTGGCCGTGAGCGGCGTCGCGATGCAGAGCGTCGTGCGCAATCCGCTCGCGGGCCCCGAAGTGCTCGGCGTCACGCAGGGCGCGGGGCTCGTCACGCTGTTCGCATTGTCGACGTGGCCGCTGATGGGCCATGTGACGCTCGCGGCGGCCGCGCTGATCGGCGGCGGACTGTCGCTCGCGATCACGCTCGCGCTGAATCACCGGCATCGTTATGCGCCGCTCGCGGTGGCGTTGACCGGTATCGTGATCGGCGCGCTATGGACGACGCTCGCGCAATGGCTGATCACGCAGCAAAGCGTGCAGCCCGCGCGCTTCGTCGTGTGGCTCGTCGGCGGCACCTATGGCCGCAGCTGGGGTGAGGTGTCGATGCTGCTGCCGTGGTGCGTGCTCGCGGTGCCCGTGTTCGCGTGGCTCGCGCGACCCCTCGACATGCTCGCGCTCGGCGACGACCAGGCAGCCGCGCTCGGCCTGCCGGTGGCCGCGCTGCGGCCGCTCGCGCTGACGATCGCGACGCTCGCCGCGTGCGCGGCCGTCGCGGCGGTCGGGCCGGTCGGCTTTATCGGGCTGATGGCGCCGCACGTCGCGACGATGCTCGGCGCGCGCCGGCATCGCACGCGGCTATGGCTCGCGGCCGCGTGCGGCGCGCTGATCCTCGGCGTCGCGGATCTCGCGGCGCGCACGGTCGTCGCGCCGCGCGAAGTGCCGGCCGGCGTGCTGACCGCGCTGATCGGCGCGCCGTACCTGCTCGGGCTGCTGATCCTCGAGGGGCGCCGCGCCCGGCGCGCAGGGCGATGACGCCGTCGTTCGACGGCGCGCGGGCCACGCGCTTCTCGGCGTTCGCGCCCGAACCGTTCGCCGAACATCTCGACGTCGTCTGGCTCGGTATGCCCGACGACGCACACGCGCCGGGCCGCATCGTCGTGCCCGTCAGCGCGTTGCCCTCGCATCGCGAGGCCGTGCTCGACGCGATGGTTCGTCACTACGGCGGCGATCCGGCACGGCATGCGCGCGCGCTGATTTCGCAATGGAGCAAATATTATTTCGGCCGTGCGGCGCCGGCCGGCGTCGTCGCCGCGCTGACGCTCGGCCGGCCGCTCGACATGGCGCCCGAACGCACGTTCGTCGCGCTCGACGACGGGATGCCCGCCGCGCTGTATTTCGCGGCGGACGCGCTCGGCGCGCCGTGCGATGACCCCGCGCCGCGCTATGCGGGGCTCGTCGAGCATCTCGGCGCGGTGATCGATCTGCTCGCGGCGATGGGCCGCGTCACGCCGCGCGTGCTGTGGAGCAACGCGGGCAATCTGCTCGACTATCTGCTCGACACCTGCCGTTCGCTGCCTTGCGCGGCCGATCCCGTGCGCGACGCGGGCTGGCTGTTCGGCTCGACGTGCTTCGCGTGCGAACCGAATCCGCTGCGCATGCCGGTGCGCGACGCCGTGCCGCGCTCGCCGCTGCTGCCGACGCCGTTTCGCGCGCGCCGCGTGTGCTGCCTGCGCTACGAAATTCCTGGAGAAACGCAACTGTGTGGAAGCTGCCCCCTGCTATTGACGATGGACGACGCGGCGCTGGCCGGGCAGGACGCGATCCGGTGACGCATGCCGGCCGCCGGCACGCGTTGGGCGCACTCGCCGTGCTCGGTGCCGCGTGCTGCGGCGTGTTTTCCGCGTCGGCCGGCGCGGTTGCCGTTGCCGGCGGCGGACCCGGCACGCCGGGCGCCGTGTCGCTGGCCGGCAATCCCGTCGTGTCGCAGGCGAGCGCGAAGATGCCCGTGCGGCCGCAGCGCGTGGTCGCGCTCGACTTCATGTTCGCGGAAAGCGTGGTCGCGCTCGACCTCGTGCCGGTCGGGATGGCAGATACCGCGTTCTATCCGGGCTGGCTCGGCTACCAGAGCGACCGGCTCGCGCACGTGACCGACGTCGGCTCGCGGCAGGAGCCGGGGCTCGAGGCGATCGCGGCGGTCAAGCCCGACCTGATCATCGGCGTCGGCTTCCGGCATGCACCGATCTTCGACGCGCTCGACCGGATCGCGCCGACGATCCTGTTCCAGTTCAGCCCGAATGTTTCCGACGGCGGCGTGCCCGTCACGCAGCTCGACTGGATGCGGCAGATCTTCCGGACGATCGGCGCGGTGACGGGGCGCGACGCGCGCGCGCAGGCGGTCGATGCGCAACTCGACGCGGGCATCGCGCGCAATGCGGCGCGGCTCGCGGCAGCGGGAAGAAAGGGCGAGCGCATCGCGCTGCTGCAGGATCTCGGCTTGCCCGACCGCTACTGGGCCTATACGGGCAACAGCACGTCGGCGGGCCTCGCGCGTGCGCTCGGGCTCGATCCGTGGCCGAAGAAGCCGACGCGGGAAGGCACGCTGTACGTGACGTCGGCCGACCTGCTCACGCAGCGCGACCTGGCTGTGCTGTTCGTGACCGCGTCGGGGATGGACGTGCCGCTGTCGGCGAAACTCGATTCGCCGGTGTGGAGTTTCGTGCCCGCGCTGCGCGAGCGCCGGATCGCGCTCATCGAACGCAATATCTGGGGGTTCGGTGGGCCGATGTCGGCGCTGAAGCTGGCCGACGTGATGACCGATACGATGCTGAAGCTGCCGGCCGCGCGTTGAGCGCGCGGCGGTTTGTCGGCGGATAACGCCGCTTTGACGGACGTGGCGTTGTCATCTGCATGAGGGTGGATAGTCTCGACTTTCCCTTTCCGCCATGCGTCAACAATACATTCCCTTCTTGACCTAACATCGCCGACGCGGTGCCATTGCCGCGCGTCGGCGATCTATCGATGAATGGCTTACGCGCTCAGCGCGTCGACACCATCCTGAGCACGCAAACGCGCCGGCATCGTGTCGCTGACGATGCGCCCGTTGTCGAGCTTCAGCAGCCGGTCGGCGAGGTCGAAATAGCGGTCGTCGTGCGTGATCACGATCACGGCCTTGCCGCGCGCGCGTAGCTCGGGCAGCAGCTGCTCGTAGAACACGGCCTTGAACGACGGATCCTGGTCGGCCGCCCATTCGTCGAACAGGTAGAACGGCCGGTCTTCCAGATACGCGACGACGAGCGCGAGCCGCTTGCGCTGCCCGGTCGACAGCGCGCGGGTCGAGAACGCACCGTCGACCACTTTCACCTTGTGGTCGAGCGCCAGCTTCGCGACGAGCGCGTTCGCCCGCGCATCGGCCTGCGCGCGGGCCGGATCGTCAGGATCGACGATGCCGAGCAGCGCATCGAACAGGTGGAAATCGTTGAACACCGCACTGAAGCGCTGCCGGTACGCTGCCCGCTCGCGCCAGCCGATCGTGCGGCCGTCGACCTCGATCGTGCCTTCCTCGGGCTCGTAGAGTCCGGTCAGCACCTTCGCGAGCGTCGTCTTGCCGCTACCGTTGCCACCGACGATGAACAAGAGCTCGCCCGGCTTGATCGTCAGGTCGATCGGCCCGATGCTGAACATCCGTTCGTCGCGCTCGTGGAAATACGCGTGCGTGACGCCGCGCAACGTGACGGCGCCGGCCGGCGGCACGTCAGCCGCGTCGGCCGCCGGCGGCACCGTGCGCAGCGCGCCGAATTCGGCCATCACGCCCTCGATCCGCGTGAGCGACACGCGTGCCGCGTTGACGGTCGGCAGGTTGTTCAGGAGCCCGTCGAGCGGCACGAGCATGAACAGGAACACGACGACGTAGCCGGCCGCCGCGCCCGGATCGGCATGCACGCCGAGCTGCGGCCAGAACGACGCCACGCCGAGGAATACGTAGAACAGGAAGATGATCCAGCCGACGCCGACCGCATACGCGCTGAACGCGCGGCGGCGGTGGTCGCGCACTTCGCCGATCGCGGCGCCGAGCTGGCCGTCGACGAACTGGCGCGCGCGCGCATCGTGCAGCTTCAGTTCCTTCGCGCCGGAAAACAGCGAGCCGAGATAGCCGAACAGGCGGTCCTGCGCCTGGCCGGCCGCTTCGAGCGACGCGATCGCACGGCGGTCGCCGGTGTGATAACCGAGCGAGCCGGCGATGATCGCGGCCAGCGCCAGCACGCACACGGGCCACGACAGCCACGCGAGATAGCCGAGGCAGCCGAACACGATCGAGCCGTGCATGACCAGGTTCGGCAGCGCGAAGAACAGCATCGACACGTTGGTCGCGTCGTCGGTCAGCACCGATTGCACGGGCGCGGCGCCGATCCGCTCGATGTCGCGCAGCTCGGCCGCGCCGACGCGCCGCGCGAGATGCACGCGCAGCCGCGCCATCGTGTCCTGCGACAGGCGCGCGAACAGCGTGCCCGACACGATTCGCGTGACGAGCGCGATTACCGCGCACAGCGCGAAGCGCCACGCGAGCGACGCATCGGCGGCGCCCGGCTGCGCGAGCGCGCGGTTCAGCGTCGCGACGAGCAGCACGCTCGCGACGCCGTTCAGCACGCACGCGGTCAGCGCCAGCGTGAGCGACGTACGGCTTTCGCGCAGCAGCGCGAGGATCAGGCGCGCCGCGGGGCGGGCGGGCGAGGCGTCGAGGGACGGCGGGGAAGAAGGCTCGTGGGCAGCAGTCATCGGCAACGTCGGTAAAGGGAAGGCAAGCGAATACGCGGAAACGGAAAACGCGGAAACGGAAAAACTGAAGCGAAAGCGGCGGCCGGGGCGCGCCGGTTCCGGCTTTCCTTCCTGATAGACGAACGGGCCGCGCAAATATTTAGCAGCGCCTGCAAAAAAACGCCCAAGCACGCTTCGAGTGCAAAACGGTAAAAAATCGGCCGCGCCGTTCGTCACACCAGTGAAGCCGCCCCAAGCGGCCCCGAGACTTGGCCGAAGCGGCCGGACCGAAGGATTTCACGCACATGACGAGTTTCCCGACTGCGCTGCATCACCGAATCCGCGAACTGGCGGGCGTCGCGCCCGACGCACCGGCAATCGCGGTACCTTTCCAGAACGACTTGCGCCTGTCGCGCGGCGCGCTCGACGCGCGTGCGTCGCTGCTGGCCCGGCAACTGCGCGCGGCCGGCGTCGGCGCGGAAGTGCGGGTCGGCGTCTGCGTCGAGCGCTCGTGCGAGCTGTTCGTCGCGCTGCTGGCCGTGCTGAAGGCGGGCGGCGTGTTCGTGCCGCTCGATCCGCGTCATCCGGCCGCGCGCCTCGACTGGATCGTCCAGGATGCGCAACTGCGGCACGGCATCGTCGACGAAGCCGGCCGCGCGGCGCTCGGCGCGCCGTTCGAACATGCGTTCGACGCGGCTGCCGAAGCGGCGGGCGAGCAGGACCTCGCTGCCGATGACGAAGACGTGCCCGTGCACCCGCGTGCGGCCGCCTACATGATCTATACGTCGGGCTCGACCGGCACGCCGAAGGCGGTCGTCGTCGAGCATGGGCCGCTCGCCGCGCACTGCGACGCGCTCGCGGCCGCGTTGCCGATCGAGGCCGGCGACCGTCTGCTGCATTTCGCGTCGGTCAATTTCGACGCCGCGCATGAGTGCTGGCTCGCGCCGCTCGCGGTCGGCGCCGGTATCGTCGTGGCGCCGCCGCAGCCGTTCGCGCCCGACGCCGCGCATGCGCTGATGGTGCGCGAATCGGTCAACGTCGCCGCGTTCCCGCCCGCGTACCTGCGCGAATTCGCGGCTGTCGCCGCGCGCGACGGCGTGCCGCCGGCATTGCGCGTGCTCGCGTTCGGCGGCGAAGCGCTGCCGCAGCAAGCATTCGAATTCGTGCGCTGCACGTTTCCGTCGGTACGCCTGATCAACGGCTACGGGCCGACCGAGGCCGTGATCTCGCCGATGCTGTGGCCGGTCGAACCGGGCGAGACGCCGGTGCTGGCCGCCGACGACGCGTATGCGTCGCTGCCGATCGGCCGCGTGATCGGCCCGCGCGTCGCGCACATTGACGGCGATGAGGCCGATGGCGTGGGCGAGCTGCTGCTCGGCGGCGTCTGCATCGCGCGCGGCTATCACGGCCGCCCGGCGCTGACGGCCGAACGCTTCATTCCCGATCCGGACGGCGAGCCGGGTGCGCGCGTCTACCGTACGGGCGATCTCGCACGCCTGCGCGACGACGGTGCATTCGACTATCTCGGCCGCCTCGACGACCAGGTCCAGGTACGCGGCGTGCGCGTGGAGCCCGCGGAAATCGCTGCGTGCCTGCGCTCGCATCCGGCCGTGGCCGACGCGGCCGTGGTCGCCGAAACCGGCAACGGGCCGACGCGGCTGATCGCATGCGTCGCGCTGCGCGCGGCGGCCGACGATGCGGCGCTGAAGGCGCACGTGGCCGCGCAATTGCCGGCGGCATGGCAACCGCACCGGTTCGTGCGTTGCGATGCGCTGCCGTATACGTTGAACGGCAAGATCGACCGTGCCGCGCTGCGCGAGCGGATTGCCGCCGCGCGCGACACGACGCAACGCGCCGGCGACGCGCCGCGCACGCCCACCGAGCAGCAACTCGCCGGCATCTGGCAGACGCTGCTCGGCCTCGACGCCGCTCCGGCGCGCGACGACCGTTTCTTCGCGCTGGGCGCCGATTCGCTCGCCGCGATGCAGTTGCAGGCCGCGATTCGCGCCGCATCGCGCGTGAACCTGCGGCTCGATACGCTGTTCGCCGATCCGGCGCTCGCCGAACTGGCCGAAACGGTCGATCGCGCGGAACGCGAGACCGGCGAGCCGCTGGCCGCCATTTCCGCGCGTCGCGCGCCGGCCGATGCGGCCGCATCGGGCGCGCCGCAGGTCGATCGTGCGGCGTCGCTCGCGCAGCAACGCTTCTGGGTGCTCGCGCAAACGCGCGATGCGAGCGCCGCATATCACATCGCCGCGCACTGGACGATCGACGGCACGCTCGATCGCGACTCGCTGCAGCGCGCGCTCGATCACGTGATCGGGCGTCATGAGGCGTGGCGCACGACGCTCGTCGACAACGACGACGGCGTCGTGATGCAGCGGATTCATGCGCAACTGCCGGTGTCGATCGCCGCTATCGACCTGCGCGACCAGCCGCCGGCCGCGCGCGACGCGCAAGCCGCGCGTCTCGCCGAGCGCGACGCGGCCGAACCGTTCGACCTCGCACGCGGCCCGCTGCTGCGCGCGACGCTCGTCGCGCTCGCCGACGACCGTCACCGCCTGCTGCTGACCGCGCATCACGCGATCACCGACGGCTGGAGCTCGCGCTGCGCGTTCGACGAACTGTCGGCCGCGTACCGCGCGTATGCGGAAGGCCGTGAACCGTCGCTGCCTGATCTGCCGATCCAGTACGCCGACTATGCGGACTGGCAGCGCGACATGCTGGCCGGCGGTGAGGGCGAACGCCAGCTCGATTACTGGCGCGGCGCCTTGCGCGACGTGCCGGGCCCGATCGCGCTGCCGGTCGACCGTCAGCCGGGCGCTGCGCGCACGCTGCAGGGGGCACGCGTGTCGGTGCGCCTGCCCGACGCGGTCGCGGCCGACGTGCGGCAACTCGCGCGCGACGCGCAAGCCACCGTCTTCACGGTGCTGCTGGCCGCGCTCGACGCATGGCTGTCGCGCCTGACCGGCGAAACGGACGTCGTCGTCGCGGTGCCGGTCGCGCATCGCCAGCGCGCTGAAACGCGCGCGTTGCTCGGGCTGTTCCTGAATACGGTCGCGCTGCGCGTGCGCGTGGCGCCGACGCTGCCGTTCCGTGCGCTCGTCGACGCGGCGCGCACGGCGGCGCTCGACGCGGTCGCGCACCAGGACGTGCCGTTCGAGCGTGTCGTCGATGCGGTGAAGCCGCCGGTCAAGCGCGGCGACGAATGGCTGCGCGTGAAATTCGCGCAGCAGTTCGACGCGCGGCACGACAGCGTGCTGCCGGGTGCGACCGCTGTTGCCACGCCGGGGCCCGATCTGGCCGCGCGTTTCGACTTCGCGCTGGATTTCACCGACGACGCGAACGGGATCGAACTGGTCGCGGCCTATGCGACCGACTGCATCGACGCCGACACCGCACGCGCGTGGCTCGACAGCTATGCTGCGCTCGTCGGCGCGGCCGCGCACGATCCGCAACGCGCGACGGCCGCGCTGCCGTGCGACGCATCGGCCGCGTCGCGCCAGCCGCGCGACGGCCGCGCGCTGCGCGTCGAACATGCCGACATCGTCGCCGCGTTCGCGCGACAGGCGGCCGCGTATCCGCATCGTGTCGCACTCGCCGATGCGTCGGCGTCGCTGACGTTCGCCGAACTCGACGATGCGTCGAACCGAATCGCGCGCGCGCTGACACAGCGCGGTGTCGCCGCCGAAGCGTCCGTCATCGTGTGCATCGAACGTTCGGCGCGCTTCGTCGTCGGCCTGCTCGGCGCGCTGAAGGCCGGCGCGCTTGCCGTGCTGCTCGATCCCGCACAGCCGGCCGCGCGACTGGCCGCGGCGGCAGCCGACTGTGGCGCGCGTTGGGCGCTCGTCGCGGATACGGCCGCGTGGCCGGCCGGCATCGACGCTCAGCCGCTCGACGTCGACACGCTCGCACAGGACGCGACGCTCGCGCATGCAGCCGCCGTGCGCGTCGCACCGCATCCGGAACAGGGCGCGTACCTGATCTATACGTCAGGTTCGACCGGCACGCCGAAGGGCGTCGTCGTGTCGCACGGCGCACTGGCCGACTACGTGCAGGGGATGCTCGACGAACTCGCGTTCGCGCCGGACGCATCGTTCGCGATGGTGTCGACCGTCGCCGCCGACCTTGGCCACACGACGCTGTTCGGCGCGCTGTGCGCGGGCCGCACGCTGCACCTGCTGCCGGCCGCGTGTGCGTTCGACCCCGACCTGTTCGCGGACGAGATGCGCCGCCGCGACGTCGGCGTGCTGAAGATCGTGCCGAGCCACCTGCAGGCGCTGCTCGACGCGCGCGTGCCGGCCGACGTGCTGCCGCGCCACGCGCTCGTGACGGGCGGCGAAACGCTCACATGGGCGCTCGTCGCGCGCCTGGCCGCGCTCGCGCCGGCCTGCCGCGTGATCAACCATTACGGGCCGACCGAAGCGACGGTCGGCGCGATTGCGTGCGACACGGCGTCGATCGCCGCCGATGTGCGCGATTCCGCGAGCAGCGTGCCGCTCGGCCTGCCGCTGCCGAATGCGCGCGCGCTCGTGCTCGATGCGTTCGGCGCATGCGTGCCGCCCGGCGCGACGGGCGAGCTGTATCTGGGCGGCCCGGGCGTCGCGCGCGGCTACCTCGGGCGTCCGGCGCAGACCGCCGAACGCTTCGTGCCCGATCCGTTCACGCCCGGCGCGCGGTTGTATCGCACCGGCGACCGTGTGCGGTTGCGCGCGGACGGCCGTCTCGCGTTCCTCGGCCGCATCGACGATCAGGTGAAGATCCGCGGCTACCGCGTCGAACCGGGCGAGGTGAGTGCAGCCGTGCGCGCGGCCGGCCCGGTCGCGCAAGCCGAAACGCTCGCGATCGAGCACGACGGCCGCCTGCGGCTCGCGACCTTCGTCGTGATGCGCGACGGTGCGGCGTTCGACGAGGCCGCCATGCGCGCGGCGCTCGCCGCGAAGCTGCCCGACTACATGGTGCCCGCACAGTTCGTCGTGCTCGCGCGCCTGCCGGTGACCGCGAACGGCAAGATCGATCGCGCGGCGCTGCGCGAACTGGCAGCCGCGCCGGTCGCGATCGCGTCCGGCGACGCGCCGCAGGGCGCCGTCGAAACGGTGCTCGCCGAAGTCTGGCAGGCCGTGCTGAAGGCGCCGCGGGTCGGCCGCGACGACAACTTCTTCGAACTCGGCGGCGATTCGATCCTCGTGCTGCAGGTGATTGCCCGGGCGCGCAAGCGCGGCGTGCGTTTCACGCCGAAGCAGCTGTTCGATGGCCCGACGGTCGCCGAACTCGCGCGTATCGCGAAGACCGAGGACGTGACTGTTGCCGCGCAGCCTGCAGCCGCAACCTCAGTGGCGACACCGGCCGCCACGCCAATCCTGACGCCTGCGCAGCAACGCTTCTTCGCGCTCGACGTCCCGCATCGCGGCCACTGGAACCAGTCGGTCGCGTTCGACGTGCGCGGGCCGTTCGACGCGGACGCGTTCGCGCGCGCATTCGATGCGTTGCTGACGCATCACGACGCGTTCCGCCAGCGCTTCGCGCTTGGGGCGGACGGCACGTGGCACGCCAGCGATGCCGCCAAGCCGTATGACTCGCTGCCGTTCGTCGAAGTCGCCGCACGCGACGAAGCCGACGCGCTCGCGCGTTTCGACGCATTGCAGCGCCGTCTCGATCTCGGCCGCGGGCCGCTCGTGTGCGCGTGCGCGGCACGGCTGCCGGACGGCTCGACTCAGCTCTATCTCGCGATTCACCACGCGATCGTCGACGGCGTATCGTGGCGCATCCTGCTCGACGACCTCGACTCGGCCTACCGCGCCGCATGCGACCGCACGCCGGTCCGGCTGTCGCAGCCGGGCCTGCGCGCGGATGCATGGGCCGCACGACTCGCGCGCGCCGCGACGGAACCGACATCGCCGTTCGCGGCCGAGGCCGCGTACTGGGCCGGGATGGCGCAGGGCGACGACCTCGTGCCCGATCATCCGGACGCAGTGGCGACGAATGCCGATGCGGCCGTCGTCGTGCAGACGATCGACGCGGCGTTGACCCGCGCGGCGCTGACCGATGCGCATGCGGCCTATCGCACGCAGACGATCGAACTGCTGGGCGCGGCGCTCGCGCTGGCGCTATCCGGCGCACGCGGAGGCGCGGCATCGTGCCGCGTCGAACTGGAAGGGCACGGCCGCGAGGCGCTGTTCGACGATGCGGACGCGAGCCGCACGATCGGCTGGCTGACGAGCCACTACCCGGTGACGCTGCCGGTCGAGGCGACCGCGAGCGACACGCTGTGCGCGGTCAAGGACACGCTGCGCGCGGTGCCGCACAAGGGGCTCGGCTTCGGCGTGCTCGCGCATTACGGCGATGCGGCGACGCGCGCGGCGCTGGCCGCCGTGCCGCGCCCGCGCGTCACGTTCAACTATCTCGGCCAGTTCGACGCGCCGCGCGACGCAACGCTCGTGCCGCGTTTCGGCGGCACCGGCGTCGAGCGCGACCGCCAAGGGCCGCTCGGCAATACGCTCGCGATCCACGCGTACCTCGATACCGACCGCGACGGCGCACGCACGCTGAAAGTGCACTGGGTCTATGGCGCGCCGCAGTTCGAGCGCGCGACGATCGACGCGTTCGCCGAACGCTTCGCGGCCGCGCTGCGGGAACTCGTCGAAGCCTGCGCGTCGCGCGTCGCGCATCGCGGCGGCGGCGCGACGCCGGGCGATTTTCCGCTCGCGCAGGCTGCAGGCCTCACGCAGGCAGCGATCGAACGCACGCCGCTCGACTGGCGCACGATCGACGACGTGTATCCGCTGTCGCCGATGCAGCAGGGCATCCTGTTCCATGCGCTGTTCGCGCCCGGCCACGCGAGCTACGTGAACCAGCTCGTCGCGGCCGCGACCGCGCTCGATGCCGAGCGTCTCGTCAATGCGTTCGACGCATCCGTCGCGCGCCACGACATCCTGCGCACGAGCGTGATGCCCGACGAAGCCGCGCCGCTGCAGTGCGTGCATCGCCACGCACGGATGCCGGTCGAGCAGCTCGACTGGCGCACGCGCGGCGACACGCTCGATGCTGATTTCGACGCATGGCTCGCGGCCGACCGCGCACGCGGTTTCGACTGGCGCGAGCCGCCGCTGATGCGGCTTACGCTGATCCGCGTGACGGACGACGCATGGCGCGTCGTGTGGACGCGTCACCACGTGCTGCTCGACGGCTGGAGCACCGCGCGCCTGCTCGCGGACGTGCTGCGCGACTATCGCGACCCGGACGCCGTGTCGCCGTTCGCGAGCCGTCCGGCGCTGCGCTATCGCGACTTCATCGCGTGGCTCGGCACGCGCGACCGCGATGCCGACGAACGCTTCTGGACCGAGCGCCTCGCGCGGCTCGACGCGCCGACGCTGATCGCGGAACGCGCGGCCGACCGCGCGGACGCGGACATGGTCACGTGGCGCGCGACGATCGACGCGGACGCGATGACGCGCGTCGCGCAGACGGCGCGCGCACTGAAGCTGACGGTCAACACGCTGGTGCAGGGCGCGTGGGCGCTCGCGCTGCAGCGGATGACGCACCAGCCGGCCGTCGCGTTCGGCGCAACCGTCGCGGGCCGCCCCGATGCGCTCGCGGACATCGACACTGTGCTCGGTCTTTTCATCAACACGTTGCCGGTGATCACCGCACCCGCGCCGCAGCAGCGTGCGGCCGACTGGCTGCAAACGCTGCAGCGCGAGAATGCGGCGGCCGCCGAGCATGCACACACGCCGCTCGCCGACATCCAGCGCTGGGCGCGCGGCGCGGGTGGCGCACTGTTCGACACGCTGGTCGTGTTCGAGAACTACCCGGTGGACGACACGGCGCGCGACGCCGATCCGCGCGCGCTTGCGCTGAGCGGCGTGCGCAGCATCGAAGCGACCGATTTCGCGCTGACGCTCGTGATCGAGAGTGGTGCCGAATTGACGATCGACTACGGCTACGACACCGCACGCATCGACGCGCGGCAGGTCGAGACCTGGCACCGTGCGTTCGCGTGCGCGCTCGATGCGCTGGCCCGCATGCCGGACGCGCTGCTCGGCGCGCTTTCCATCGCGGACGACGCAACCCGCGACGCACTGGCGCTCGCGCAGGACAGCGCGCAGTCATGGCCGGTTTCGCAACGGCAGCCGCTGCACCTGCAATTCGCCGATGCGGCGCGCGCGACGCCCGACGCGATCGCGCTCGAATACGCGGACGTTCACGGCGGCGTGCAGCGCGCGACCTATCGCGAACTCGACGTCGGCACGTCGCGCATCGCAGCCGCGCTGCACCGGCGCGGCGTGCGGCCCGACACGCCGGTCGCGCTGTGCTTCGAGCGCTCGTTCGACATGGTGATGGCGCTCGTCGGCGTGCTGAAGGCCGGCGCCGCCTACTTGCCGGTCGATCCCGACTATCCGGCCGAGCGCATCGCCTACCTGCTGCGCGACGCGCGGCCGGCCGTCGCGATCACGCAGGCCCATCTGCGCGAGCAGGTCGAGGCCGCGCTTGGCGACGGTTCCGCGACGCAGTTGCTGACGGTCGCGGACCTGCTCGCCGATGAAGCGGCGGAAGGTGAAGAAGCGCCTGCGGGCATCGCCATCGACGACGCGCGACTCGCATACCTGATCTACACGTCGGGCTCGACCGGCAAGCCGAAGGGCGCCGGCAACACGCACGGCGCGCTCGCGAACCGGATCGCGTGGATGCAGCACGCATACCGTCTGACGCGCGACGACGTCGTGCTGCACAAGACGCCGTTCGGCTTCGACGTGTCGGTCTGGGAATTCGTGTGGCCGCTGGCGATCGGCGCGAAGCTCGCGATCGCCGCGCCCGGCGACCATCGCGATCCGGCGCGTCTCGCGGCCGCGATCCATGCGCACGGCGTGACGGTGCTGCATTTCGTGCCGTCGATGCTCGCCGCGTTCGCCGCGTATCTCGACGATTTCTCGGCCGCCGCGCAATGCGACAGCGTGCGCCTGATCGTCGCGAGCGGCGAAGCACTCGCGCCCGAACTCGTCGCGAAGATGGCACGGCTGCTGCCGAACGCGACGCTCGTGAACCTGTACGGGCCGACCGAGGCCGCGATCGATGTGTCGCACTGGACTTGCGGCCCCGGCGACGCGAATGCGGCCGCGGTGCCGATCGGCCATCCGATCGCGAACCTGCAACTGCACGTGCTCGATGCCGCATGGCAGCCGGTGCCGGCCGGCGCGACCGGCGAGCTGTATCTCGCGGGCGCGGGCCTGGCGCGCGGTTATCTCGGTCGCCCGGCGCTGACCGCCGAGCGCTTCGTGCCCGATCCGTTCGTGCCGGGCGCACGCATGTACCGTACGGGCGACCTCGCACGCCGGCGCGCCGACGGTGCGCTCGACTACCTCGGCCGCGTCGACACGCAGGTGAAGCTGCGCGGCCAGCGGATCGAGCCGGGCGAGATCGAGGCGCTGCTGCGCGCGGCGCCCGGCGTGAACGACGCGGTCGTGATCGTGCGCGACGAGCAATTGATCGGCTATGTCGCGCGCGGCGACGCGGGCCCGCTCGACCGTGCGGCGCTGCTCGACACGTTGCGCGCGCAACTGCCGGCCTACATGGTGCCGTCGCAACTGATCGAGCTCGACGCATTGCCCGTCACGCCGAACGGCAAGTGCGACCGCCATGCATTGCCCGCGCCGGTGCGCGAAGCGGCCGAAGCCGTCGAACTCGCGACCGACACCGAACGCGCGCTCGCGGATATCTGGCAACGCGTGCTGCACGTCGATGCGATCGGCCGCGACGGCGACTTCTTCCTGCTCGGCGGCCACTCGCTGCTCGCGACGCAGGCCCACGCGCAGGCGAACCTGCACTGGGGGCTCGCGCTGCCGCTGCGCACGCTGTTCGACACACGCACGCTCGCGCGCTGCGCGCAAGCGATCGACGCGGCCTGCGTGGCGCGCGGCGCGACCGATGCGGCGAGCGCGATCGACGCGCTGCTCGGCGAACTGGAAACCCAATAAGGACGACGGATGACGAAGGTTCAACCCGACTGGCTCGCGCTCGCGACGCGTTTCGCGCAGCTGCCCGACGCGCAGCGCGCGGTCTTCATCGACAAGCTCGGCGCGGCCGGCATCGACTTCCGCGTGCTGCCGATCCCGCCGCGCACGCCGCGCACGCCGCGCAGCGATCGCGTGCAGGCGTCGTTCGCGCAGACGCGGCTGTGGCTGCATGCACGGCTGATCGATGCGCCCGACGCGTATCACATCACCGAGCGCCTGGCGCTGACGGGTCCGCTCGACACGCATGCGCTGCGTCTTGCCTGCGACGCGCTGATCGCGCGCCATGAAGCGCTGCGCACGACTTTCGACGAAGCGCAGGACGGTGTTGCGCAAACGATCCATGCGCCGCTGCGTTGCCCGTGGCGCGAAACCGATCTCGAAGCGTTGCCGGACGCACAGCGCACCGCGCGAGCGGAGGCCGTCGCGACGGCCGACGAAGCCGAACCGTTCGATCTCGGTGCGGCGCCGCTCGTGCGCGCGCATCTGGTCCGCTTCGACGCGACGCATCACTGGCTCGCGTTGACCGTGCACCACATCGTGTCGGACGGCTGGTCGTCGGGCGTGATGCTGGAAGAGCTCGCGGCGTTCTACCGCGCGTATGCGTCCGACCAGCCGGTGCCGCTCGCGCCGCTGCCGATCCAGTACGCCGACTATGCGCTGTGGCAGCGCCGCTGGCTCGACGCCGGCGAACGCGATCGCCAGCTCGCGTTCTGGCGCGAACGGCTCGATCCGCAGCGCGGCGTGCTGACGCTGCCGGGTGCGGCCGCACGGCCGGCGCGCCGCAGTGCGCGCGGCGCGCGTCATGTGTTTTCGCTCGACGCGCGCGTCGGCGCGCAACTGCGTGCGTTCGCGGCCGTGTCGGGCGCGACGCCGTTCGCGGTGCTGCTCGCCGCGCTCGATGTGCTGCTCGCGCGCGCGACCGGCGATGCGCGGATCTGCGTCGGCGTGCCGGCTGCAAACCGCGAACGCGCGGAAGTCGCCGACCTGATCGGTTTCTTCGTCAACACGCTTGCAATCGACGTCGACGTGCCTGCGCACGGCGATTTCTCGTCGCTGGTCGCGCGCACGCAGCGCGCGCTCGTCGACGCGCAGATGCACCAGGACGTGCCGTTCGAGCAGGTGGTCGATGCGCTCGGCGTGCCGCGCAGCGCGAGCCACCATCCGCTGTTCCAGGTGATGGCAGCCTACGGCGAGCGCCGCGCGCTGCCGGTGCTCGGCGCGGCGACGGCCGCGTTGCTGCCGTCCGGCACGCCGTCCGCGAAATTCGATCTCACGCTCTCCGTCGAGGCAACACCCGACGGTACGTTCGACGCCGCGTTCATCTATGCGCTCGACCTGTTCGACGCCGACGCGATCGCGCGGCTGGCCGCGCGCTTCGTCACGCTGCTCGCCGATGCGCTCGCGCGGCCCGACCTGCCGGTCGGCGATCTCGACTGGCTGCCCGCCGACGAGCGCGCACAGCTCTTTGCGTGGAACGCGCCGGCGGGCGCGACCGAAGCCGAACCGTTCGTGCCCGTGCATGCGCGCATCGCCGCGCATGCACACGCGCGGCCCGATGCACGCGGCGTTGCCGATATCGATCGTGCACTGACGCGCGGCGAAGTCGATACACGCGCGGCGCGCCTCGCGCGTCATCTGGTGGCGGCAGGCGTGCGGCCCGAGATGCGCGTCGGCGTCGCTTTGCAGCGCTCGGTCGACCTGCTCGTCGCGCTGATCGCGGTGCTGAAGTCCGGCGCCGCGTTCGTGCCGCTCGATCCGGCCCATCCGCGCGAACGGCTCGCGCAGATCGTCGGCGACGCGAGCATCGCGCACGTGCTGACCGACGGCGCAAGCGCCGCGTCGTTGCCCGAGCTGCCGGAACTGCGCGTATGGCGCGCCGATGAAATCGATGCGCTCGACGAAGCCGCGGACGTCGCGCTGCCCGACGTGCTGCCGGGCCATGCTGCCTATGCGATCTACACGTCGGGCTCGACCGGCAAGCCGAAAGGCGTGATCGTCGACCACGCGTCGTTCGCGCTGCACTGCGCGGCGATTGCCGAGCGCTACGGCGCGGGCGAGAACGACGTGTTCCTGCTGTTCCAGTCGGTCAACTTCGACGGCGCGCACGAAGGCTGGTTTTCGCAATACATGTCGGGCGCCGCCGTATCCGTGACGGCCGACGTGCTGTGGCCGCCCGCGCAGACCTGCGCGATGATGGTCCGCGACGGCGTGACGATGACCTACGTGCCGCCCGGCTGCGCCGCGCAGCTCGCCGAATGGGCGCTCGCGCACGGCGCACCGCCGACGCTGCGTTCGCTGACCGTCGGCGGCGAAGCGACGTCGCGCGAGGCGTTCGCGATGCTGCGCCGCGCGCTGCCGAACGTGCGCGTGGTCAACGGCTACGGCCCGACCGAGACGGTCATCACGCCGACGCTGTGGATGTTCCGGCCCGGCGACGATCTCGCGAAGCTCGGCGACGCCGCATATCTGCCGATCGGCACGCTGGTCGGCGCGCGCACCGCGCACGTGCTCGACGAGCGGCTGCATCCGCTGCCGGTCGGCGTGATCGGCGAACTGTATCTGGGCGGCGAGGGGATCGGCGTCGCGCGCGGTTATCTCGACCGCCCGGCGCTGACCGCCGAGCGTTTCGTGCCCGATCCGTACGGCGCAGCGGGCGCGCGCCTGTACCGCACCGGCGACCTCGTGCGGCGCCGCGCGGACGGCGTGTTCGACTTCATCGGCCGCGTCGATCATCAGGTGAAGCTGCGCGGATTGCGCATCGAGCTCGGCGAAATCGAGGCGCAACTGGCTGCGCACGATGCGGTGCGCGAAGCGTGCGCGGTCGTGCACGGGCAGGGCGCGCTTGCGCAGCTCGTCGCGTATGTCGAACTGACCGCCGATGCACAGGCGGCCGCGCAGCCCGTCGAAGCCGCGACGCTCGACGCGCACCTGCGCCGCACGCTGCCCGACTACATGGTGCCCGCGCAACTGATCGTGCTCGACGCGTTGCCGCGCAACGCGAACAGCAAGGTCGACCGGGCGAGGCTGCCGGCGCCCGTGCGCGTCGAACGTGCGTACGAGGCGCCGCGCGACGGCGATGAAACCGCGCTCGCGGCGATCTGGTGCGACGTGCTGAATCTCGAGCGCGTCGGCCGCGGCGATCACTTCTTCGATCTCGGCGGTCATTCGCTCGCCGCTGTGCGCGTCGCGACGCGCGTGGCCGAACGGCTCGGCCGCGACGTGCCGGTGCGCGCGCTGTTCGAGGCACCCGTGCTCGCGCAGTACGCGCTGCAGGTGGCCGACGCGCCGCGCGCCGCGCATGCCGGCGCCGCGGCGCCTGGCGTCGCGGTGGCCAAACCCGATGCGAACGGCGTGTGGCCGCTGTCGCCCGCGCAGCTCGGCCTGTGGTTCCTGTGGCGCGCGCAGCCGGACAGCGCCGCGTACAACATTCCGGTCGTGCTGCGCGTGCGCGGCCCGCTCGACATCGGTGCGCTGCGTGCCGCGTTCTCGGATACGGCGGCCGTGCATCCGGCGCTGCGCGCGCGGCTCGTCGCTCGCGACGGCGCGCCGCCGGGCCAGCGGATCGCCGTGGCGGCGCCGGTCGAATTGCCGGTCGTCGACCTGTCGGCGCAATCCGATGCGCTTGCCCGCGCGGCGGCGTTGACCGACGAGGATGCCCTCACGCCATTCGACCTCTCGGCCGATACGCCGCTGTGGCGCGCACGCGTGCTGCGGCTCGGCGCGGACGACCACGTGTTGTCGATGACGATCCATCACGTCGTGTCGGACGGCGAATCGATCGAGCTGTGGCTCGATGCGGTTCGTGCGCGCTACGTCGCCCGCGTGCGCGGTGACGCCGTGCCAGCAGGAGATGCCACACCACTCGTGCTGCCCGCACCGTGCCATCCGGCCCGCGTCGCGTACTGGCGTGACGCGCTGGTCGAGCTGCCGTCGCGCGTGCTGCCGCAGCGCGCGGACGCGCCGGCCGTGCCGCAATGGCGCGCGGCACGCATCGCGTTCGAATTCGACGCGTCGCTGATTCGCGCCGCACGCGACGCTGCGTCGGCCGCGCACGCGACGCTGCCGATGCTGCTGCACGCGGCACTCAACACCGCGCTGTTCCGCGCGACGGGCGCGGCCGACCAGCCGGTCGGCGTGCTCGCGTCGACACGCGAGCTGACGGGCGATGCGGCACGCGCTGCGCTCGGCCTCTTCATCAATTCGGTCGTCGTGCGCACGCGGATCGACTCGGCCGCGCGCCGCGTGGACGTGCTCGCCCAGGTGCGCGATACGGCGCTGGCCGCGTATGCGCACGCCGACGTGCCGTTCGCCGACGTCGTCGCGGCGCTGCGCGCGCCGCGTGCTGCGCAGGCCAATCCGCTGTTCCAGGTGATGTTCAACTACCTGCGCCCGACGGGCGCGGCCGCACGCGACTGGGCCGGCCTGTCGCTTGCCGAATTCGACGACGTGCGCCATCGCGTCGTGTTCACGCTGGAGCTGGACGTCGTCGAGCATCCGGACGGCCGCGTGAGCGCCGCGTTCTCGTATGCGGACGAACTGCTCGACCGCGGTTTCGTCGATGCGCTCGTCGATCTCTATCACGACGAAGTCGCGCGTTTTGCCGGCGCGTCGGAGGCGGCGCTCGGCGCGCCCGATACGCATGTGGTCACGGATGCGGCCTTCAGCGTGCAAGCACGCGGGGAAACACGGACCGACGTGCCGTCGCAGGCGGCTGCCGAGCTCGCGGCGCTGTGGTCGGACACATTCTCGACGGCCGCTCCCGAGCCCGGCGCGGACCTGTTCGAAGCCGGCGCGACGTCGTTCGACGTCGTGCGCTTCGTCGACGCGGCCGGCCGCGCCGGTCACGCGCTGACGGTCGCCGACGTGTTCGCGTCGCCGACGCTCGCCGCACTCGGCGCACGGCTCGATGCACGCGCGGAAACAGGACAGGAGGAGCGCCATGCTGGCTGAAGTGCGTCCCGACGGATTCACGATGCCCGATACGTGCCGCCTCGCATTCGCGGACGGGCTGTTCGCCGCGCGCGACGGCACGGAGATCCGCGTCGCGCAGGGCCACGGCATCGGCGCGCAGTTGCTGCGCGCGCAACTCGCCGACGACGGCACGCTGCGCCTCGTCGCGTACAACCATCGCGCGGCGCCGGCCGACCAGCGGCGCGCGCTGCTGGCCGCGCTGTCCGCGGCGTTTTCGGACGGCGCGCACCATGCGGCGATCCGGCTCGACCCGGCCGCGTGGCCGGCAGTCGCGCTCGACGCGCTGCGCGCGAGCGGCGTGCTCGCCGACGGCGGCCGCTGCATGCGCGACGGCTGGGCGCAGCAGGCCGATCTGTGGCTCGTCGGCCCGCCCCGGCCGGGCGCGACGCGGCCGATGCTTCCCGACGGCCGGCGTCCGCCGCGCCGGCCGCCGGCGCCGCGCGGCGACGTCTACGCGCGCGACCGGCCGGCGCTCGGCGTGCGCTTCACGCTGCGCGGCTGGCAGCCGGCGGAAGACACCGTGCGGCTCGCGCGCTGGTTCGACGAGCCGCGCGTGCGCGACGGCTGGCCGGGCGCGCAGCCCGGCGCGGACAGCGCGCAAGGGGCCGCACCCGACGCCGATCCGCACGTGACGCCGCTCGTCGGCTGCTTCGACGGCGAGCCGTTCGCGTACTTCGAGGCGTTCTGGCTGAAGGAAGACGCGCTCGCGCCGCACGTCGCGGCGCGCGACTACGACCGCGGGCTGCGGATGCTGGTCGGCGAATCGCGCTGGCGCGGCCCGCATTGCGTGGCGGGCTGGCTGCCGTCCGTCGTTCATTACCTGTTTCTCGACGACCCGCGTACCGAAGCGGTCGGCTGTGCCGTTCCGGCCGGCCACGCGCGGGTTGCCGACCATCTCGCGCGGCATGGCTTCGCGCGGCAGCGCCGTCTCGCGCTGGCCGACGCGCAGCCGCTGTGGATGCGCACGCTGCGCGAGACGTTCTTCTCCGGCCGTCACGTCTGACGGGCCGGATTCACCGACAAGGGAGCTGAGACATGCAGAGAGAAACCGTATTCGACCTGATCGGCGTCGGCTTCGGGCCGTCGAATCTGGCGCTGGCCATTCGCCTCGCGGAGCGCGCCGGCGCACGCACGTTCGCCCATTGCTTCGTCGAGCGCCAGCCGGAATTCGGCTGGCATCGCGGGATGCTGCTCGACGACTGCAGGATGCAGATCTCGTTTCTGAAGGATCTCGTCACGATGCGCGATCCGAAAAGCCGCTACACGTTCATCAACTACCTGTTCGAACGCGGCCGCCTGAACGAATTCGTCAACCTGAAGAACTTCTATCCGACCCGCGTCGAATTCCACGACTACCTGAGCTGGGTCGCCGATGCGTTCGACGATCGCGTCCATTACAGCGAGACCGTGCTGGCGATCGAGCCGGTGTACGGCGACGGCGCGCGGATCGACGCGCTGCGCGTGCTGTCGCGCGATGCCGCGGGCCGCGAGCGCCAGCGCGTCACGCGCGCGCTGTCGGTCGGCGTCGGCGGCACGCCCGCGATTCCGGATGCGTTTGCCGCACTCGGCCGCGACCGCGTGATCCATTCGTCGTCGTATCTGACCGACATCGACCGGCTCGTCGCGTCGCCGGACGGCGAACGCCGGCGCGTCGCGGTGATCGGCGCGGGGCAGAGCGCGGCCGAGGTGTTCATCGACCTCGCGCGCCGCTTCCCGCACGTCGACGCGAGCCTCGTGATGCGCGCAGGTGCGCTGAAGCCGGCCGACGACAGCCCGTTCGTCAACGAGATCTTCAGCCCCGAGTTCACCGACGTCGTTTATGCGCAGCCGCACGACGCGCGCCGCGCGCTGCTCGAGCGCTATCGCGATACCAACTACGCGGTGGTCGACCGGCCGCTGATCGAGCAGATCTACGAAATGCTGTACCTGCAGCGCATCGAGGGCACGCCGCGTCATGCGCTGCTCGCGAACAGCGCGATCGAGGCCGCGGTGCGCATCGCCGACGGCCGCATCGAGCTGACGCTGCGCGACCGGATGAGCGGCGCCACGCGCGTCGAACGCTTCGATGCGCTCGTGCTCGCGACCGGCTACCGCCGCGACACGCATTCGGCGTTGCTCGAAGGGCTCGCGCCGCACCTGGGCGATGCGCTCACGCGCGGCGACGTGACGCGCGACTACCTGCTCGCGACGCCCGAGCACTTCGCGCCGCGCATCTACCTGCAAGGCTGCTGCGAAGACAGCCACGGATTGTCCGACACGCTGCTGTCGGTACTGGCGCGTCGCGCGGACGAGATCTGCGCGTCGCTCGAAGACGGGATCGCGCCCGGCCATGACGATGGCGCGGCCCGGGAGTCGCACGAAAAACGACACGAAAACGGGGTGAGCGCGGGCCGGATGGCTTTCGCTCTTTGACAAAGGCGCGGTCGGAAACCGCATGAAAAAAGTGGAGCAGAGAAAGATGGAGTGGGCAACAGGCACGCGTTTGCGTGCGATCGCAGCCGCGGCGAGCGTGGCGTTCGGTGCGGCTGCGGCGGGGCAGGCTTACGCCCAGACGGCACCGGCCGTAAACGCTGGCGCCGCGGCGTCGGCCAGCAGTGCGCAGAACGGCACGCCGAATAGCACGCCGAATGGCACGCTGCCGGCGATCACCGTCAACGCGGCCTCGGAAGGCGACGGCACGGTCGGGCTCGTCGCGAAGCGCAGCAGGACCGGCACGAAGACCGACACGCCGATCAACGAGATCCCGCAGACGATCAACGTCGTCACCGCGCAGCAGATCGAGATGACCGGCGCGACCGACGTGAACGCGGCGCTGCGCTACGTGCCGGGTTTCTCGTCGTACGGTTCGGACAACCGTTCGGACTGGTACGCGGCGCTGCGCGGCTTCACACCGACCGCCTACGTGAACGGGCTGCAGGTGCCGAACACGATCAACCTCGCGAGCTGGCGCGTCGATCCGTACATGATCGACAGCATCACCGTGCTGCGCGGGCCGACCTCGGTGCTGTACGGCGCGGGCGACCCCGGCGCGATCATCGACGTGCAGACCAAGCTCGCCGACGGCGAGCGCGTGCGCGAAGCCGGTGTGCAGATCGGCAACTACGCGCGCAAGCAGTTCATGATCGATGTCGGCGACAAGCTCGATGCCGACGGCAAGTACGCGTACCGGTTCGTCGGCGTCGCGCGCGACGGCAATGCGCTGACCGGCCCGAACAACGACCAGCGCGTCGCGCTCGCGCCGTCGTTCCGCTGGCGCCCGAACGCGGATACGTCGCTGACGCTGTCCGCGACGTACCTGCAGGACTGGGGCGACATCTCGTCGAACTTCCTGCCGGCGCAGGGCACGGTGCTGCCGAACCCGAACGGCCAGATCAACAAGGACGTGTACGAAGGCGACCCGAACTTCAACTACTACCGCAAGAAGCAGTGGTCGGTCGGTTACCAGTTCGAGCAGAACCTGAGTTCGGCGTGGAAGTTCCGGCAGAACGTCCGCCTGATGCACCTGTCGCTCGACAACGGCTCGGTGTTCGGCAACGGCTTCGTCGAGGGCAGCACGACCGACGTGTCGCGCTGGGCCGGCGTGTTCCAGATGAACTACAGCCGCTTCGACATCGACAACAACGTGGAAGGCCGCTTCGCGACGGGCCCGCTCCAGCACACGCTGCTGCTCGGCTTCCAGTACAACCGCCAGACCGCGACCGACAGCGAATGGCTCGCCGCGGCGCCGCCGCTGAACATCTACAACCCGGTCTACCTGCCCGTCACGACGGCGGTGTTCGATCCGGCGTCGACGTTCCGCACCAACACGTACACGACGATGAACACGTTCGGCTTGTACGCGCAGGACCAGATCAAGTGGAACCGCTGGACGCTGACGCTCGGCGGCCGCGAGGACTGGGTCAACATGCGGATGGACGACCGCGCGGGCGGCACGTCGACGAAGGCGGACGTGACGGCGTTCACCGGCCGCGTCGGCCTCACGTACCAGGGCGACTACGGGCTGTCGCCGTACGTCAGCTACGCGACGTCGTTCAATCCGCTGATCGGCGTGAACCTGCTCGGCGGCGGGCTGCCGCAGCCGACCCGCGGCAAGCAGATCGAGGCCGGCCTGCGCTGGCAGCCGCCCGGCAAGAACCTGATGCTGAACGCGGCGATCTACCAGATCAACCAGACCAACGGGATCACGCCGGCGCTGCCGAGTCAGGACACGACCGGTACGAAGTCGGTGCAAACCGGTGAAGTGCGTTCGCGCGGGATCGAGCTGAGCGCGACCGGCAAGGTCACGCGGAACCTGTCGCTGATCGCGTCGTATGTCTACCAGGACGTGAAGAACGTGAAGGCGAACGACGTGTCGCTGAACAACTGGCCGGTCGACATTCCGCGTCCGCGCCAGATGGCGTCGCTGTGGGCCGACTGGACGTGGCACACCGGGCCGCTCGCCGGTTTCGGCCTCGGCGGCGGCGTGCGCTACCAGAGCGCGTCGGCCGGTGCGGCCGACAACTCGCTGACGGTGTCGAGCGTCACGCTGTTCGACGCGGGCGTGCATTACGACACGCGTAACTGGCGCTTCGCCGTGAACGGGACGAACCTGGCCAACCGCCACTACATCAGCGGCTGCCAGTCGGCCAACGTCTGCGTTTTCGGCACCGACCGCACGGTGATCGCGACCGCGAAATACAACTGGTGACGTCGCGCGCCGCGGCCCGCCGGCCGGCCTTCGTGGCCGGTGCGGGCCGGCCGCGGCGCCTTCGTCCGCTTTTTCCACGACGCATCCATGCCGAAGAAAAATCTCGTCTACATCCAGTCGCTGCGCAACGGCGCGGCCGATCGCGCCGGCCAGCCGGTCGCGTATCAGGGCGGCACGCGCTACATGAAGGCGCCGCTCGAATTCCTCGTCGAACGCCTGAACGACTCGCCGCTCGGCGAGCGCTACACGCTCAAGGGCGTGATCGTCGACGACGACGACGGTTCGCCGGCCGACCGCGCGAAGGTGGCCGACTACGGCTTCGCGCGCACGCCGGGCCGGCCGTGGATCCTGCCGGAAGGGTTGACGGTGCAGGGCCGGCCGGTCGACGAACTGTTCTGCTCGATTCCGTCGACGTACCGGCGGCTGCCGCGCGACGCGCGCGAACGGGTGGCAGGCAAACAGGCGTTCGAGCGACGCCTGCTCGAACGCCTGCTCGAGCTCGACGCCGACGTCGTCGTGCTCGACGGGCTGCTCGTGATCCTCGACGAACTCGTGCGGCCCGGTGCGCGCTTTCACCGACGCATCGCGAACATCCACCCGGGCATCACGGCCGACGATTCGCCGTACCAGCGGCGCGGCGCGTGGGCGACGCTCGACGCGCTGCACGGCGCGCGCGGCGAACGGGTCGACTGGGCGAGCGGCGCGACGTCGTCGGTCGAACCCGTGACGATGACGGGCGCGTCGTTCCACTACGTCGACAACGGCATCGATTCCGGCGAGGTGATCTGCGACGTGCTTGACACGCCGATCGCGCCGGACGACACGATTCTCGAACTGCGCTGGAACAACTTCCAGCGCAGCCTGTTTCCGGCGCTCGAGCGGGGGCTTCACGTGCTCGCCGACCGCCACGACGCGGGAGCACTGTGATGGAAGACACGCTGACGAAACCGGCCGGCGCCGCGGATGCCGTCGAAGGCGAGGTGGCGGCCGCGCTGGACGGCGCCGCGCATGGCCAGGCGACGCAGGTCGCCGAGCACACGCTCGACGCATGGCATCCCGACGACTCGCCGGACTGGCTGCTCGCGGCGTTCGTCCCGATGTTCAACACCGACACGCGGTACGACGCGGCAACGATCTCGGTGCCGCTCGGTGGCGCCAGTGCGGCGGCCGTCGCGTCGTACGTGGCGCGCGCGGTGCGCGAGGGCGTGATCGACGGCGCGCAGGTCGCCGGCGACACGCTGCGCCTGAACGTGTCGCGCACGACGTTCTGGCAGAACCCGCGGCCGTGGCTGAGGGCGCCCGCGTCGAGCGGGATGCCGCTGCGCTACGCGATCACGAACGGCCACCGTCATCCGGTGCGGCCGCCGTCGCCGGCCGGCGAGATCTACGCGCGCACCATGCCGCAAGTCGGGATGACGTTCAGCCTGCGCACCGTCGATATCGATGCGCACGCGGACCTGTTCAGCGGCTGGATGAATCTCGATCGCGTCGCGCAGTTCTGGGACCAGCGCGGTACGCGCGACGAGCATGCGGCGTATCTCGCCGAGCGGCTCGCCGATCCGCACATGCACCCGATGATCGGCTATTTCGACGACACGCCGTTCGGCTATTTCGAGTTCTACTGGGCGAAGGAGGACCGCCTCGCGCCGTTCTATGACGCGCACGACTACGATCGCGGGCTGCACCTGCTGATCGGCGACTCGCGCTTCCAGAGCGCGGGCAAGCTGCATGCGTGGTGGAGCGGGGTGCTGCACTACATGTTCGTCGACGAACCGCGCACGCAGCGGCTCGTCGGCGAGCCGCGCGTCGATCACGTGCGGCACATCGCGTACATGCACCGGCTCGGGTTCCATACGCTGAAGGAATTCGACTTCCCGCACAAGCGCGCGGCGCTCACCGTGATCGAGCGCGATACATTCTTCGACACTTTCCGGTTGCCGTGACGGGGTGGGCGCGCAGCGTCGGCGCGACGCTGCGCGCGGCCGTGCATCGCGCCTGCATTGGCCGTTCGGGATATGGACCGCGCGGCCTGCGTCGTGAAGAATGAATCGCTCTCATCATCGACGACAGGCCGACAGCATGGCAAAAACACCCGCGACAGCATGGGGCGCGACGTCCGATCCGCGTCCCCTGAAATTGACATATGCCGACATATGTCTAAAATGGGCGCATCGTACTCCCATGGAGTGGCTCATGCGCACCGTTTCCATTTTCAAGAACGCCCGTAACCAGGCAATCCGCATCCCGAAGGACATGGAGTTCGAGGGGGTGACGGAACTCGAGATCCGCCGCGAGGGCGACACGCTGCTGCTGCGCCCCGTGCGCCCCACGTGGCTGTCGTTCGCGAACGAACCGCTGGCCGACGCCGACTTCCTCGCCGAACGCCCGGCCGTCATCGAATCCGGTCGCTTCGACCTGTCCGGCGATGCCGGCGCGCCGACGGAGTCCGGCCGGTGACCACGCTCTACATGCTCGATACGAACATTTGTTCGTTCATCATGCGCGAGCGGCCGCCCGTGGTGCTGTCCCGGTTGCAGTCGTGCGTCAACGCTCAGCACCGGATCGTCGTGTCGGCAATCACCTATGCCGAAATGCGGTTCGGGGCCGTGGGCAGGAAGGCGTCGCCGAAGCATGCGGAACTCGTGACGGCGTTTGTTTCGCGGCTGGATGGCGTGCTGCCGTGGGATACGGCGGCCGTCGATGCAACGGCCTCGATTCGCGCGGATCTCGCCGCGCGCGGCACGCCGATCGGCGCGAACGATGCGTCGATCGCCGGGCACGCGATCGCGGCCGGCGCGGTGCTCGTCACGAACAACGGCCGCGAATTCGGCCGTGTTGCCGGGTTGTCGCTCGAAGACTGGGCGGCCTGAGCGCAGTGCGGCGAAAGCGCGATGACGTTGCTGTTTCACAGCGGCGCGTCACGCGTGCGGTGCGGGAGGATCGACGAGGAACGCGTTGCGGAACGCGTCGAGATACCGGTCGGCGTCATCGATGAATTCGCCCGGCAACTGCGCGAACGCGCGTGCCAGCAGATCCTGGCCGAGCGCCGCGTAAGTCGCTGCGTCGGATAGCAGCGTGCGGATGGCGTCGCGCGTGTGCGGCGAAGCAATCCGCTTCGCATCCCGCGCGAGCAGCGCGGCGGCGGCGAGGCCCGGCTGGAACGCATGCGTTTCGAGCAGGTCCGGCGCGGCGTCCCAGATGCGCTCGCGATTGCCGGCGTCGTGATAATTGCGCAGCAGGAACAGCAGGTCGTACGCGTCGCTGTTCTGGCGCGCGCGCCGGTCCTTCCATGCGAGCAACTTCAGCAGCGCGAGCGCCGGCAGGCTGGCCACCGGCACCACGGTGCGCGCGTCGATCGACACCGGCAGCGCCGTGTCGACCGCCTCCTGGAACCCGAGCACGTTCAGCACGAATTCGCCGCCCGGCGGCCACGCGATCTCGCCCGGCGGCGTTTCGAGCGGCCCGAACGGCACGAGATCGAGCTCCGTGCGAAAACCGTGCGTTCCGCTTTCGAACAGCAGTTTCTGCTGCTGCTTCGGCGCGCGCGTGAATTGCCCGGTCGCGACGAGCGCATCGACGAGCTGTTCGTGGAACGGCCAGCTCACCGCGCACACCGCGACGTCGACGTCCCGCGTCGCACGCACCGGCCGGATGCCGTGGACATGCCACATCAGGATGTCGCGCGCGGTTGCGCCGGCGACGACGAACGCCGCGTCGAGGCGCGCGCAGGCGCTGCCGACCGCTTGCAGCAGCGCGACCGCCGCCGGCTCGAGCGGCCGGCGCGCATCGACTTCAAGCGGGCGGATGGGCGAGGTATCGGTCATGGATCCGTTCGGCGGCGGCAAGATTGCGGCTGTCTCCGGACGAGACGAGATCCGCGTAGATCAGGAGCGGCGGCACGAGCGGCACATCCTGCTCGCGCCAGTCGAGCGCAGGCGAGCGCGGCCAGAACGCTTCGAGGATTTCGACGTCGCCGCGCTCGTCCGGACGCAGGCGGGCCTGGAGCAGCAGGCGGTTCGACACCGCGCCGTGCGTATAGACGGTGATCGCGGCCGGCTTGAGGTCGTGCGTCAGCAGGTCGGCCGCCGGCTCGCCGCCGAGCCGCGCATCGAACGACGCGAAATCGAAGCCGCGCCACCAGTCGGGTGCGAGGCCGGTAAACCGTCGGCTCGACAGTTTCGCACGCAAGCGGCTCGGGTACAGCGCGACCCATTCCTGCACGAAGCGCGGCCAGTCGGGAATCAGGCGCTCGCCGTTGCGGCGCTGCCCGACGAGGCCGCGCGCGATCAGATCGTCCATCGCGAGATTGACCGTGCCGAGCGCGACGTCCGACGCGGCGGCAATCGCCCGATAGGGCTGCGCGACGAGGTTCGGCTGCGTCGCGAGTGCGAACATCACGGCCAGTCCCTTCGGCGTCGTCGCGCGCGACGCCTGCCGGCGCGGTGCGCGTGCGGGCTTCGGCCGGCCCGCGATCATCACGGTCGCCTCCGGCTGAATCAGGCATGCGTTGCCGGCGGTGTCGAGAAACGGGATGCCCTGGTCGGTCAGGCCGGCGGCCAGTTCGGCCGAAAGATGCGGCGCGATCAGCATCAGCGGCCGTTCGCCAGGCATCGGGGTAGCGCCGCCGCGGCGGCGCAATTCCGCGAGTGCACCCGGCAGCGATTCGATGCGCAGGATCACGGCGGCCGGCATCTCGAAGGCCTGCCCGGCAACGTCGAAGCGGATCATCGCGTCGGCACGCGCCTTATACGCGGCCGGCACGCGCATGGGCCGCGCCCTGAAGCGCCGGGTCGCGCGTTCGAACGCGGCGCAGGCTTCGTCGAGCACATGCTGTTCCGACATCGGGAGGGGGGCATTCTCGGGCATCAGGGGCGATCGCTCGTTCACTTCTTTGTCAGCGTACACAAAAAATGTACAAACGTCAAAAAATGAACAAATATCCGTAATGCTTTGATGCATAGGAGTTATTTTTGATGTTTGAACGGTCATCGCCGGATCCTCATGCACGTTAATTCGATGCGGGGCGCACAGTTTCGCGTGTCCGGATCATCTGCGGCAGTCATCCGGATGGCCGGCTTGCGCTTGCCGTGCACCGCGCCCGCTACGGCAACTACCAGTTGCTACCACGACGACTTTCCGTCTGCCCGGTTGCCGGTTAACCGAATATCCTTGCCTGCACATTCCCCACCGGACACAGGAGACGATACCTTGACGCACAGCGTGATTCCCGCAGGCCTCGCCGACGAAATGATCGAGATCCGGCACCGCATCCATGCTCATCCCGAACTGGGCTTCGAGGAATTCGCGACGAGCGACCTCGTCGCGGAGCAACTGCAGTCGTGGGGCTACACGGTGCATCGCGGGCTCGGCGGCACGGGCGTCGTCGCGCAGTTGAAGGCAGGCAACGGCATGCAGCGCCTCGGCCTGCGCGCCGACATGGACGCGCTGCCGATCCACGAGGCGACGGGCCTGCCGTACCAGAGCACGATCGCCGGCAAGATGCACGCGTGCGGCCACGACGGCCACACGGCGATGCTGCTCGCCGCCGCGAAGCATCTCGCCCGGGAGCGCCGCTTCTCCGGCACGCTGAACCTGATTTTCCAGCCGGCCGAGGAAGGGCTCGGCGGCGCGAAGAAGATGCTCGACGAAGGCTTGTTCGAGCTGTTCCCGTGCGACGCGATCTTCGCGATGCACAACATGCCGGGCTTCCCGACGGGCAAGTTCGGTTTTCTGCCGGGGCCGTTCATGGCGTCGTCGGATACCGTGGTCATCGACGTGCAGGGCCGCGGCGGCCACGGCGCCGTGCCGCACAAGGCGATCGATCCCGTCGTCGTGTGCGCGCAGATCGTGCTGGCGTTGCAGACGATCGTGTCGCGCAACGTGTCGCCGCTCGACATGGCGATCGTCACGGTCGGCGCGATCCACGCGGGCGACGCGCCGAACGTGATTCCCGACCGCGCGCAGATGCGCCTGTCGGTGCGCGCGCTGAAACCGGAGGTGCGCGACCTGCTCGAGACGCGCATCAAGGAAGTCGTGCATGCGCAGGCGGCCGTGTTCGGCGCGACCGCGACGATCGACTACCAGCGCCGCTACCCGGTGCTCGTCAACGATGCGGAAATGACCGCGTTCGCGCGCAACGTCGCGCGCGAGTGGGTGGGCGATGCGAACCTGATCGACGGGATGGTGCCGCTTACCGGCAGCGAGGATTTCGCATTCCTGCTCGAGAAGCGGCCGGGCTGCTACCTGATCATCGGCAACGGCGACGGGGAGGGAGGCTGCATGGTGCACAACCCCGGTTACGACTTCAACGATGCTGCGTTGCCGACGGGCGCGTCGTACTGGGTCAAGCTGGCCGAGGCGTTCCTGGTTTGACGCAGCGGCGTGGCGACGCGACGGTCACCGCACGGTATGCGCAAGCGCGGCCGCGTCCCCGAAATCGGACGCGCGCGGGCTGCACGTTGATTTGACGCTCCTTGACATCGGCGCGACAGGCCGCGTGCTACGCTGCGCGCGACGCCGGATCGGCTCGATGAATACAGGTGTGGACGAAATGCGAAAACAGCTTCTGGCCGTGCTGACGGCCTGTGCGGTCGGCGTTCTGGCGGCCGGGTGCGACGACCAGAAGGTGGCCGATGCGGTCAATGCGATCAAGCCCGATCCGATGGCGTTCGGCAACCTGCAGCCGGGCGTCTCGACGACCGAGGACGTGCTCCGTCAGGCGGGCAAGCCCGAGATGGTCAGGCAGGGTGACGACGGCTCGCAGCGGTTCGAGTATCCGCGCGGCCCGTACGGCACGAGCACCTATATGCTCGATTTCGGGCCCGACGGCCGGCTCGTGTCGATCACGCAGGCGCTGACGGCGGCGAACATCGCGAAGGTCGTGCCCGGGATGTCGAAGGACGACGTGCGTCAACTGCTGGGCAAGCCGACCGAGGTCGCGCAATACGCATTGAGCCATGAAGAGGTGTGGAGCTGGCACTGGGCCGAGGGCGGCGTATCGGGCGACGGGATGTTCAACGCGCATTTCTCGCCCGACGGTACCGTGATCCGGACTTCGCGTTCGGAAGCGCCGGGCCGCGAAAAACCCTGACATCGCGGCGTCGCGGCGCTTCACTGGGTTTTGCCGTCAGAACGCCGTGCCGCCGAACAGCGCCGCTGCCATCTCCGGATTCGACGGCCAGTACATATGCATGTACGTCGCGACGATCGCGCCACTGCGATAGACGGCTTCGCCGCTGCCCGGCGCGCCGTCGGGGCGCGCGGCGTTCGCGACCGGTTCCAGCGGCGTCGCGAGCCGCGAATAATGAAACGTATGGCCGCGCATCGGCCCGGTGCGCGTATCGAGCTGCTGCATGCCGAGCGCCGCGAACCGGCGCTGCATCGTCACCTGGCCCGGCAGCAGGCCGAGCATCGGCGTCGTTGCGCCGTCCACGTCGGTCAGCGATTCACACAGATACACCATCCCGCCGCATTCCGCGACGATCGGCCTGTCTGCAGCCGCATGCGCGCGAATCGTCCGCGCGGTTTCGGCATTCGCCGCGAGCGTCGCCGCATGCAGTTCCGGATAGCCGCCCGGCAGGAACAGCGCGTCGCAATCGTCCGGCACCGGTTCGTCGGCGAGCGGCGAGAAGAACCGCAACTGCGCACCGAGCGCATCGAGAAGCGCGAGATTCGCCGGATAGATGAACGAGAACGCCGCATCGCGCGCAACCGCGATCCGTTTGCCGGCGAGCGCACGCGGCAGCGGCGCCGCGATGTCCGGTTCCGCGAACGCGACGGCAGGCGGCAATTCGGCGAGCGCCGTCTGCGCGAGCACGTCGGCCGCGCGTTCGAGCCGCGCCTCGAGATCGTCGATGTCGGCCGGCTGGTGCAGGCCGAGATGCCGCTCCGGCAGCGCGATGCCCGCATCGGCCGGCACGTGGCCGAGCCAGCGCAGGTCGCCGGGCAGTGCCTGTTGCAGCAGCTCCGCATGCCGGGCCGAGCCGACGCGGTTCGCCAGCACGCCGTGAAACGGCAGCCCAGGCCGGAACCGCGCGAGCCCGAACGCGATCGCCGCGAAGGTCTGCGCCATCGCCTTCGCGGAAATCACCGCGACGACCGGCACGCCGAACGTGGCCGCGAGGTCGGCACTGCTCGGCGTGCCGTCGAACAGCCCCATCACACCTTCGATCAGGATCAGGTCCGCATCGCGCGCGGCATCGGCCAGCAGCGCACGGCAGCCGGCCTCGCCGACCATCCCGAGGTCGAGCGCATGCACGCTCGCGCCGCTCGCGCGTTCGAGCAGCATCGGATCGAGAAAATCGGGCCCGGTCTTGAACACGCGCACGCGGCGGCCGAGCCGGCGGTGCAGCCGCGCGAGGCCGGCCGTCACCGACGTCTTGCCCTGGCCGGACGCGGGCGCGCTGACGAACAGTGCGGGGCAGGCGGGCACGCTCAGAACTCCACGCCGCGCTGCGCCTTCACGCCTTGCTCCTTGTACGGATGCTTGACGAGCCGCATTTCGGTGACGAGATCGGCCGCGTCGATCAGCGCGTCGGGCGCGTGCCGCCCGGTGACGACGACATGCACCGACTCCGGACGCGCGACGAGCGTCGCGAGCACTTCGTCGAGCGGCAGGTATTCGTACTTCAGCACGGTGTTCAGCTCGTCGAGGATCACCATCCGGTAGTCGCCGCTTTCGATCATCCGGCGCGCCTCGTCCCAGCCCTTGCGCGCGGTCGCGATGTCGGCGTCGCGATTCTGCGTGTTCCACGTATAGCCGTCGCCCATCGTCACGAAGTCGCATTCCGCGACCGCGCCGAGGAAATCGCGCTCGGACGTGTGCAGCGCGCCCTTGATGAACTGCACGACGCCGAGCCGCATGCCGTGGCCGAGTACGCGCACGGCCATGCCGAACGCAGCGGTGCTCTTGCCCTTGCCGCTGCCGGTGTGGACGATCAGCAGGCCTTTTTCATGGGTGGCGGCGGCCTGCTTCTTCTCGTGGCCGGCACGGCGGCGTTCGGCCATCCGCTGATGGGATTCGGAATCGGTCTTCATCGGGAATCGTCCTGTCGAAAGCGAAACAAAGGGTTCAGAGCGGGCCGGCGAGTGCGACCGTCACGCCGTTCCGGATGGATTTGGGGCCCAGCAGCCGGCCGTGCGGCGCCGCGAGCCGCGCGCACGGCTCGGCCACGCCCGCGACGCCGAAGCGTGCGAGCGCGGCGTCCGACGGGCTGCTCGCGGCCAGTTCGGGACGGCTCGCGAGTTGCGCCGCGTCGAACGCGACGAGCGGCCAGCCGCGTCGCGCGCACAGCGTGCGCAGCGCGTGGGCACGCGCCTTGTCGGCGAGCGTCGCGACGAGCGCCGGTTCGGCGGCCGGGTAGAGCGCCAGCGCCGCGCGGATCGCGGCATCGAGTTGCGCGGCCGTCACGCCCGCGCGGAACCCGACGCCGAGCGCGACGCGCATCATGCGCCGCCGCCGAGCGCCGCACGCACTGCGGGATCGCCGGCAAGCGCCGCGACGCGGCCGATCACGACGATCGCCGGCGAACCGATGCCGGTCGCGCCGACGCGTTCGACGACGGTGTCGAGCGTCGCGAGCACGTGCCGCTGTTCGGGGCGGGTCGCGTTCTCGATCGCCGCGCACGGCGTATCGCCGGGCAGGCCGCCGTCGCGCAGCGCCGCCGCGATCGCGTCGAGCCGGCGGATGCCCATATAGATCACGATCGTCATGCGCGTGGCCGCGAGTGCGCGCCAGTCGGGCTCGTCGGCGCCCGCGCCGTGGCCCGTGACGAAGATCACGCCCTGCGCGTCGCCGCGCTGCGTGACCGGAATGCCGAGCGCGGCCGGCGCGGCGATGCCCGCGGTGATGCCGTTCACGACCTCGACCGGAAAACCGGCCGCGCCGAGCGCGGCCAGTTCCTCGCCGCCGCGGCCGAACACGAACGGATCGCCGCCCTTGAGCCGCGCGACGCTGCGGCCCGCGCGCAGGTGCGCGAGCATCGCGGCGACGATCGCTTCCTGCGGCGTCGATGCATGGCCGCCGCGCTTGCCGACGTGCTCGATGTGCGCGTCGGCGCGCGCATGGCGCAGCACGTCGGGGTTCACGAGATCGTCGACGAGCAGCACGTCCGCCGCGCCGATCGCGCGCACGGCCTTGAGCGTCAGCAGCTCGGCGTCGCCGGGGCCGGCGCCGATGAGCCAGGCGCGGCTCATCGCGTGCGGCACGGCGCGCACCGTGTCGAGACAGTGGAAAGGGGAAGGCGGGCGGCACATCGGCGGCCGGCGAACAGGCAATGCATGACGGATCGGGCGAAGCCCGCGCGAACGCGGGTGGAATGCGCACCCCATCCGTCCCCCGCGGATCGGGCGTTCGGCGAGCGTCGGGCTCGCCCCTTGCGTCGGCCGGTATCCGGGCTGGCCGCTTGCCAGGCCGCGGCCTTCCCGCCCGGCTGAAGGGCAGTGGCATCGTGGGCGGCATGGGCGCGTGCGCGGGGAAGCGCGTCGCGCGGGCGGCGTACCGTTGCGGGGACAGCACAGGCCGGGCGGTCGTCCGCCTCCTGTTTCCCGTTTAACTGCATGCGCGGAATGCGCATGCGAGCACCGAACGCGGCGCTACGATAGCACAGCGATCCGCCCGCGCGAACCCGCTTCGCCGATGCCGGAAGCGGCCTCCGGAGTGGCGCGGCGGCGACGCAAAACGCCGTTCGGCGGCCCGCGCCGCCTTGACGCTCCCGCCCCCGGCGCCTACACTCGCACGCGTTTTGGTGCTCGCGCGCGCCCTCCGGTGCGCGCAGTTAAACGGGAAACAGGGAGCCTGCCTGCGTCGCAGTCGAGCCAACCTGTGCTGCCCCCGCAACGGTAAGCGAACGCATCGTGCCCGCCGCGATGCAGCGCCGCTTCGCCGCATGCCGCGCGCATGCGGACGACCGCCACTGGATGCCCTGCGCATCCGGGAAGGCGAAGCGGCGTGTTCGTCAGCCCGGATACCGGCCTAAACGTTGGGGTTCAGCGCCGCGGGGAGGCGGCGCATCGTCCACGGCCGCAGCGTGCCCGACACCCGAGCGTTTCCCGATTCCCGTCGTCCGACCGCCCGCGCGAGCGCGCATGATCCGGCCCGATGAAGGGCCGGACCGCGCGGGGCCGCGCAGCGACGGCCGTGTTGGCATTTTTCATGTCGACCGTTCGCAAAGGAGCGTCATGCTCGATTCGCTGTTTCGCCTGTTCAACGACAGTCCGTCCGGGCTGCGCGGCAAGATCGTCGCGATCTACGCGCTGCTGATCGCCTTCAACGCCGGTGCGTGGATCTGGGCGTTCGCCGCCTTCCACGGTCAGCCCGTGCTGCTCGGCACCGCGCTGCTCGCGTACGTGTTCGGGCTGCGCCATGCGGTCGACGCCGACCACATCGCGGCCATCGACAACGTCACGCGCAAGCTGATGCAGGATGGCCGCAGCCCGCTCGGCGCGGGCCTGTTCTTCTCGCTCGGCCACTCGACGGTCGTGATCGTGATGTCGGTCGTGGTCGCGTTCACGGCCGCGTCGCTCGCGCGCTTCGAGAGCATGAAAGCGTGGGGCGGCGTGATCAGCACGAGCGTGTCGGCGTTCTTCCTGCTGGTGCTCGCGATCGCGAACCTGCTGATCCTGATTTCCGTCTACCGGACGTTCCGCGCGGCGCGGCGCGGCGAGCCGATCGTCGACGCCGATCTCGACCTGCTGCTGAACCAGCGCGGCGTGCTCGCGCGCCTGTTCCGTCCGCTGTTCCGGCTCGTGTCGCGCAGCTGGCACCTGTATCCGGTCGGGTTCCTGTTCGGCTTCGGCTTCGATACGGCGACCGAGATCGCGCTGTTCGGCATCTCGGCGGCGCAGGTGCAGGGCGGTCTGTCGTTCTGGTCGGTGATGGCGCTGCCGATGCTGTTCACCGCCGGCATGACGCTGGTCGACACGACCGACGGCATCCTGATGATGGGCGCGTATCGCTGGGCGTACGTGCGGCCGATCCGCAAGATCTACTACAACATGACGATCACCTTCGTGTCGGTGCTGGTCGCCGCGCTGATCGGCGGCATCGAGGTGCTCGCGCTGCTCGCGGACAAGCTGTCGCTGCAAGGCCCGGTGTGGGACTTCGCGTCGATGGTGGCGTCGCACTTCGGCATGCTCGGCTACGTCGTGATCGGCCTGTTCCTCGCATGCTGGCTCGTGTCGGCCCTGATCTACCGGTTAAAGCGCTACGACGAGATCGACGTGACGATCTCGGCCTGACTTCCCTTACGACCCTGGATATTCCATGACCCTACGCAAGCTGCCCGTCACGATCGTCACGGGCTTTCTCGGCAGCGGCAAGACCACGCTGATGCGCCACATCCTGCAGCACGCCGAAGGCCGCCGCATCGCGGTGATCGTCAACGAATTCGGCGAGCTCGGCATCGACGGCGAAATCCTCAAGGGCTGCGGCATCGGCTGCGAGGATGCCGAAGGCGCGCAGGACGAAGCGTCGGGCCAGCTTTACGAGCTCGCGAACGGCTGCCTGTGCTGCACCGTGCAGGAAGAGTTCTATCCGGTGATGGAAGCGCTCGTCGAGCGCCGCGCGGACATCGACCACGTGCTGATCGAGACGTCGGGGCTCGCGCTGCCGAAGCCGCTCGTGCAGGCGTTCAACTGGCCGACGATCCGCAACAGCTTCACGGTGGATGCGGTCGTGACCGTCGTCGACGGGCCGGCCGCCGCGAGCGGCCAGTTCGCGGAAAACCCGCAGGCCGTCGACGCGCAGCGCCGCGCGGACCCGAACCTCGACCACGAATCGCCGCTGCACGAGCTGTTCGCCGATCAACTATCGTCCGCCGATCTCGTGATCGTGAACAAGGCCGATCTCGTCGGCGACGCGCAGTTCGCGCAGATCGAAACCGCGATCCGCGACGAGATCCCGCCGCAGGTGAAGATCGTGCGCGCGACGCGCGGCGAGCTCGACCTCGCGATGCTGCTCGGGCTCGAATCGGCGTCGGAGGAAACGATCCACTTGCGCCACGACCATCACGGCTCGGCCGACGACGGCGATCACGACCACCATCACGACGACTTCGACTCGGTGGTCGTGTCGGGCGACGCGGGCTCGCGCGAAGCGACGATCGCGGCGCTGCAGCGCGTCGTCGAAGCGCACACGATCTACCGCGCGAAAGGCTTCGCCGCGCTGCCCGGCGCGCCGATGCGGCTCGTGATCCAGGGCGTCGGCCGCCGCTTCGACAGCTATTTCGACCGTCGCTGGCAGGACGGCGAAACGCGCGCGAGCCGGTTCGTGCTGATCGGCGAGGATCTCGACGCGGCCGCGCTGCAACGCGCGTTCGACGCCGCGTGCGCGGCCGAACCGCAACAGGCGTAACGCACGATGCATCTGCTGCGCACCACGCCGGGCGGCTTCGTCGACGATACGCAGGGCGTCGTCCGGATCGACCAGCAGCCGGCCGATATCGTGATCCTGAGTTCGGCCGACACGACGCTGTCGCTGCTCGCGAGCGTCGTGCCGCAATTGCCGGCCGGCTTCCCGAGCGTGCGGCTCGCGAACGTGACGTTCCTTCGGCAGCCGGCGTCCGTCGATTTTTATGTCGACGACGTGCTGCGCCACGCGAAGACGGTCGTGATCGATCATCTCGGCGGCGAAGCATACTGGCCGTACGGGATCGAGCAGGCCGTGTCGCTTGCGTCGAAGCGTGGGCAGCAGCTTGCGATGTTCTCGGGCGACCTGCAGGAAGACCCGAACCTCGTCGCGAAGAGCACGGTCGCGCCGGACCTGTGCCGGCTGTGGTGGCGCTACCTGCGCGAAGGCGGTGTGCACAACGCCGAAGCGCTGTTGCGCAGCATCGCCTTCCATACGCTGGGCTTCGGCGACGAACCCGAGCTGCCGCGCCCGCTGCCGGCGGCCGCGCTGTATCACCCGGCGCGCGACCGCGCGAGCGTCGACGACTGGCGGCCGCGCTGGACGCCCGGCGCGCCGGTCGTCGCGATCCTGTTCTATCGCGCGCACTGGCAGGCCGCGAACACGGCCGTGTTCGACGCGCTGGCCGACGCGCTCGTTCAGGAAGGGCTGAATCCGCTGCCGATCGCGGTGACGTCGCTGAAGGACGCGGTGAGCCGCGAGGTCATCACGCAGCTCTGCGACACACACGACGTCGCGCTCGTGCTGAACACGACCGCGTTCGCGGCCGGCGCGATCGATGCCGCCGAACCGGAGGTGCTCGCCGGCGACGCGCCGGTGCTGCAGGTGATCCTGTCCGGCGGCAATCGCGACGCGTGGGTCGCCGACAACCAGGGCTTGCATGCGCGCGACATTGCGATGCACATCGCGCTGCCCGAGGTCGACGGGCGCATCGTCACGCGCGCGGTGAGCTTCAAGGGGCTCGCGTATCGCTGCCCGCACACCGAGGTCGACGTCGTGCGCTACCAGCCGGATGCGGAGCGAATCGCGTTCGTCGCGGCGCTCGCGCGCGGCTGGTGCCGGCTGCGCACGCTCGACAACGCGAGCAAGCGCATCGCGCTGATCCTCGCGAACTATCCGCAAAGCGAAGGGCGGATCGGCAACGGCGTCGGGCTCGACACGCCGGCGTCCGCGCTGCGCGTGCTCGCTGCGCTGCGCGATGCGGGCTATGCGCTGGCCGACCTGCCGCCCGACGGCGACGCGCTGATCGCGCGGCTCACCGAAGGCGTGACCAACGACGCGGCCGTGCATGCGCTGCGTCCGGCGTTCCAGAGTTTCGCGCTGGCCGACTACGTCGCGCATTTTTCGCGGCTGCCGGTAGCCGTGCGCGATGCGCTGAATGAGCGCTGGGGCCCGCCCGAAGCCGACCCGACGCTGCGCCACGGGCGTTTCACGATCGCGGGCTGGCGCGCGGGCAACGTGTTCGTCGGCATTCAGATGAGGCCCAGCGCCGCGGCGTAGGTGGCAGCCAGCGTCTTGTTCGGCGCGTCGAACTTCTTCTGGATGTTCTTGTGGTGGAAGTTCACCGTGCTCTCGGAAATGCTCAGGATGATGGCGATTTCCCCGGAGCTCTTGCCGTCGGCGGTCCATTGCAGGATCTCGCGTTCGCGATGGCTCAGGCAGACCGGGTTGGACATCAGCATCGGATGCTCCAGGTCGGTCAGCTTCTGGGTCAGCAACTCGATCATGCAACGCAGCCGCAGGCGGATTTCCTCGCGCTCGAAGCTGGAGATGTTCTGCTGGTCGCGCGCCACGGAAAGCACGCTGAGCAAATTGTTCGGCGCGCGGATCGGCAGGGTCGCGCCGACACAGAGGCCCCAATCGCGAGCCTCGTTCCAGAGCATCCGGCTCTGGTCGAACAGGCTGTCGCTCCAGACCACCATTTCCGAGGAGCGCAGGCCGTTGAGGATCGCCGGATCCACGGCCCCGTAGTTCTGCATCTGGTATCGCTCCAGCCAGGCCTTGGGATAGGTGCCATGGACCTCGGTCTTCGGCCGGGTGAAGGGAATCGTGTGGCGCACGCCATAGGCGTAGTAATCGAAGCCCAGGCGCCGCACTTCCTTTTCCAGGACGGCGAACACGCCCTGGCTGTCGTGGATCGGCTGCATCTCGCTACGCAAACCGTCCCACCACAGCAAAAAGCCTCCGTCATTCCTCATCCAGCCGTCGCGCTCGCGCGGCGAGAACGACTACGCGAGCTACCACGACGCGGATCTCGTGCCGCCGCATGCGTATCTCGCGTTCTATTTCTGGCTGCGCGATGCGTATCGCATCGACGCGGTCATCCATCTCGGCAAGCACGGCAACCTCGAATGGCTGCCGGGCAAGAGCGTCGCGCTGTCCGATGCGTGCTGGCCCGACCTGACGCTCGGGCCGCTGCCGCACCTGTATCCGTTCATCGTCAACGATCCGGGCGAGGGCAGCCAGGCGAAGCGGCGCGCGCAGGCCGTGATCGTCGATCATCTGATGCCGCCGCTCACGCGCGCGGAAAATTACGGCCCGCTGCAGGATCTCGAGCGACAGGTCGACGAATACTACGAAGCGCTGATGGTCGATGCGCGGCGCGCGAAGCTGCTGAGGAAGACGATTCTCGCGACGATCGCCGAGCATCGGCTGCACGACGAACTGAGCGTATCGCCGCCGCGCGACGCGGGCGACGAGGATGCGCTGCTGACGCGCGTCGATGCGTGGCTGTGCGAATTGAAGGAAGCGCAGATTCGCGATGGGCTGCATGTGTTCGGCACGTCGCCGGCCGATCGCCAGCGGCGCGACACGCTGCTCGCGCTCGCGCGCTTTCCGGTCGGCGACGGCAAGGGCGAGCGCGCCGGGCTGATCGGTGCGCTCGCACGCGACCTGAAGCTCGGCGACGATTTCGATCCGCTGTCGGCCGACTGGGCCGCGCCATGGGTTGGCCCGCGGCCGGCGATCCTGCAGGCGCTCGACGCGTCGCCGTGGCGTCATGCGGGCGATACGCGCGAGCGGCTCGAACGGCTCGCGCAGCAATGGCTGGACGGGCTGTGCGCGGCCACCGGCGGCAACCCCGGCGCCGATGCGACGCCGCCCGGCGAATGGCCGCATACGCTCGCGGTGATCGAGCGTGTCCGCTCGACGCTGATGTCCGCGCTCGACGCATGCGGCGGCGAGGAAATGCGCCAGCTGCTGCGCGGGCTCGACGGCCGCTTCGTGCCGCCGGGGCCGAGCGGCTCGCCGTCGCGCGGCCGCCCCGACGTGCTGCCGACCGGGCGCAACTTCTACTCGGTCGACACGCGCGCTGTGCCGACGCAGGCCGCGTGGTCGCTCGGCCTGAAATCCGCGCAGCAGCTGATCGAGCGCCATCTGCAGGATCACGGCGACTATCCGCGCGCGATCGGCCTGTCCGTGTGGGGCACGGCGACGATGCGCACGGGCGGCGACGACATCGCGCAGGCGTTCGCGCTGCTCGGCGTGCGGCCGAAATGGGCGCACGGCAGCCATCGCGTGACCGATTTCGAAATCCTGCCGATCGAGATCTTCGACCGGCCGCGCATCGACGTAACGCTGCGCGTGTCGGGCTTCTTCCGCGACGCATTCCCGAACCTGATGCACCTGTTCGACGCGGCCGTGCAGGCCGTCGCCGAACTCGACGAGCCCGAGGAACTGAACCCGATCCGCGCGCGCATCGAGCGCGAACGCGCGAAATGGATCGCGCAGGGCGTGCCGCCCGACGAAGCGCGGCGCCGCGCCGGCTGGCGCGTGTTCGGCGCGCGGCCGGGCAGCTACGGCGCGGGCCTGCAGGACCTGATCGACCAGCGCCGCTGGCAGACCGACGCCGATCTCGCCGATGCGTACCGCCAATGGGGCGGCCATGCGTACGCGCAGAACAGCGCGGGCGACGCCGCGTCCGACGTGTTCGGCGAGCGGCTGGCGACGATCGACGTCGTCGTGCAGAACCAGGACAGCCGCGAGCACGACATCCTCGATTCGAACGACTACTACCAGTTCCAGGGCGGGATGACGGCGGCCGTGCGGCACTTGTCCGGGCAGCAGCCGAGCATCTACCACGGCGACCATGCGAACCCGGTCGCGCCGAAGATGCGCACGCTGCGCGAGGAGATCGCGCGCGTGATCCGCTCGCGCGTCGTCAACCCGAAATGGCTCGACGGCGTGAAGCGCCACGGCTACAAGGGTGCGGCCGAGCTGGCCGCGACCGTCGACTACCTGTACGGCTATGACGCGACCGCGCGCGTGCTGTCCGACCACCAGTACGCACTCGTCGCCGACGCGTACCTGTTCGACGGCGACACGCGCGCGTTCCTCGAACGGCACAACCCGAAGGCGCTGCACGGCATCTGCGAACGCTTCGTCGAGGCGATGCAGCGTGGCCTGTGGCAGCAGCCGGGCGATTATCGCGAGCGGATCGAAGCGGTCTGGCTCGAAAGCGAACAACTCCAGGAAGGAGGACGGCGATGACCGATCCGACGCTGCACCGCGCGCGCGCGGTCTTTCCGTTTGCGGCGCTCGTCGCGCAGGACGTGTTGCAGCAGGCGCTGCTGCTCGCCGCGATCGACCCGTCGCTCGGCGGCGTGTTGGTGAGCGGGCCGCGCGGCACCGCGAAATCGACCGCCGCGCGCGGCCTCGCGGAGCTGCTGCCCGAAGGGCAGTTCGTCACGCTGCCGCTGTCGGCGAGCGACGAACAGGTGACCGGCACGCTCGATCTCGCGCATGCGCTGGCTGAAAACGGCGTGCGCTTCCGGCCTGGCCTGCTGGCGCGCGCGCATCTCGGCGTGTTGTATGTCGACGAAGTGAACCTGCTCGCCGACGGCCTCGTCGATACGCTGCTCGACGTCGCCGCGAGCGGCGTGAATATCGTCGAGCGCGATGGCGTATCGCACGCGCATGACGCGCGCTTCGTGCTGGTCGGCACGATGAATCCGGAGGAAGGCGAGCTACGCCCGCAGTTGCTCGACCGCTTCGGGCTGATGGTCGAACTCGAGAACTGCTTCGATGCCGCGCAGCGCGAGCGGATCGTGAAGGCGCGGCTTGCATTCGATCTCGATCCGGATGCGTTCCGCGCTCGTCATGCAGCCGCGCAGCGCGAACTCGGCGACCGGATTCATGCGGCGCGAGCGCGGCTGGCGATGCTCGATTTCGACGACGCGGTGCATGCGCGTGTCAGCGCGCTGTGCATCGACGCGGCCGTCGACGGGCTGCGCGCCGATCTCGTGATGCTGCGCGCCGCGCGCGCGCTCGCCGCGCTGGAACGGGCCGATGCGGTGACGGTGTCGCATGTGGAGCGTGTGGCCGAAGCGGTGCTGCGGCACCGGCGCCATGCGGGTGCGCCGCCATCTTCCGGCGCGTCGCAGCCGGACCGCGAACGTGATGAACGTGACGATCGCTCTCCGCCGGATGCGCACCAGCGGCGAGAGAACCAACCGGGAGCGACGAAGAACGACACCGCCGCATCGCAGGGCGACTGGGGCTACCTGCCGCCCGAACCGGCCGGGCTGCGCGACGTGAAAAGCGTCGTGCCGCTGCCGCTAAAAAAACGCTGAGCCATCGAGCAAGTGCCGCCGCGAACGCCGTTCGCGGTCCTCGATGGCAATCAGGCGCAGCCGCGCGCGTGCCGGGCACGGCGCGCGCCGGCACGGCCGTTGCGTGGCCCGCGACGCTCGCCGCGAAACGCGGCGATTCGCTGCGCCTCGGCCATCTGCGCTTCCGGAAACGGGCCGGCACGCCGCACGCGCTGCATTGCTTCGTGCTCGACTGTTCGGCGTCGATGCTGTCGCACGACCGGCTCGCGCTGGCGAAGGGGCTGATCGTCGTGTATTTCGATCGCGCGGCGCGCGACCGCGTCGAAACCGCGCTGATCTGCTTCGGCGGCAACGGCGCCGCGCGGCGCTTCGGCCCGGCCGTGCCGCGCTGGTGGAACGCGCGTTGGCTCGAACCGGTCGACGGCGGCGGCGGCACGCCGCTCGCGGACGGCATCGCGGCCGCCGCGCAGTTGCTCGCGCGCGAAGCGCGGCGCGAGCCCGGCAAGCAGCGCTGGCTGTGGTTGCTGTCCGACGGCCGCACGCGCGAAGCGCCGGCGAAACCCGAGGCGGCCGATCACGTCGTGTTCGTCGACTTCGACGATGCGGCCGTGCGGATCGGGCAGGGTGCACGGCTGGCCGATGCGTGGGGCGCGCAGTGGGTGATGGCCGGCGCGCTTTGTATGGACCTCGCGGGTTGATCGGGCTGAGCGGGCGGTATGTCGGCCCAGGGCCGCGGCCGGTGGTGCGCTATCATCGCCGCTTCTGCTTCAGCCCATTGGAAAACCCGCCATGCAAGTACTGGTCGATGCCGACGCGTGTCCCGCCGTCATCAAGGACATGCTGTTTCGCGCCGCGCGTCGTGCCGAAATCCGCGTGACGCTGGTCGCGAACCAGTTTCTGCGCACGCCGCCGTCGCCGTTCATCAAGGCGGTGCAGGTGCCGGCCGGCTTCGACGTGGCTGACGCGCGCATCGTCGAGCTGGCCGAGGCCGGCGACCTCGTGATCACCGCCGACATCCCGCTGGCTGCCGCCGTGCTCGACAAGGGCGCGCATGCGCTCGACCCGCGCGGCAACTGGTTCAGCCGCGAGAACATCGAAGAACGCCTGTCGACGCGCGCGATGATGGAGCAGTTGCGCAGCACGGGCATCGACACGGGCGGGCCGGCGCCGTTCAGCGCGCGCGACGGCAAGACGTTTGCATCGCAACTCGACCGGTTCCTGGCGCGATACGGCAAGCCGTAAGGCCGCGTTTCGGCGGTCAGGCGCAATCGATCGTTCCGCATACGGAAACGCTCGCACGCACCATGCGGCAATGCGTCGAATTCGCATCGGATCGTGTGCGCCGCCCAGGTCGGAATGCAGGTTTGCGCCGACGCTGCTATCGTGGCGCGAACCACTACACAGGAGCGCACACGTGTCGCCGACCCAACTTCTCGTTCCGACGTTTACCCAGATGCTGCGCGCGCAGTCCGCGTGGCTCGACAAGGCTGCCGCACACCGGCAGGCCGCGGGCGGCGAGCCCGATGCGGCGATGACGCTGAAGCTGGCGGCCGACATGTATCCGCTCGCCGCACAGGTGCGCTTCTCGTGCTTCCAGGCGATGGAGCCGGTCTACCGGCTGCGCGGCGAGCCGCTGCCGGCCGCGCTGCTGGCATTGCGCGAAGCCGGATGGAACGCGGATGCGCAGCCCGGCTCGCTGAGCGACGCGCAGGCGATCATCGCGGGCACGCTCGCGTTTCTCGGCGAACTCGCGCCGGATGCGCTCGATGGCGGCGCCGCGCGGCCGATCGCGCTCGAACTGCCGAACGGCGTCGCGTTCGACATGACGGGCGAACAATACGCGCGCGACTGGGCGCTGCCGCAGTTCTACTTCCATGCGATCGCCGCGTACGCGATCCTGCGCCATCACGGCGTCGAACTCGGCAAGGCCGACTACGTGCCGCACATGCTCGCGTACGTGCGGCCCGGCACGATTCCGCAAGGGTGATTGGTGAGCGGGCCGGCAGGCAGCGAAGCGGCATGACACGGGCACTGTTCATCTGCAGCCGCAACCGGCTGCGCAGCCCGACGGCCGAAGCGGTATTCGCCGCGTGGCCGGATGTCGAGACCGACTCCGCGGGCCTCGCGCCCGATGCGGATACGCGCCTGTCCGCCGAGCAGCTCGATTGGGCGGACATCGTCTTCGTGATGGAGCGCGCGCACAAGGCGAGGCTGTCGGCACAATTCGGCGCTCACCTGAAGCACAAGAAGATCGTCTGCCTCGATATCCCCGACCGTTACGCGTTCATGCAGCCCGAACTCGTCGTGCTGCTCGAACGCAAGGCCGGCCCGTTCCTGCGCGCGTGACCGGCGCGGGCGACATCGACGTCAGCGCGGCGGGCCGTTCGCGATTTCCGAGAAGCAGTCGAGGCGCAGCAGCTCGATGATCTTGCGCGTCGGCACGCTCGCGCGGAGCGTGTCGAGCCGGTCGACGGCGAACCACTTGCAGCGGGCGATCTCGTTGCTCGCGCGCGGCGTCAGGTGCGCCGGCACGTCGGCCACGAACACGTGATGCAGCTTGGTCAGCCCGCCGAATTGCACCGCGTAGTCGAGCGCAAGCCCCTCCAGCCGCGTTTCCTCGGCGAGCTCCCGCTGCGCGGCCTCGAGCGGCGTCTCGCCGCGCCGGATCGTGCCGCCCGGCAGCGACCAGCGCGACGCGGTGCGGGCGACCAGCAGCACGCTGCTGCGCTGGCAGCACACGATGGTGGCGCGTTCCTTGATGACGGCGAGGGTGTCCGGCCCGGTACTCATGTTCGGCAAAACAGGTGCTGAATCGTGGAGAAAATGCGTCGGCGGTTCGTTATCCGGCAGCGGGCCGCGACGGGCATGCAGGCAGCCGCAGCGATCTTACCGGCCGTTCGTGACAGTTCCGTGCATGGCGTCGCGCCGCCTGCGCCAGGTTACGCGTGCGTGTAGATCCCGCTGCGCGTCGGCTTCGCGTGGCGCGAATGGCGGCGCGTGTGAACGGCGCGCTGGTGATGGGGCGGCACCGTCACGTGCCGGCGCGCGGGCGCGGGCCGTGCGGCTGGCGCGGCGGCCTGCGGTGCCGCGGCCGGCATCTGCGTCTGTCCTTCGCCGAAATGGAAAGTCCGGGTTTGCGCGTGTCCGACACCGAGCGTCGACGCCAGCATGAAGGCTGCCAGCAGGATCCGTTTCATGAATATTCCGCCTTGCTTTTTCGAGATGAACGTTGCCCGCCAGCTTAACGAAGGGCGGGCTGGTGCTGCAACCGGCGCGGATTCGGTGTCGTCTCCCGTTGCGCCCGGCTGCGTTATCCGCGCTTCGGCCGGATGCATCCGGGCTTGACAATATAATTCCTGAGTGTGAATATAAATTCACATACAAGAATTATTCGCCGAATCCGGAAAGTCGCGCCGCAGGCGCCGGCCGCCGGAACCGGCAGTCCGATCAACCGGAACCAGGAGCGGGACACATGGCGGAACGGGAGCAGCAGGGCGCGCTGGCGGGATTGCGCATCGTCGATCTGTCGCGGGTGCTGGGCGGCCCGTACGCGACGCAGATCCTCGCCGACCACGGCGCGGAGGTGATCAAGGTCGAACCGCCGTCCGGCGACGAGACGCGCACGTGGGGCCCGCCGTTCGACGGCGACACCGCGTCGTATTTCCTCGGCGTGAACCGCAACAAGCTCGGCGTCGCGCTCGACCTGACACAACCGGACGACCGCGAGCGGCTGCTCGGCCTGCTCGAACACGCGGACGCCATCGTCGAGAACTTCAAGATCGGCACGATGGAGCGCTGGGGGCTCGGTTTCGACACGCTGCATGCGCGGTTTCCGCGGCTCGTTTATTGCCGCGTATCGGGCTTCGGCGCGGACGGCCCGCTCGGCGGGCTACCCGGCTACGATGCGGCCGTGCAGGCGCTTGCGGGGCTGATGAGCGTGAACGGAGAAGCGGGCGGCGCGCCGTTGCGCGTCGGTGTTCCGATCGTCGATCTCGTGACCGGACTGAACGCGGCGCTCGGCGTGCTGATGGCGCTGCGCGAGCGCGATGCGAGCGGCCGCGGCCAGTTCGTCGAATCGACGCTGTTCGACTGCGCGCTGTCGATCCTGCATCCGCATACGCCGAACTTCTTCCATTCGGGCAACGCGCCCGTGCGCACCGGCAACGCGCATCCGAACATCACGCCGTACGACAGCTTTCCGACGGCCACCGTCGACATCTTTCTCGCGGTAGGCAACAACGGGCAGTTCGCGGCGCTGTGCGACGTGCTCGGCACGCGCGACTGGCCCGGCGATCCGCGTTTCGCGGACAACCGTGCGCGCAGCGCGAACCGCGCCGCGCTGCGCGCGCTCGTCGAAACGGCGCTGGCCGGACACGACGGCGCGGCGCTCGCCGAGCAACTGATGCGCCGCGGCGTGCCATGCGCGCCCGTGCTCGGGCTCGATGCGGCGCTCGACCATCCGCATGTCGCGCATCGGCAGATGAAGGTCGAGCTGGGCCGGCATCGCGGCATCGCGTCGCCGATCAAGCTCGGCCGCACGCCGGCCACGTACCGGCTGCCGCCGCCCGCGCTGAACGAACACGCGGCGCAGGTTTTTGCCGACGCCGACAACGATCGCGCCGACCGCCGGGACTGACCGGCAGCGCGGCCGCCGGTCGTGCCGCGCGCGCGACGGCGGCGCACGGCCGAGCGGGCCGTACGCTCCCAATTCGGACACCACGCCGGCCCGCGCACGGACGCCCCGGCTGAAGAGGAGACGCATCATGCTCGCATGGATTGGCGCGATCGCCATCGTCGCGCTGTTCGGCCTGATCATCACGAAGCGGCTGTCGCCGCTCGTGGCGCTGATCGTCGTGCCGGTGGCCGCGTCGCTCGCGGCCGGTTTCGGGCTGACGACCGGCAAGTTCATCGTGCATGGCGTACAGAACATCGGCCCGATCGCCGGGATGTTCGTTTTTGCGATTCTATTTTTCGGCATCCTCACCGATGCGGGGATGCTCGACCCGATCATCGCGGGCGTGCTGCGCGTGATCGGCTGCCATCCGCCGCGCATCGTGATGGGCTCGGCGCTGCTCGCGCTGCTGATCCATCTCGACGGCTCGGGCGCCGTCACGTTTCTCGTCACGCTGCCCGCGATGATGCCGCTCTATACGCGGCTCGGGATGGATCGCCGCATCCTCGCGTGCGTCGCGTCGATGGCGGCCGGCGTCAACTTCCTGCCGTGGGTCGGGCCGATGCTGCGCGCGTCGGCGGCGCTGCACATTCCCGGCTCGACGATCTTCATGCCGATGATTCCGGTGCAGATCGTCGGGCTCGTGTTCGTGTTCGGCACCGCGTACGTGCTCGGCGCGCGCGAGGCGAAACGGCTCGGGCTCGATCGCGCCGGCGCGGCGTCGCTCGCAATCGCGCCGCGCGAGCTGACCGACGCCGAACGCGCACTGCGCCGGCCCGGCCGCTTCCGCATCAATCTCGCGCTGACGCTCGTCGTGCTCGTCACGCTGGTGTCGGGCATCGTCGACCCGATGGTGATGTTCATGCTCGGTACGGTCGCCGCGCTCGTGATCAACTACCCGGACGTGCAGGCCCAGCGCGAACGGATCGACGCGCATGCGAAGGCCGCGCTGATGATGGCGAGCGTGCTGCTCGCGGCCGGCGCGTTCACCGGCATCATGTCCGGCACCGGGATGCTGAAGGCAATGGCGGAAGTCGTCGTCGCGCACGTGCCGGTCGAGCATGCGCGCCACATGCCGTTCGTGCTCGGGCTGCTGTCGATGCCGCTCAGCCTGCTGTTCGACCCCGATTCGTTTTATTTCGGCGTGCTGCCGGTGCTCGCGGAGAGCGGCAAGCTGCTCGGCGTGCCGCCGATCCAGATGGCGCAGGCGGCGCTGCTCGGCCAGATGACGACGGGCTTTCCAGTGAGCCCGCTCACGCCCGCGACGTTCCTGATCGTCGGGCTGACCGGCGTCGAGCTCGCCGAGCACCAGAAATTCACGATTCCGTTCCTGTTCGCCGCCACCGTGCTGATGGTCTTCGCCGCGGTCGCGACGGGCGTGTTTCCGTTATGAGCGCGCCCGGACCTGTCGTTTCGCGCCAGGCCCCCCGACGGGACTTCCTTCGGGCGGCCCGGCGTTTTCTTGAGAACGGCGCGGCCGTTCACGTTTTCCGGGAGAACAGTCCATGCAATTCGACCTGACCGACGACCAGCGCGCGATCGAAAGCGCGATCGAGAAAATCTGCGCGCGCTTCGGCGACGACTACTGGCTCGAACGCGACCGCGCGGGCGGGTTTCCGGCCGATTTCCACGCGGCGCTCGCCGAGGCCGGCTGGCTCGGCATCGCGATGGACCCGGCTTACGGCGGCGCCGGGCTCGGGATGACCGAGGCCGCGCTGATGATGCGCACGATCAGTGCGTCGGGCGCGGGCCTGTCCGGCGCATCAGCCGTCCACATGAACATCTTCGGGCTGAATCCGGTGCAGGTGTTCGGCAACGACGCGCAGAAGGCGCGCTTCCTGCCGCCGCTGATCGCCGGGCGCGACAAGGCGTGCTTCGCGGTGACGGAACCCGACGCGGGCCTCGACACCACGCACCTGACCACGCAGGCGCGCCGCGACGGCGACCACTACGTGCTGAGCGGGCGCAAGATCTGGATCTCGACCGCGCAGGTCGCGAACAAGATGCTGATCATCGCGCGCACGACGCCGCTCGACCAGGTCGCGAAGCCGACCGACGGGCTGAGCCTGTTCTATACCGACCTCGACCGCTCGCGCGTCGAGGTGCGCGAGATCGAGAAGATGGGCCGCAAGGCCGTCGATTCGAACATGCTGTTCATCGACAACCTGCGCGTGTCGCGCGACGACCTGATCGGCAGCGAAGGCGACGGCTTCCGCTATCTGCTGCACGGGCTGAATCCCGAGCGAATCCTGATCGCCGCGGAGGCGATCGGGCTCGGGCAGGCCGCACTGCGCCGCGCGACGCAATATGCATGCGAGCGCGTCGTGTTCGGCCGGCCGATCGGGCAGAACCAGTCAATCCAGCATCCGCTCGCGCTGGCGTGGATGCAGCTCGAGGCCGCATGGCTGATGGTGATGAAGGCCGCGACACGCTACGACGCGGGGCAGTCATGCGGCGCGGAGGCGAACGCGGCGAAGTACCTCGGCGCGGAAGCCGCGTTCCACGCGTGCCAGACGGCGATCGCGACGCACGGCGGAATGGGCTACGCGAAGGAATACCATGTCGAGCGCTACCTGCGCGAGTGTATGATTCCGAGGCTCGCGCCCGTGAGCCCGCAACTGATCCTGTGCTATATCGCGGAGAAGGTGCTCGGGCTGCCGAAGTCGTACTGACGCGCGGCGGCCCGCCCGGCGCGCGGTTTCCCGTTCCGAATCAAGCGCTCGTCATGGACGTCAAACTCGTTGCCCGCACGCTCGACCTGTTCGAGCTGTTCGCCGCCGAACGGCGGCCGCTGCCGCTGACCGAACTCGCGCGCCTGCTCAACGTGCCGGCGTCGAGCTGCCTCGCGATGGCGCGCACGCTCGTGAGCCGCGGCTACCTGTACGAAGTGCGCAAGCGCGGCGGCTACTACCCGACGCGGCGCCTGCAGACGATCGCCGCCGCGATCGACGCGACCGATCCCGTCGTCGACATCGTGCATCCGCATCTCGTCGCGCTGCGCGACGCGACCCGCGAGACAGCCGTGCTCGGCAAGATCCAGGGTTCGTCGGTCACGTACCTCGACGTCGTCGAATCGGAGCAGGCGATCCGCTATACGCGCCGGCCGGGCGAACTGCGCCCGCTGCACGCGAACTCGATCGGCAAGGCGATCTTCGCGGAACTCGCCGGCGATGCGCAGCAGGCGCTCGGCGCGCAGTTGCCGTTCGAGCGCTTCACCGACGCGACGGTCGCGGACCTGCCGGCGCTCGTCGCGCAAACCGCACGGTTTCGCGAACTCGGCTGGGCCGAGAACTTCGGCGAAAGCGCGCCCGAGCTGTCGGCGATCGCGGTCGCGCTGACGCTCGACGGCGACTGGTACGGGCTGTCGGTCGTCGGGCCGACCGAGCGGATCCGCCAGCATCGCGACGCGCATGCGGCGCTGCTTGTCGACGCGAAGGCGCGGCTGCTGGCCGAAAACGCGCGCGGCTAGGGTAGCGGCACGCGACCGCCAGTAGCGGGCCAGCGTCTGAACTGCACCCAAGGGTTGAGCACCGATCCAGCCTTTGGGGTGTTTTTCATGGCGAAGCGTGACGAGCCGTTCCGGCATTCGATCCTGCCGCGCCGGAAACGGCTCGCCGCGCATCATGCGCCGGCGCGTTGCGTCATCACGACTTCACCCACACGCCGCCGGCACTCGGGTTGTCGCCCTGGGTCCACCATTTCGCGCAGTACTTCGCGCCCTGGTACATCACGCACGTGCCGCCTTGGTAGGCGGTCGTCGCCGACCACACGGGCGAGCCGCCGCCAACCGGCTTCCACACGGCCGCCTGGCCGGGCACGTCGCCCTGCGTCCACCATTGCGCCTGGTACGTCGTGCCCTGGTAGGTGACCGTCGCGCCGGCCGTATAGACCTGGCCGGCCGCCCAGGGCGCGCCCGGCTGCGGCGTGCCGCCGTCCGAGCCGCCGCCGTAGTTCGGGTCCTGCGTGACGCCCGCGCCCCACTTGCCGTCGAGCTTGCGGAAGATCGCCGCGAACGCGTACGGCTGCTGCGCGACGCCCGAGCAGGTCGGCGACGCATACGCGCCGTTGTTCGGGCACGGCTGGTCGCGGCCGACCGACCAGTTGCCGAAGAACCCGTAGCCGTTGTCGACCGCCGCGTTCAGCACGCTTTGCGCGTTCGCAAGCGTGAAGATCTCGCCCTGCACGTCGTTCACGCCAATCATCGGCGTCACCCCCACCATCTGCCACAGTTGCGCGCCGGTCTTCGGCTGGCCGGCCGACTTGAACGCGGTGTCGAGTTGCGAATACAGCGCCTGCGCGGCGCTGATCGCGGCCGCGCCCATGTCGATGTTCGCGGGGCCGTAGTCCATCGTCATCAGGTTCACGGCATCGAACGTCGTCTTGTTCGCGATCGCCGCGTTGACGACGTTCACGCCGTCCTGCGTGAGCCCGGTCGGCATCGTCGGCAGCGTCAGCGTGACGTGCAGCGGCTTGCCCTTCGCCGCATAGTCGGACTGCAGTTGCGCGACGGCCTGGAAGTTGCGCGCGACCGCGGCGCTGTCCTGCTGCGACGCACCTTCGATGTCGAAGTCGATATGCGTGAGGCCATATGTGTCGATCACCGTCTGGTAGGCAGTCTTCAGCGCGGGAACCGTCGAGCAGGCCTGCATCAGCGGCGTGCCGTTCGCGCCGCCGAACGACACGGCGACTTCGCCGCCTTTCGCGCGGTAGCTCGCGATCGACGTCGACAGCGCGGTGAGCAGGCCGCCGCTCGCGCCGTTGCCGATCGGCTGCACGCCACCCCACGACGGCGCGCAGCCGCTGCCCGCGACCACGAACGCGAGCGTGAACTGCTGGATGCCTTGCCGGACGCCGATCTGGTCGACGAGCGGCGTCGGATAGAGCGTCACGTCGACAAACGGCGCATAGACGCCGGCGCCGTGGGACACGCTCGCGGCGGCGAGCAGACAGCCCGCGGCAAGCGCACGCGGGATGAAACGCTGCAACACGTTGTTGTTCATTGTGTTCTCCAAGTGGAAGAGGGATACGCTGGCCCGCGTATCGCCGCCGGGCGGACGATCGGGCATGCCCGGCCGGCGGCGTGCCCATCTTGGAGGATTCGCGCCGAATAGTGAATGGTCAGGAGTTCTTTTTGTTATTTGATTCCCGATACGTAACGATCTTGCCGATTCGACACCGTTCCGCAATGCATCGCGCGGGCGATTTTCCCGATCGCATGAAGCCCGATGCGCGGCGCTTACGTCGCTCACGTCGCATTACGCCGATGCAGGTTGCACCAGCGAGCGCGCAAGCGCGACGGCGCTCGGCATCTACCTGTCCTGCTATTACTTCGGCGGCAGTTTCGGGGCGATCCTGCCGGTCCCGGCTGGCATCGGTGGGGATGGGCCGGCAGCGTCGCGTTCGTCGTCGTTGCGCGGGCCATCGTCGGCGTGCTCGCGTACCGCTTCTGGCGAACCGGCAGCGCGGCCGGCACCGGGCATGCCGACGTGCGCGGCCCCGGTTCACGCGCCGACCGCGTTCAGCGATACCAGCGCGGCGTATAGACCCACTCGCGTCCGCCGTCGATCGCGAAACGCCGTGTGGTCGACGAGCCGACGATCACCATCGTGCGCATGTCGACCTGGTCGCTGCGCAGCGCGCCGAGCGTCGTCGTCGCGAGCGTCGCGCCCGGCCGGCCGATGTCGCGCCCGAGCACGACCACCGTATCGGCCGCACGATGCGCGCGCACGACATCGAGCGCGCGGTCGAGCTGCCACGGCCGCGCACGCGAAATCGGGTTGTAGAACGCCATCACGAGATCGGCTTGCGCCGCATGCCGCAGGCGCATCTCGATCACGTCCCACGGCTTCAGGTTGTCCGACAGCGAGATCGCGCAGAAGTCATGGCCGAGCGGTGCGCCGGCCTGTGCGGCGGTCGCGAGCGACGCCGATACGCCGGGTTCCACGCGCAGGTCGACCGCGGCCCATTGCGGATCGCGAGATTCGTCGAGCGCTTCGAGCACGGCCGCGGCCATCGCGAACACGCCGGGGTCGCCCGACGACACGACCACGACGCGCCGGCCTTCGGCCGCGAGTTCGAACGCATGACGCGCGCGCTGCATTTCCTCGCGATTGTCGGTGCCATGCACGCGCTGGTCCGCACGGAACGGGCCGGCCATGTTCACGTAGGTCGTGTAGCCGAGGATGTCGGTCGCCTCCGCGAGCGCGGCGCGCGCGGCCGGCGTGAGCCACGCGGCGGCGCCCGGGCCGAGGCCGAGCACCGTCAGGCGGCCGCGCGCACGGCCGAGCGTGGCGGGATCGACCGGATGCGATGCGACCGCGCATGCGAGCCCGTTCGACGCCGCGCGCAGCGTGTGCGCGACGCGCAATGCGCGGCCGAGCAGCGTGGCCGCATCGGCCTGCGCGTGATGGTCGACATCGACGAAGCGCAGCGGCACGCCGAGCGTTTGCGCCGCTTCCTCCAGCACGGCTTCGCCGCTCGCCGACGCCGGCGCGACGATGGCCGCGAGCGCCAACCGCGCGAGGCCTTGTGCGTCGAGCGCGGCTTCGATGCGCGCGGCGAGCGCTTCGTCCGCGTGCACGGTTTGCGCATCGACGCCGACAACCACGCTGCGCGGATGGATCACGAGTTCGTCGTGCGTGCCGCGCCATGCATCGGGCGTCACGCGGATCGCATGCGCGGCTGCGTCGTCGCGCGGCAGCGCGACGTCGTCGAGCCACGGCGCCGCGCCGTCGATGCGTGTCGACGCGCCCGCGAGCAGGTCGGACACGAAGCGCTTGCCCTGCGCGAGATCGGCGAGCGCATAGCCTTCGGGCGGATTGAGCACGCATGCGCCGAAGCGCAGTTCGCCGCTCGTCGTGATCGCCGGCGCGACGCCGAGCCAATCGGCGATTTCGCGCGCGATCGCGTTGACGCCCGCCAGCCCGCCGAGCAGCGGCACGACGGCCGAGCCGTCCTCCGCGACCGCGAGCACCGGCGGCTCGACGCCCTTGTCGGCCAATGCGGGCGCAAGGCAGCGAATCACGATGCCGGCCGCGCACAGCGCAACGATCGGCAAACCGCGCGCATAGAGTTCGCGCAGGTGCGCGCCGAGTTCGTCGAACGGCTCGTCGGCATCGACGCGCGACGCGAGCCCGTGCACGCGGGCGCCCGGGTAGCGCGCCTGGATCCGCCGTGCGGTGTCGAGCGCACCCGCGCCGAGAATCACGATCGCGGGCGGAGTCGTCATCCTTGCCATTTTTCCCCCGGCACGACGAGCAGCGAGAAATACGGCGACGCCATCGGGTCGACTTCGTCGAGCGGCACGATGCGCTGGCTCGCCATCGTCGCGCGCTCGACGTACAGCGCGCGCTTCGCGAGACCGAGTTCGTCGAGCACGCGCCGCACCTTGTCGAAATTGCGGCCGAGCTTCATCACGACGGCCGCGTCGGCCTGCGCGAGCCGCGCGCGCAGCTCGTGCTCGGGCAGCACGCCCGACAGCACCGACAGGCTCTGGTTGCGATAGACGAGCGGCTGGCCGAGCACGGCCGTGCCGCCGAGCATCGCGCACACGCCCGGGATGACCTCGGTGTCGTAGCGCGGTGCGAGGCGGTCGTGCAGGTACATTCAGGCGGCGATGGCTTGCCGGGCTGCCTGCCCCGGCTTGATTCCTAATGCCGCAAACGTTTGCGGATCAATATCGATCCAGCATGCGACCACCAGACGTCCGTCCACCTGCTTCGGCGGGCCTGCGCGGTGCGCGTGTATGCCGATCCGGCGGAACAGCCGCTCCATGCTCGCGAACGTCACGCCGATCAGCTGCCGCGCGCCGAGCTGCGCCGCGCATTCGACCACGGCCGCGAGCATCGGCCGCACGGCCCACTCGGCATTGCCCGACCCGCCTTCGTCGTCGGTCGCCGCGAACCTGGACAGCTCCCAGACGGCCGCCGATTGCGGCAGCGGCATGTCTGCGGCGATCAGGTCGGCGAACAGCGACTGCAGCAGATACGGGCGCGTCGTGGGCAGCAGGCGCGCACATCCGCACACGTCGCCGCCGGCATTTCGCGCGAACACGTACACGGTATCGTCGCGATCGAACTGGTCGCGCTCGAAGCTTTCGTTCGCCGACGGGAGCTCCCAACCGAGTTGTTCGACGAACACGCGGCGCCGGTAGCGCCCGAGATCCGCTGCAAGTTCGTGTGGTAACCGCCCTTCTTCGTGAACGAAGGTCCGCATGTACGAGCCGTAGAAGAACGGATCGCCTTCGCAGATCACCGCGACGTCGCGGCCCGCGTCGAGGTGCGCCGCGACGATTTCCGCGGCCGTATCGTAGAAGTCGGCGATCACCGTCTCGTAGCAGAGCGGCGGCGGCAATGCCTCGGTCGTCACCGGATAGACGAGCGGCAGCTGCGTCTGCGTGTCGAGCAGGTGCGCTTCGACGATGCCGTAAGCATTGCCTTTCTTGCCCTTCGCGACGAAATACGCAACCACGGGCGCGGCCTGCAGCACGCGCAGCGCCTTGATCGTCATCAGTTCGGGGTCGCCGGGGCCGACACCGACCCCGAACAGGCGTCCGCGCGCGGTCGTCATTCGACCTCCGTCGCGAGCGCGTTGACCGCGGCGGCCGCCATCGCGCTGCCGCCGCGCCGGCCGAGCAGCGCGACGTACGGCACGCCGCGGCTGTCGGCGTCGAGCATCGCCTTCGATTCGGCCGCGCCGATGAAGCCGACCGGGAATCCGAGGATCAGCGCGGGGCGCGGCGCGCCGGCGTCGATCATGTCGAGCAGGTGGAACAGCGCGGTCGGCGCATTGCCGATCACGACGACGCTGCCCGCGAGATGCGGGCGCCACAGTTCGAGCGCGGCGGCCGAGCGCGTGTTGCCGAGATGGCGCGCGAGATCGGGCACCTCCGGCTCGCCGAGCGTGCAGATCACGGGATTGCCGGCCGGCAGCCGCGCGCGCGTGATGCCTTCGGCAACCATCTTCGCGTCGCACAGGATCGGCGCGCCGGCCGCGAGCGCCGTGCGGCCCGCGGTGCCGGCGCCGGCCGAGAAGCGCAGGTCGTAGACGACGTCGACCATCCCGCAAGCGTGAATCACGCGCACCGCGAGTTTCTCGAGATCGGGCGGAACGTGCGACAGGTCGGCCTCGGCGCGGATCGTCGCGAACGACTGGCGGTAGATTTCCTGCCCGTCGCGAATGTAGTCAAGCATCGGTGTGTCCTGGCTGTGCCGCGCCCGTCAGTCGGGCCGCGGCCTGGTCAATCGTCAGATGGCGCGCGAGCGGGGCGCCGAGGCCCGCGGCGGCGTCGCGCCGGTAAAGGTCGTAGTGCGCAGGCGCCACCGCGACCAGCGTGTGCGCAGCGGGATGCGGCAGCGCGCAGTGGCGCTCGCAGCCGGTCAGGTGCACGTCGACCGGATGGCCGATGCGCGCGGCGAGCGCGAGCGCGTCGCGTTTCGTGTCGGCGTGCGCTTTCGCGCAGCCCGCGCTGCCGGTGCACGCGACGAGCGTCGCAAGCGGGTCGGACGATGCGCAGACGAGGCCGAGCGCCGCGAGCGCATCGAGCGTGGCCGGTGCGCGTGCGTGCGACACGCCGTGGATGAACACGCCTTGCCACGGCGTCATCGACAGCGTGCCGTCGCCGTCGGCTTCGGCCAATGCGGCGAGCCGTTCCAGTTGCATTGCATCGAGCCGCCCGAGCACGAATTGCGCGCCGACGCTGCAGCGCGCCGCGTCGAGCGACAAACGCGCGCCGAAACGCAGTGCGGCATCGGAACGCCTGCGCCGCCAGCCGGCGAGCGCGGGATCGGCCGCGAGCGGGAAGGGCAGGTAGTGCTGCGCGCGTTCGAGCAACGCGCGTTCGCCGCACGTCGCGAGCAGTGCCCGCATCCGCGTGACGTCGGCCGACGCGAGATCGAGGAACGCGAACAGCAGCGCGCGGACGAGCGCGACGCTCTGGTCGGGCGGCACATCGACCGAAGCAGGCGTGTCATCGAATTCGACAGGCGGGCAGCCGGCCAGCCCGGCCGCGATGCGCACCACGCCGTCGCCGCGGCGCCATGCGGCGAGCCAGATGTCGTGCGGATGATCGAGCGCCGCGACCGATTCGCCGCCGTCGAGCTGGATCGCGAATTTCGGCGACAGCTCGCCGCGGCGCGGCTCGCTTGCCAGCATGTCGAGCAGCGGAACGGCGAGCGCGCGGCCGTCGACGAGCGCGTCGGGGTCATGCCCGGCGAGCGGGCTGAGCATGACATTGCGGACGTCGTCGCTCGCGGCGAGTGCGGCCGCATCGCCGATTGCGTCCGCGGTCGATTTTGCGGTGACATCGGCGCGCGGGCCGAGCCCCGCGTCGAGCAACGCGCGCGTCAGCGCGTCGGCCGCGCCGTCGCGAATGCCGCGTAGCTGCAGATTCGCACGATTGGTCGCGTCGATCGCGCCGGAGCCGTATGCGCGCGCGGCGGCGGCGATCGCGCGGGCCTGCGCGGCATCGAGCCGGCCGCCCGGCAGCTTGATCCGGCACAGCCCGCCATCGGCGGCCGCGACGACGCGCACGAGCCCCGGGCAGGCCGACGGGCGCACGAAGGGCGACGCAGGAATCGAATCGGGGGCGGAACTCAACGGGGTATCGGGACAGTGTCGCGCCGCGGGCCAACGCATCGGTACACCCCGCCCGACGCCGACTGGCACGCACGCACTTTCTGGCCGGCAGGTCTCCTGGCTGACAGGTCGGCGCCGGCTCCCGGCCTTCCCGGTCGAACCAGTGGCGTGAGGGGGAGATCGGCTCGCTGTCTACAGTTGCGGGGGCAGCCACAGCGGCGCGCGGCGCGCCCTGTGTTCCCTCTTCGGCCCCGAAGGGCACCGGCGAACGAACGGCCGTAGGATACCCGATTTCGACCGCGACTCGCGACCGGAAAGCCGTTCTCGGCGGACGAAGCGGGGGTTGGCCCGGCGCCGGCGGGCCGGCAGGTGAAACGCGGGATGGAACACGGTACCATGCCGTCTTTCGCAATGCGGACGGCTGCGCCGGCCCTTTTTCGGCCGCGCGGCGACACGATGGAATCGAACGATGGGGAAGGGTGCATGACGGCGTGGCTGACGGTAGTGGGCATCGGCGACGACGGTTACGCGGGGCTCGGACGCAGCGCGCGGCGCGCGCTGCTCGACGCGACGCTCGTCGTCGGCGCGCAGCGGCATCTCGACATGCTGCCCGCACGGCTGCCGGCCGCGCGCGAAACGTGGCCGTCGCCGTTCGACGTCGCGGGCGTGCTCGCGCGTCGCCCGTCGCCCGTCTGCGTGCTCGCGAGCGGCGACCCGATGCTGTTCGGCGTCGGCGCCACGCTCGCGCGCGAGCTTTCCCCCGACGAATGGCGCGTGCTGCCCGCGCCGTCGTCGCTGTCGCTCGCGGCCGCGCGCCTCGGCTGGGTGCTGCAGGATATCGGCGCGGTGTCGCTCGTCGGGCGTCCGCTCGCGACGCTCGCGCGCCACCTGCTGCCGGGCCGGCGCCTGTTCGTGCTGAGCGCCGACGGCCGCACGCCGGCCGCCGTCGCGGCCGAACTCGCCGCACGCGGCTTCGGGCCGACGCGCATCAGCGTGTTCGAACATCTGGGCGGCCCGCTCGAGCGGCGTCTCGACGGCCTCGCGCAGGACTGGAGCGTCGACGAAACGGCCGCGCTCAATCTCGTCGCGCTCGACTGCCAGGCCGGCCCCGACGCGCCGCGCCGCGCGCTCACGCCCGGCCTGCCCGACGATGCGTACCGCCACGACGGCCAGCTCACCAAGCGCGACCTGCGCGCGATGACGCTCGGGCGCCTCGCGCCTGCGCCCGGCGAGCTGCTGTGGGACGTCGGCGCCGGCAGCGGCTCGATCGGCATCGAATGGATGCGTGCGCATCCGTCATGCCAGGCGATTGCGATCGAAGCGCATGCGGAGCGGCAGCGCTACATCGAGCACAACCGCGACGCGCTCGGCGTGCCGGGCCTGCAGCTCGTCGCGGGGCGCGCGCCCGATGCGCTCGCCGGGCTCGCCGCGCCGGATGCGATCTTCATCGGCGGCGGTGCGACGGCGCCCGGCGTGCTCGACGCGTGCTGGTCGTCGCTGAAACCCGGCGGCCGGCTGGTCGCGAACGCGGTCACGCTGCAGGGCGAGATGGCGCTCGCCGCGTGGCGCGATGTGCACGGCGGCACGCTCACGCGGGTGTCGCTCGCGCATGCCGAACCGCTCGGCCGCTTCGATACCTGGCGGCAGCCGTTGCCGGTCACGCTGTACGACGTGCGCAAGCCCGACGCGGCCGGACCGTCGAACCCGATGGACGCGTGATGCGCGACGAAACCCCCGAACATCACGCGCCGCTGCGCTTCGGTTATACGACCGGCAGCTGCGCGACCGCGACGTCGCTCGCGGCCGCGCGCCTGCTGCTCGCGGGCCACGCGGACGATGCGGTCGAGATCGTGCTGCCGAAGGGGCAGCGCGTGATGATGCGGCTCGAGTTCTGCCGGATCACGGCCGACGGCGCCGAAGCCGGCACGATCAAGGATGCCGGCGACGATCCGGACGTCACGCACGGCGCGCTGATCTTCGCGCGCGTCGCGCTCGCGGCGGCGCCCGGCGTGCGTTTTCACGCGGGGCCGGGCGTCGGCACGGTCACGCGTGCGGGGCTGACGCTGCCGGTCGGCGAACCGGCGATCAATCCGGTGCCGCGCCGGATGATGACGACGCACCTCGACGCGCTGGCGGCCGAGCACGGCTACACGGGCGGCTTCGACGTGACGATCGGCGTCGAAGGCGGCGAAGCGCTCGCGCTGAAGACGATGAACCCGCGCCTCGGCATCGTCGGCGGGCTGTCGATTCTCGGCACGACCGGCATCGTGCGGCCGTTCTCGTGCTCGGCCTATATCGCGTCGATCCACCAGGGTATCGACGTCGCGCGCGCGAACGGCATCCAGCATATCGCCGCATGCACGGGCAATACGAGCGAGGACGCGATGCGCGCGCACTACCACCTGCCCGACATGGCGCTGGTCGAGATGGGCGATTTCGCGGGCGCGGTGCTCAAGCATCTGCGGCGCGCGCCGGTCGCGCGGCTGTCGATGTGCGGCGGCTTCGGCAAGCTCAGCAAGCTCGCGGCCGGCCACCTCGACCTGCACAGCCGCCATTCGAGCATCGACCTGCCGCTGCTCGCGCAGTGGGCGGCCGAGGCCGGCGCGAGCGATGCGCTGCAGGCCGCGATGCGCGCCGCGAACACGAGCCAGGAGGCGCTGAAGCTGGCGCTGGCCGCGGGCGTGCCGCTCGGCGATCTCGTCTGCGCGCAGGCGCTGCGCGTCGCGCGCGATATCGTGCCGCCATCGGTCGCCGTCGAGATGTTCGCGATCGACCGGCAGGGCCGCTTCGTCGGGCAGGCGCGATGAGCGCGCGCATCCTGCTGCTCGGCGGCACCGGCGATGCGCTGAAAATCGCGCGCGCGCTCAGCCCGCATCACGTGTATAGCCTGGCCGGCCTCGGCAAGGTGCCCGACGACCTGCGCTGCGACGTGCGCGTCGGCGGTTTCGGCGGCGCCGCCGGCTTGGCCGCGTATCTGCGCGGCGCCGGCATCGGCCTCGTGATCGACGCGACGCATCCGTATGCCGCACGAATCAGCGCGAACGCGGCTGCCGCGACGCGCGACGCGGGCGTGCCGCTGTGGGCGCTGCGCCGCGCGCCATGGGTGCCGCAACCCGGCGACGACTGGCGAATGGTCGACGACTGGGCCGGCATCGAGGCCGCGCTCGCGCCGTTCAAGCGGCCGCTGTTCACGCTCGGCCGCGAGCCGCTCGCGCATCTCGACGCGATCCCGCCGCACCAGTTCTGGCTCGTGCGCTGCCTCGATCCGCATCCCGGCAACGCGCGCGCGCAGATCGTCGCCGCGCGCGGGCCGTTCACGCTCGACGGCGAGCGCGCGCTGTTCGCGCTGATGGGGATCGACGTCGTCGTCAGCAAGAACAGCGGCGGTGCGGCCACCGAGGCCAAGCTCGACGTCGCGCGCGAACGCAGGCTGCCGGTCGTGATGCTGCGGCGGCCGCCGCTGCCCGACGCCGACCGCGCGTTCGACTCGGCCGCCGCGCTGCTCGACGCACTCGATCCGGCCGCACGCGCGTGACGCCGCGCGGCCGATCGTCCAACGAATTGACGGAGATTTTTCGATGACGGTGTATTTCATCGGCGCGGGCCCCGGCGACCCGGAGCTGATCACGGTGAAGGGCCAGCGCCTCGTGCGCACCTGCCCGGTGATCCTGTATGCGGGCTCGCTGGTGCCGGCGGCTGTGCTCGACGGCCATCGCGCGGAGCAGGTCGTCAATACGGCCGAGCTCGACCTCGACGCGATCGTCGCGCTGCTCGCCGCCGCGCATGCGAAAGGGCAGGACGTCGCGCGCGTGCATTCGGGCGATCCGTCGCTGTACGGTGCGATCGGCGAGCAGATCCGCCGGCTGAAGGCGCTCGGGATTCCGTACGAAATCGTGCCGGGCGTGACGGCCACGGCCGCGTGCGCGGCGACACTCGGCGTCGAGTTGACGCTGCCGGGCGTGGCGCAGACGGTGATCCTCACGCGCTTCGCGGGCAAGACGACGATGCCGGAAGGCGAAGCGCTCGGCTCGCTCGCCGCGCACCGTGCGACGCTCGCGATCCATCTCGGCGTGCGCCATCTCGCGCGCATCGTCGACGAAGTGCTGCCGCATTACGGCGCCGATTGCCCGATTGCGGTGATCTATCGCGCGAGCTGGCCCGACGAGGAACGCGTGACCGGCACGCTGGCCGACATCGTCGGCAAGGTGCAGGGCACGCGGATCGAGCGTACCGCGCTGATCCTGATCGGGCGCGTGCTCGACGCCGAAGGGTTCGCGGATTCGACGTTGTACGCGAGCGCGGGCTGATCGCACATTGCGCCGGACGGCGTTCGGCACGACGTTCGCGCAGGTGCGCGTCGCACGCGGATCGGCGATCGCGGACGTCACGCGCACGATGACGGTCGAACCGTGTTCGCAACCCATGCCTCATGCCGACCTGAGAACAACCGATCGGCGCACTGGCCGACGACGTGCAGCCCGCGATCCGGGTGTGCCGGCTGTGCGACGAAGACGCGTGCGATTTGCGGCGATGCGTGCCTATCGACGGTTGCCGTCGGAGCGGGAAACGAGCGGCTGACGTGCGGCCGACCGCCTAAGCACTCGCAACACGCCGCGCGAGCCGCGGCGCAAAACCCGCCGCCAGCGCGAACAGTACGACGCACAGGCACGCCATTGCCACCCACGCGGGCGTCAGGTCCGCGAGATGCTGGCGCACGACGCCGGCCGCGAACGGAAACAACCCGGCGATCAGGTAGCCGACACCCTGCACGAACCCCGTCAGCGCTGCGGCGTCGGCCGGCGTCGCCGCATGGTCGACCGTGACGATCAGCGACAGCGGAAACAGCGCACCGATTCCCGCGCCGAGCAGCAGCGCGGCCGGCAAGGCGAGCGCTTCGGGCGCGGCCAGCGTCGCCAGCAACCCGACGAACAGCGACGCGATCGCCGCATGCAGCGCGGGCCGGCGATCGGGCAGGCGGTCGATCGCCGCCGAGATCGTCAGCCCCGCGACGACTTCCGCGAGCGTCACGCCGCCGAGCAGGCTGCCGGCCGCCGTCGGCGACCAGCCGAGCCGCATGTAGTACGGCGGCAGCCACGCGAGCACCAGCGTGTACGCGCCCGTCGCGATCCCGAAGAACAGCGCGAGCCGCCATGCGCGCGGCGAACGCGACGGCTGCGCAGCCGACGCCGAAGCCGGCCCGGCGGCGCGCGCCGCGCCGCCGCGCCCGGCCCCCGGCCGGGCGCGGAGACC